>CAZPIK010000233.1:0-7266 GCA_964586185.1 uncultured Candidatus Sumerlaeota bacterium | reverse complement strand
CGTCCGCCTCTATGCCAAGCCGGGCGCGTATCAATCGCTGCCGTTTCTTACGATGGGATTTCCACTTGTTACAATTCTTGTTCTTTCCCTGGGCATCGTTTTTTCGGATTTACTGGGGCGACATTTCGTTTCGCTCTATCTCACATGGAATCCTTACCATTACTGCGCACAAGCCTATGGATTGGCGGTTATGTACAGTTACCGATCCGGATGCAACCTTTCGATCAATCATAAGCGCGCGTTATGGTGGTCATGCATGATTCCATTTATCAAATCCGCAACATGCCAACCGGCAACGCGTGTTGGCATATGGTGGCTTTTGCCGATAGAGTGGGCAACGACGCAGCCCAGAGTCGCCCAACTCTTGATCGTGTTGTCATGGGTCATAGATTTCGCGGCGATCCTGATTCCGCTCGCTGTGTTTATCGCGCTTCAAACGAGATCAAAATTGAAGCTTCCCCTTATCGCGCCGCTACTCATGCTTACGAACGCAAGTTGGTTTGTCCTTTTTCCGTTCGTGCAGGCAATCATGCTCGCTGCGATATTTCACGGACTTCAATACCTCGCCATCGTGACGATTTTTCACGTTAAGGATCAAATCGCGCGTCCAAAGAATCGTCATGGTTCGTTTTATCATGCGACGATCTTCTATGGTTTGTGTCTTATGCTTGGTTACGCTCTATTTCGTCTGTGGCCGGCCGGTTATATTTGGATGGGCGCAAATGATGTGGCGAGTGTGCTTCTAGTCGTCTCAATTATTAACGTCCATCATTTCATCGTGGATGGGTTCATTTGGAAACTGAAAAAGGATCCGAACTATCGGATTGTCGAAGATACGTCACCCGCATGAGTAATGAAAAACTTGATTTGATAACATGAATATTTATTCCGTCCAAGGATTGAGCAAAGCGCATGGTCTAAAGCACCTCTTTACCGACGTATCGTTTGGCATTGAGGAGCGTGATCGCATTGGAATTATCGGCGCGAATGGTTCAGGCAAATCTACTCTCCTAAAAATTCTCGCCGGAACCGAACCGTCCGATGCCGGCAATATTGCCCGAAAACAGGACATTAGAATCGAATTTCTCGATCAGAAGCGGAATTTTGAGCCGGGGCAAACCGTTCTCGATTGTCTGCTCAGTGGCGAGGGCGAAGTTGCGGCGCTTGTCCGTGAATACGAACTTCTCTCCCTGAAGTTGGAATCAGAGCCGGAGGACGCCGCGCTGTTGCGAAAGATGGAGCAGCTTACGCGCCGGATGGACGTTCTTGGAGCTTGGGAAATCGAAACGCGAGCGAAGACGGTGCTGAGCAAACTGGGCATTCGCGATTTGGAGTCGCGCGTCGAAAATCTTTCGCCGGGTTACCGCAAGCGTGTCGCCCTTGCGCGCGCGCTTCTCGCCCCGTGCGATCTTTTAATTTTGGATGAGCCGACGAATCATCTCGATACGTTCATGATCGCGTGGCTGGAGGACTATCTAAAGAAGTTCGCGGGCGCGGTGTTGCTGGTGACGCACGACCGATATTTTCTCGATCGGATTACCCGCGTGATTTTTGAAATCGAGCGCGGAACGCTGCGTCGCTTTGAGGGAAATTTTTCATATTACTTGGAGCGCAAGGCCGAGATTGAAAATGCGCTCGATGCTGCGGATCAACGGCGGCGGAGCATTCTGCGCCATGAACTGGCTTGGCTTAAGCGCGGCGCGCGCGCTCGAACGACCAAGGAAAAAGCCCGCATTAAAAAGTACCATGAACTTAAGGATCAGGTCGTGGATCGCACGGTCGAGACACTGACTTTTAAGTCCGGTAATCGTCGGCTCGGCGGAAAAATCCTGTCGCTTGAGGGGGTCAACAAAACCCTTGGCGGTAAGATGTGCGTCAAAGATTTTTCCCACACCATGCCCAAGGGCGAACGCCTCGGCATCATCGGTCCCAATGGTTGCGGCAAGACAACGCTTGTAAATCTGATCACGGGGAATCTTCAGCCAGACAGCGGAAAGATCGAGATCGGTGAGACGGTTCACATCGGCTATTACGATCAGGAGAGCAAGGGACTTGATCCGAATGAACGCGCGTTGGAATACGTGAAACGAGAGGGAGGAGAGATGCTCCGTGCTCCGGATGGAGCCGTCATGACCGCCGCTGCCGTTATGGAGCACTTTCTTTTCACGCCGCAGATGCTTTATTTGCCCATCGGAAAGCTCTCCGGCGGCGAGCAGCGGCGGCTCTATCTCGTGCGGACGCTCATGCGCGATCCCAACGTTCTGATTCTGGATGAACCAACCAACGACTTGGACATCGCCACGTTGCAGTCACTGGAAGACTATCTCGATGGCTTCGCCGGATGTTTGATCGTGATTTCGCACGATCGTTATTTTCTCGATCGAACGGTGGATTGCGTGATTGCGAATGATGGAGGCGGGCATTGGGCCAAGTATCCGGGCGGCTACGACGTTTATTTGGAAATGAAGGCCGAGCAAGAAGTCGCAGAGCGAGAATCATCCCAATCATTAAGAAGGCCTGTTTCTGTTGCCGTCACAACTGAAAATTCCCCAAAGAAAAGTTCGAGCACGCGCCTCAGTTTTAAGGAGCAAAAGGAATTGGATGGACTTGAAGAATCCATCGAACAAATGGAGAAGCGATTGGTTGCCCTTCAATCCGAACTGATCTCGGCG
Organism: uncultured Candidatus Sumerlaeota bacterium; assembly: GCA_964586185.1. Taxonomy (GTDB): domain Bacteria; phylum Sumerlaeota; class Sumerlaeia; order MVZB01; family JAJFLK01; genus CAZPIK01. The sequence goes on along the minus strand of CAZPIK010000233.1, from coordinate 4,594 downwards.
TCTTCGGACTATGTCCGCCTGAAAACGCTTTCCCATGAACAGCGGGGTCTGAACGACCGACTTCAGGCCGCCATGACGCGATGGGAAGAACTTTCAACCCGCGCGAGTCAAGCCCTTAAGAAATAAAGGTGACGCGGACAAAATTCGGTGACGTCAAGAAATCAAACCGATACCATGATTCAGATTTAATGCGACAAATAGCGCATGGGTCACGCGACAGATAGAGAGAGAGGTCTAATAATATGATGCACGAGCCCACCGTGATTCTCAGAGGCTCATATGGCTTCCGGTTCCTCCTTGCGTCTTCGCGCCTTGGCGCCTTTGCGCTAATTTCTTTGATTGGCGATTCCGTTTTTGCCGATTCGTTATTCCGGCTGAAAGTCGAGGCAGGCGCCTCGCCACGGCTCGACACGCCTGTTTTTGCTCAGCTGCCCGCCGAATTTGGGGCGTATCGCCCCATGCATTTGGTCGAAGTCAAAGGAACAGAACGGATGCCGGTTCCGTTTCAAGTGGATCCCGACGAAGGTCCTGGAATTTGGTGGATTCTTTCCGGCGAGAGCGGGGCGGGAACGGAACGAACGTTCGAATTGGAAGAGGGGGGCGCGAGCATTTCTGCCGATGCTCCGGCGATCCATTGCGATATGGACGCTTCAACACTACGAATTTCGCGCATCGAAAACGGAAAATCCCTACCGATCTTTAGTTATAACCACGCCTTTGTTCTTCCCCCGGCTGGCGTTGCTCCCGCGTTTATTCGAAGCGGATACATTCAGCCGCTCTTTTCGCCAACCGGTCGCCTCATGACCGAAGACTTTCCTGCCGATCACTATCATCACAAAGGAATTTGGTTCCCTTGGACGCAAACCGAATTCGAAGGTCACGCAGTAGATTTTTGGAATCTAGGCGACAAGAAAGGGACGGTCCGGTATGCGGGCTTTAATTCCATTTCAAGCGGACCCGTCTTCGGCGAGTTCGGCGTGACGCATGAGCACGTGGATCTTCAGCGGGATCAGGCAAAGGGTGGGCGGGTCGCGCTTAACGAATCTTGGACGGTGCGCGTCTATAACGTGGGCGGTCCCGCTACGGGATATTGGCTCTTCGATTTGGTCTCGACGCAAACCTGCGCGTCACCAAGCCCGCTCAAGCTACTCGAATACCGTTACGGCGGACTCGGATTCCGAGGCGCGAAAGAGTGGAAGGACGAAAACTATAAGGCGCTTTCTTCAGAAGGGAAGACTCACCTGAACGGCCATACGACTCGTGCGAAGTGGTGCGATCACTCCGGGCGGGGGAATGCAAAGGCCGATGGGTCAGGCGCGACGGAGTGGAACGGCGTTACGATCATGGATCATCCGGCGAACTTCCGGTTTCCACAATCCATGCGGCTATGGGATAAGAATGGCTGCTTTTTTTGTTACGCGCCCGTGCAGTTGGGCGAATTCAAAATTGAACCTGGTCAGCAATATATCAGTCGCTACCGATTCTATGTTCATGAGGGTGAACCGAACGTCGAAACGATCAATCGTCTTTGGAATGATTGGGGTGATCCGCCGAAGGTTACCGTTGTCACTTCAAAATAATTTTCACCGAACCCCTTTTAATGTGGGAGGCGTTCCCGGAACGCCGATAATCGGGAGTCGGAGACTGCCTCCCACATTAACATTAGTAATACATTTTTATTTAAACGCGACGGCCTGAACTTCGCCTCGCGCGTAGCGATTTTTCATTTCAAAATGGCGAATTTTGCCGCTTCCCGTGCGTGAGATCGTTCGCGGTGGAACAAGCAAGACGTCTCCGGGCGGGATTCCCACGGCCCCTTTTGCGGCGATATTAATGGCGGCGATGAGGTTTGCGCGGGCTTCGGGAGTCGCGGCGTCTTCCGGTTTGACTTCGGCAATAATCGCGATTTCTTCCGTTCCTTCACTCCCATCGCGGACAAATCCGACAGTAGCGGAAATTCGGATTTCAGGGATTTGCTCAACGGCTTCCTCAACTTCGCGCGGCGCAATGAGCGCGCCCGAACGCTTGATCATTGCTCGTTTGCGTCCCATAACGTAAACCCATCCGTCGTCATCCACTTTTCCGATATCGCCCGTAAAGAACCAGCCGTCGCGAATGGAATTAGCGGTGGACTCTGGATCGTTGTAGTAGCCAGCAAACATTGTTGGCCCGCGGGCGACGAGCTCTCCGATTTTGTTTGGGGGTAGATCATGCCCTTCATCATCCACGACGCGCAATTCCACCCATTTGTAAGGCGGCCCACAAGAGACGTTACCCTCCCCATCAACTTTGAGCGGAACTCCCGGTCGCATTGCCGTGACTCCGACTGTCATTTCGGCCATGCCGTAACAAGGGCGGATGACGTTTTTAAGTCCAAACTTCCTATCGAATTCCTCCATGGTTCCTTGGCGCACCGGTTCTCCGCCGTTAATGCAGAAGCGCAGTGAAGTGAGGTCGAGTCCTTCAGCCGAGACCAATCGCCCCGCGATGCGATAACTGAAATCGGGGCCGCCGGTGTACGTTCCGCGCACGCGGGAAATGGTTTCGAGCCACGGGCGGAAATTACGCACGCTCGCTTCCATGATATAGGCGGGAACGCCAAGTTGGACGGGATAGAGCAGAAACCGAATGAGGCCCATGTCGTGGTAAAAGGGAACCCAGCAAACGAACACGTCGCGAGGTGCTTCGAAGAGCATGATTTCATTCATCGCTTGGTTATTCTTAATGATATTGCGATGGAGCAGAATTGCCGCGCGGGATTCTCCGGTCGTGCCCGATGTGAATTGGAAATGAGAAACATCATCGCCCGTCGGAAAATCTTCGGGCGCGGGTTGAAACGGTCGAGCGCCCTTTAATTGGTCAGGAGTCAGAAAGAGGATGGGAAAATCGCCCGCCTCCGCGCGCAATTTCGTCAACACATCCTCGGTTCCAACTGCGAATCCCGATTCGGTCTGCTTAAGACGTCCGATTAGGGTTCGAGGCGGATAACCCGGATTCATGATCTGCGGAACCGCACGGAGCAGTTGAAGTCCAAAAAAGGCGTAGATTAACTCGGCCCCATTGGGCATCGGCAGTCCGACGCGGTCGCCTTTTGCTACTCCCGCCCGTCGGAACCCCCCGGCGGTTTCCATGGCTCGATCCCGCAGGTTCCGAAACGTGATTTCCTCGCCGGCGATGGAGAAGGCGAGAGCCTCGGGTGTCTTTTCAGCCCAGTTGAAGAGGCAATCGAGAACAGTGTTTTCTTCGCGCTGATTCATCATAGCGCGCCATCCTTAATATTCGTCGCTGAATTTGCAATACTGTTTCGCGGAGTCAAATCATGCGATGGATCGTTCCTTTCCTTTTCATTTGTCTCGCGGCGCGAAGCGAGATTGAAACGATATACGTCGTTCCGCATAGTCACCTCGATATTGGCTTTACGGGAACGCCGGGCGAAGTTGCGGAAAAGATGGTGACTTCGGGACAAGATGCATTGGAACGTGCGCGTGGACACAATGACTACGTCTGGAATTTTGAGACTTTCTGGCAATTCGAGCGGTGGCTTGAGAAGCGCGAATCGGAAGAGGCCGAAGTGCTCTCGCTCTTGAAATCGGGGCGATTCGGGCTTTCAGCTTCCTATGTCAATCCGCATAGCTCGCTCATGAGCGCGTGGGCGCTCGATCAACTTTTCCGCGTTCCCGTCGAATGGGGACGCTCGCGCGGCATCGAAATGGATTGGGCGATCTTAAACGACGTGCCGGGTCATCCGATTGACTTGCCGAAATTCATGTCGAAGAACGGCGTTAAGTATCTCGTCGTCGGCGCGAATCAGAGTCTCAGCAAAGCGCTGCCCGAAGCCGTTTGTCATACTCCATTCTGGTGGGAGGCAGATGATGGAAGCCGCACGCTCACTTGGATTTCTTCCACCAACGCCTACACCGAGGCCTATATGGATTTTGGATTCGATCCCGGCACGGCGCGCTTTTTTAATCCAAAGAATTTCAAGGGAGACGATTTGGAAGTCATGAGAAAGGGGATCGGCGATATTTTGGAGCGGTTCGCGAAAGCCAAGTATCAATACGATGCCGTGATCGCGTTGCATGCGTTTGATAATTGGGGATCGCAATCGTCACGAAACCTTCCGGCGGCGGCGGCGCTTTGGAATGAGAAGGTCGGTAAACCCAAAATCGTGATTTCGACGCCGCGCGAATTTTTCAAGCATATCGAAACGAAATATGGCGCGGAGATTCCAGTCCGGCGAGGTGGCTTTGGCGGACAATGGGAAGGAGTAAGAGTTGCAATTCCATCAGCAATTCGTCGCGCGCGAAATCATGAAGAGATCATCAAAAAAGGGGCAACCCCCAATCTTACGGAAACGAAAAAGCTATTGGTTTTCTGGGAGCACAGTTTCGGCATGGGCAGCCCGTGGCCCGATATGCTGACGCGCGAGCAGACTATCCAACACAACCGCGAGCAATTTGAGATCGTCAAAGATTGGCCGCTTGATAAATCCGATTGGCCCTCGGGCGAGGCCACTGTGCTTCCAACAGAAAGTGGTAGCGGCAAGCCGCAAACGAACCATCTTTATCTCGCCGATTTCTTTTTCGACAGCCTC
>CAZPIK010000232.1:0-7273 GCA_964586185.1 uncultured Candidatus Sumerlaeota bacterium | reverse complement strand
AGCGCGCCGCAGTTGACGCGGACGTACGGTCCCTCGTGCCGCGTGCTCATCTTGTGGATGGCCCGCGCGACCACCTCCTTGCCGGTGCCCGTCTCGCCAACGATTAGCACCGTGGTTGGGCGAGCGGCGACGAGGCGCACGGAATAATTCGGGACCGGTTTCCCCGCGGCATCTTTCACTTCGATTCGGCAACTGAGGACAACGGCCAGCTTCAGAACAACCTTGGCTTCTTCGCCGCCGGGGACGAGACCGTGTGCGAGGGTTTCCACATTGGCCTTGGCCACCATTGCGCTGTAACTTTTTCCTTTTTTGAGCGGGCCGATATTGAAACTGCCATCCGATCCCGATGGCAGAATGGCTTCCTTCAGATCGCTCGATCCGTCGCCGAAAAGTCGGATCACGGCGTCGGCGATGGGAGCATCGCGCTCGTCCACGACTTTACCCCGAACGAAATCGGGCGATCCAAGAACGAGAATGAGCGGCATTCCTTGATCGTATCGCTGAGTATCCAGCGAGTCGGAAGGAAAATAATTTTCTTTCACCGCTTGAACTTTGAAAGTCGCTCCCGCAGGACGCGCAAGAGTAAATCGCCCTTCCTTATCGGACATCGTCGTATCGGAAACCATCATGCTCGATTGCGTCAAAATAACCTCTGCGTTCTCCGCAGGCTGGTTATCGGGATCTAGAACCAGTCCCTCGATGACCGTATCACCTTCCACAACGACTTTTGTTTCCGCATCAGTTCCTGTAATCGTGAGGGGTTCCGAAAAAAAGACGCCGCCCTTGGTGGTCTTTGCTCCGGCGCTAATCTGGCGGAGCGGCGGGGCTTTGATTTCGAATCGGCCGTCGGGTCCGGTCGTTTGTAGCACCGTGACCGAAGCGGGACTATTGCGCGTATTGCGCGGATTATCCGTAACGAAGACCCCCGCGCCTTCGACGGGCAATGAATCCTGGGTTTCGACGATGCCGCGAAGAAGGGCCGCGCGAGTTGCTTTGAGCACGATCCCTTCGACCTTGTCCGCATTGGGCTTTTCGGTATGAACCCAGAAGAATCCGGAGTTAAGGTCAGCATAGCTCGAGGCCGCTCCACCTTCGGTTGCGGTAAGTTGATAAGCGGGATCGCCGAGATACAGCCCCACGATAGACGTATTTTCTCCGCCGGGTCGGATCGCCGGCGCACAGTTCTCAAACACAAATTTTCCCTCGGCATCGGAGAGGGTCACCGCGAGCTTCGCAGGTTTCATATTCGCGTCAAGCGATCCTTCAACAACGGCGAGTTCAACTCCGGCGAGAGGTCTTTCCGCATTCGCATCCAGTATTTTTCCCTCAAGGCGCAGCGGTCCGCCCAGCACGAGACTGCGCACGATCACAGGCCTCTTGGGTTCGATGATCGCGACGCCGAAAGATGCGGAGGGATCGTTGGGATGAAACGGATCAAAAATACGTCGAAGGCTTTTACCGAATGCAGGTGGCGGCGAAAGAATCTTATACGCGCCGGTTTTGAGTCCCGTAAAGACGTATTTGCCGTCGCTATTGGTGACAGCCGTCATGAGTTTCTCGCGCCCCTGAAGCGGCTGAATCGCGACCTTAAAATTCGTGATAACTTGTTCGACGGCGCCATCAATGACGAGACCTTCCAACTGACCCTCGGCAAAGATCGGAACCAGATTGACGCGCACATCGGTTTCGCCGGGCCGGGCGCGAACCGGTTCGGCGACGCTCCATTCGCCGCCCAAGTCGGTCTTGATCTGCAAATAACGCGGCGGAAGGGCGGGAAGATGCTCGAACTTGAACGCGCCTTTTTCATCCGTGACGGCGTAGCGTGGTCGCGATCCCGCCGAAGGGTTTCCAAAACCGGGAGCGACAAGTCCCGCCAGCAATTTGACTCCAGCGACGGGGCGACCCTCCGGATCGTAGGCAAAACCGGACGTCGTGAGCGTGCCGGTAACAACGTCATTTGCATAAACGAATTCTGCGTGTGGACGTTCAGGCGTGGCGTAATCGGGATCGCTCTCAACCGCTTGAGAAGGAGGACGGGTGCGAATTCTGGACGTTTCTGAATTGTTCACCGGCGGCTGGACGATCCCCGCCGTAGGATTCTCTGCAGAATCAACTTTCGGCGCGGTTGAATCTGTCGAGGACGATTTCAAAAAAATCGGCGCAAGATAAACCGCGCCTACAATAATCAGGCAAAGCACGATAATCGCAAGATAACGGTTCTCAGTATTGGGGGGACGGTTTTCCATATTAAAAATAATCTAAGCCCTTCGTTTGGACAACGAGGTCAGCTTAACATCAAACTGACGCTGTTACTAGTCCACTACCCGATTCTTTCGACGTTTGGGAAATCGCCCCCGGAAATAATTTTAATTCCGCTTCCTTCGCGCTGGATATTGAGCGACGAAATTCCCGATCCCGCTCGCGCAAGCTCGACCGCTTTCCCGCCGCAAAACAAAACGGTCGAAGCAGCGTCGGCTTCCATGCAAGTTGCCGCGCGCGCGGTGACGCTGAGGAATGTATCCACGGGCTCGCCGGTTCGCGGATTAAAAGTGTCGCGAGGCGCGCGCGTTCCCTTGATACTCTTGTTTTCGTAATTGCCGGAAGTCGCAACGGCGGCGTCGGCGAGTTCGAACACAGCGCAAATCCCGGGAGAAGTTGGATGCTTGACGCCGATGCGCCAACCCGCCGCATCTTCCGGTTTTCCCATCGCATAGAGATCGCCTCCGGCCTCGACAATGGCATTGCGAACGCCAAACCCGCGCAAAATTCTGACGGCGCGATCCACGGCGTAACCTTTTGCGATGGCGCCGAAATCGAGTCCGGCTCCCGTGCGTTCAAGTCCCAATTTGTTTCCTTCGATGCTTACACCCTGAAATCCGACTCGTGACGCGGCTTCTTCAACCGAATCCCTAACGCCGCCGCTCGTCTCGCGCATGCCCCATGCTTTCAGCAATGGAAGAACCGTGGGATCAAAAAGACCGCCGCTCCGCTCTGCCGCAATGATTGCGGCCCGCGCGACTTCGATAATCCGCGCGTCCACTTCGAGCAGTTCGCTCCCCGCGCGGAGATTAACCGCTGAGAGGGGACTCGACAGGTCGTGCGTCGTCATCAACTCTTCGATCTGAGCGATTTCGCGAAACGCGCACGCAATGGCATCGTTTAGGTGTCCGCCCGATTCGCCGATGATGCGGATATTGACCGTCGTTCCGAGCGCAGAAATTTGTCCAACCGTATCGGGCGTTCCTCTTCGTGCTTCCCAACTATCCTTGGGACGCGAAAGCGCAAACGCGGAAGAACCTAAACCGACAAGGCCGAGTTCGCTTTGTTCTGGAGGCGTGGACGGAATGGACATGATGGATAGAACAGAATTGAGATGACTCAAAGTCAAAGAGGACGCCCAAAATAGACGTCCTCTTCGCACAAACCACAAATGTCTCCCGCAATGGAATCATCCGTTGACGATGGCTTCGTTCTTGGCATCCCAGCGAACGCGGCAGCCACGCTTGAAGGACTGCGTCGCCATGTGGGCAATGACCGCCTCGTCAAAGGCCATGTCAATGTCGCAATTGGTCTTAAGATTGTTGGCGCGGATGCACTCGACAAAATTAAGGACGTGCAGCGCGGTGACGTTCACTTGCTTTCCCTCGACGATGTCAATGTAGATGCCCTTGCCAATGGTCCACTGCGAAGTGTCGGAGGTCTGCGCCTTGATTTTCTCGCGGGCGGCTTGGTCGGCTTCATCGCCCAGCGGCAGCACCCACTCGTTGTTCTTCATCATGTCAATGTATTCCTGCTTGTCGGTGTCCTTGTCGAGGACGACTTTCACGCCGTTGGTCATATCGAGCGTCGCGTCGTGGCCGAAGATTGTCCGCTCGCGCGGGCGGCTGTTGGCCAGCGTGCCCACGTAATTGACCATGACTTTTTCCTTCTCGTAAATGTAGGAAGCCGTGAAAACGTCGGGGGTTTCGCGCCCATCTTCGTGGTAGAAAATACCCCCTGTTGCGACGCAGGTATCGGGCATCCCGAGACCCGTGATTTGTTGTATCGCATCGAACTCGTGCGTAAGAAGATCGCCCGCTTGCCCTGTGCCATAATCCCAGTACTTGCGGAATCGGAAAAAGCGGTCGAGGTTGAAATCGCGTTTGGGTCCGCCCAGCGTAAAGCGATCCCAGTCAATATCCGCAGGACCGGCTCCGGGCGGAATTTTGTAAACCCATGCGCCGTTCGGATCGTTCCGGTTGGTGTAGGTTTCGATCAGCGTGACTTTTCCAAGTTTACCGTCGGGACCGATTGATCCCAATGCCTTGCGCGCTTTTTCCATGATCGAGCCGCTACGGGTTTGATGTCCCAATTGAAACACAACGCCCGCGTGTTTTACCGCATCGCGATACGCGACGGCCTCTTCCATCGAGTTGGCAAAGCACTTCTCGGAATAGATTGCCTTGCCCGCCTGAGCGGCGGCAATGCCGATGGGGGCGTGGTTGTGATCAGAGGTTCCGATGAAAATCGCGTCCACGTCTTTATCGGCCAGCAGATCCTCGAAATTCGGATAGACCTTGATACCCGGCGCAGCCTCTTGCGCCCATTTGAGGTTGCCCTTATAGCAGTCGCTGACGGCGTGCGCGCGGACGTTTAGGGGACGGGGAAGATTGGCCGTTTCGTCCGTCGTCGCGAGTTTGGCCGGGTCGTTGGCGTTACGGAAACCGGTAAAGCGCATGTGCTGTTTTCCGCGGACTCCGACGCCGATGTAACCCATATTAAGCATGTCGCTCGGCTTGATTTTCTTAATGTAGGCGGGGGCTTTGGGGGCCTCGGCCTTCGCTTTTCCGGTGACTTTTTCGACCGTCGAGCACGCGGCGACCGAAACGGCCATCGCCCCAGCGGCGGATTTCATGAACTTCCGGCGGCTGACGCCGGATGGCGCTTTTTCACCTTGGGCAGCTGATTCGATCTTATCGGACATAACAGACTCCTGTGACTTTTCTGAATGAGCGCAGGGCCGATGCGCCAACGTCTCCGCGTCGCGCCGCGCGCTAAAGATATGCGCCCAAACCATGCGCCTATCCCTGCCATGCTAAGAAAGGGAGGCAATGTTTGGCAAATGTTAAATCGCGCGATTCGTATTTGGCATTGCCTTCAAAGGCACATCAGCCTAGGATGTTTGAGTTTTGCCTCTCGAACAAGTTTCGCCGATGGGCGAGGGAGCGGAGAACGAACTACCTAAGGATTTCAGGAACGGCCAGCATCATGAACATTAAAGCCAACGACCTTCGCCCCGGCGACAAGATCGAATATGACAACGACATTTGGGTCGTAAAGGACGTGCAGCATCGCACCCCCGGCAATCTCCGCGCATTTGTGCAGGCGAAAATCACGAGCCTTTCTAATGGACGCTCGAAGGAAGAGCGATTCCGCTCGACCGATACCGTCAAGCAAGCCGACATGGAATCGAAGAAGATGCAATACCTCTATAAAGAGGGCGACATGCTGACCTTCATGGATTCGGAATCTTATGAGCAGATTCACGTCGCGATTGAGTTGCTCGGCGATGCCCCCAATTACCTGATCGAGAACATGGACGTGATGGTGCAATTCCTGAAGGGTGCGCCGATGTCGGTGGATCTTCCCGCCAACGTCGTCCTCACGATCATCGAGACCGAACCGGGCGTCCGGGGCGACACGGTGAACAACGTTTTAAAACCCGCGAAGATGGAAACCGGCCTGACCGTCGGAGTGCCGATCTTCATTAACGAGGGCGACAAGATCAAGGTGGACACCCGCACGGGCGCATATTTAGGCCGCGTGAACGAGTAATCCGATTTCTTGCAATAGGTGAAGCGCGTTTTCTCGCAGTAGAGGAATCATCGTGCGCAATCCGGGACTCGATTCTCCTCAAACTTGGACCGAGATTGATTTGGGCGAGCTCAAGCGGAACTTTGCGCGGTTTGCTTCGGCTTGGAATTCCAAGGTCGGGATTATCGTTTCGGCCAAGAAGGACGCCTACGGACATGGGTTGATCGAGGTCGCGCGGGCGCTTGCGGGTGAGCCGAGGCTCCGCGCCATCGGTGTCGCGACGGCGGAAGAAGCTTTCCAAATTCGCTCGGCAGATTCGAAGCCGCGCGATCCGCTTCGCAAAATTCCCATTCTTTGTTTTTCTGTTTTACGCGGCGATGAACTGCGCGAGGCGATTTGCCAAGATATTCAGATTACCATTACCGATGCGGACGATGCAGGCGAGGCGGATCGCGCCGCGCGCAAAGTCGGACTCAAAGCTCTTGCACATTGGAAAATAGATACAGGAATGGGTCGGCTCGGAAGGATTCCGTGCGAAGCGCTATCTTCGGCGGACGCAATTCTGAAAATGAAATCGCTCGATCTTTGCGCGGTTTATACGCACCTCGCCGATGGCTGGAATCAACCGAAAGACGCCGAAGCGCAATGGAAGGCGCTATTCGATTTCTTCAAGCAAAGCGGCGAGGAGACGCGCGGAGCCTACCTTCACATCGGCGGCAGCGACGCACTTTCTTTGCGGCGTTCGATTCGTTCGGGAGCCGTTCGGTCGGGCATTGCTCTCTTTGGTTATCACCCCGGAATTTCCAAACTCGAACCGGTGATGACGTTCAAGTCGCGCGTCCTCTATCGCCGTCGCGCGAAGAAGGGGACACGGATTTCCTACGGCGGAACTTTTGTTTTGAAACGCGATTCGCAGCTCGCGCTTGTCGGCGCGGGATATGGCAACGGATATCTACGCGCGCTTTCCAATCGCGGCGAAATTCTTCTTCAGGGGAAACGCTGTCCGGTCTTGGGGCGCGTCTGCATGGATCAAATCGTCATGGACGTGACCGATTGCCCGTCCGTTGTTCCGGGCGACGAGGCGATCTTGTTCGGCAAGCAGGGCAAGGCGTATCTCGGAGCGGACGAAGTTGCCGATCGCGCGGGAACCATCGCGTATGAATTACTCTGCCTTGCGGGAAATCTCAATCCTCGCGCGATTTTGACTCAACCTGTAAGCATATAGAAATGTGATCGTAATTCGCGTACGAATAAATCCAGAACATACCGTCCTGTAAGGACGACGGTTCAAAGCCCAAGGCAACGCCTTGGGTATATGGTGTCCTTCTGATTTTCAAGCCCTGCAAGGGCGGCGGAATATCCAGTCTCCCCATTTTTCCGCCGCCCTTGCAGGGCTTGCCGATTAAATCAAACTCTTACCCAAGGCGTTGCCTTGGGCTTTGTTCCCTAGCCCTTGCAGGGCAGGTCTAAGCGGCTCTGC
>CAZPIK010000231.1:0-7276 GCA_964586185.1 uncultured Candidatus Sumerlaeota bacterium | reverse complement strand
GCTCAAACGCCGCGCGGTTGAATTGCAAAAATGATCTTCTCCAAAAATTGAGGTCTGCCTCTCAAAAATGGCAGTGGTTTAGGGCTTGAGCACCCTAACATGGAAAAAATGAACATTCTGTCATTTTGCGGTTGACTTCACCGAATCGGATTTGCATAGTCTGCTCTGAAACACCCCTGAGTGTGTTTTCAAATCATCTATCTTTGTGGAGGTTGAGTCATGGTTAGCACTTTGAAGAAGACCCGTAAGGGCGCGGCGATGGTCGAATATGCCGTTCTGTTGGGCGCGATCACGCTTGTTGCGTTGATCGCCGTCTCGATGCTCGGTAACAAGACGACCGACATCATCTCGACGCTGGCGGTTATCCTGCCCGGCGCGAACCCCGAGGACGATCTCTCCTTGCGGAGCGGTGCCTTGGTTGAGTTCAATGAGAGCACGGACTATCCGTCATTCGCCGTGTTCAATCCGGCCGTGACGGGCGCTGTTGACGGTGTCCCGACTTACCGGTTGGCTCACAACGTCAGCATCGACGAAGCGGATATGGATCTGCTCGTCAGCTACATCCCCGTTCCGTAATGGAGATGTACGCTTAAGCGTGGCATTTGTGTTGGTTGGATTGGGTTGACTTAGTTGGCTTTATTCCAAGGGAATGCGCTTACCGGCTCGCTCAGTAAGCGAATCATATTGGTTCCATTGCGCGAGTGTGCTTGGTTTTCGCGCGTTCCCTTGGCTAGCCTTGTCTAGGTGGTCCCTGTTCAGGTTTCTGCTTTATGCTTTCTATGCGAGGGCCTAGCGCGGGATCGTGAAACTGGGCAATTCTTGCGGTATCCCGATTCAGCTTTGTGTTAGTTGTCATTAAGCTCGAAAGTTGCAAATGATTGGGAAAATGGCTTTGGCCATGAAACGGATGCTTTATTCTCGTCTCATTGGGAATACAAAAAAGGCAGCCGTGCTTGTCGAATTTGCGTTGGTAATGTTCGTTTTTGTCTTTCTTGCATTGGGTGGAATCGAGTTGATGCGAGCCTATCTGACGGCTCAGGTCATGGGCGAAGGCGCGAGAATCGCCGCCCGAGAATCGGCTACACAGTCGGGCGCTCTGGGAGTTCCGCTCGATAATGATGTGTTCTTGGAATCATATACGGCGATTGATCTCGATAACCTGATTGATCCCAGCGGAGTGCCCGTAACGGACCAAGATGGAGACACAGATGTTGACGTTGATGATCTCTTTCGGGTTCTGCCGCCACTTCACGCCGCAATGCGTAGTGTGATGATTCGGGACGACGCTTCCATACCGGGGCGTCGGCTTTTGCGTTTTCCCGGTTCGCTGTTTAGAGATCCGGGGGCTGTGGTTGGGCACGATCTCGTTGTAAAAGTGCCGAAGATCGTGGCTGAAGGGGCTACGACCGATATTGAGCTATCGAAAATTATTGAGTTGGATTATGTTCCGGCGACGAATACGGTGATGACCGATGCCCGATACCACTATCAGTTCGCTTCCGTCCCCTCCCGAGTTCCGGCGACGGGCGTTTTGCGCAAAGCGGTTGATGATGGAACAATTGTTGTCACGAATCCCGCTGAGCTCGGTAGTTATACGGTTCCCATTGTTTATGATTTATCGCCACCCGGCGGCTTACGCGGAAGGTTTCGCACAGTGAATATCGAGATGAATGTCGGCGCCGTCGCGCGAAAGGAAGTGCCCTAATACTTTTGTTGAGCCAAAACTGCGCGCAAAGCGCTTGAACGGATAGCAGGAGAAAACTCCGCCAGGGTTGATGGGCTCTTCACCCCGACGGATCTGGGAGTAAAAAAATGGCTGAATTACCCTACAGGCCGGCAAGACGGCAAACCTCCACCGGAGGAAATTGGACTCTATTGATTTTAGTCGCCGCCGTATTGATTGTGGCCGGGGCTTGGTATTGGCGCGGTAGCGGACGGCCATCCTCCGAGGTCCGAATTGATCCGGTCAAGAATTTCCACCGCCTTGAACAAATCGCCAGCGATATGGTTAAGAAGAACCCAAACTTGGTGAAGGTTTACTTGGCTACTAGCGATATCGTCCCTTACAACAAAATTCAATTGAGTCAGTTTGGCGCCTTTGCCGTTGATCGTTCAAAACTTCAGCAGACATCGGGTGATGAATTGATTCTGGACTGGTCTCAAATCAATGGGCGGGTCCCCGTCATGCTCATTCCGGCAGAAAAAGGAATACGGGAATCCGATCTGGCTCCTAAGGGCAGCCCTGCGGCGATCGAAGCGGGAATCCCCCCAGGTTGGGCGGCGGTTTCGCTCAAAGAGGAAGAATTAACGGGAGAAGTTTCGGGCGCGACTTATGGAAGCCGCGTCTCGTTGGTCGCTCAGTCATCCGCGTCTGAAGGTCAACCCGCAAAGTTATTTGTAATCAGCAAAGAAGCGAAGGTCATCCGACCCCTGACACAACGCAAAACCCGCGAAGGCGGCGGCGTATCCATGGGTTCGGGCAGCGTTCAGGACACCATGAAGGCGTTGGTCGGTCGTCCGGATGCGGCGCCTACCGAAAAAACGGTCAGTGAAATTACATTCGCCATGCCCCCCGAAGATTTAACGCGATTGGCGCAAATCAGCGGCCGTACCAAGATTCGAATGTTCCTGCTGAGCGGTCTAGCGGGTGCAGAACAAGCGCCCTTCAACATTGGCGAAGGGCTTGACGCTCCGGCTCCGGTTGAGCCAAAGGTCGAATCCACCGTCGTCGAAGTCATTCGAGGCGGAAAAAAATCCATCCAAAGCTTTACCACGATCAAGTAAAGAACCACGGAGGACGGCGGAAAATTAGTCCATGAATACCCGTAGAAAAATCCTGAACCGATGCGGCATGGCCTTCGGCCTCGTGCTGTTGGTCCTCACGCAATTAACCCTCGCGCAAGACGACGCGCCGACCCATAAGCTCATCGTCGGGCGATCAATGGTTCTCAGCCCGAACCGGGAAATCATCCGCTTCGCCATTGGAAATGAACGCGTCGCCGGATGCGAAGTGCTTAGTCCGACGGAAGTCCTTCTGATTGGAAAACAAGAAGGTCAAACCAACGTCATTTTCTGGATGAAATCCGGCGAACGCGAAGAGCGGGTTATTATCGTTGAGCAGGACCTTTCGCCCTTGCGGATGCGATTGACTGAACTCGATCCGCAAATTGTCGTCTTAACCGGAACCGAGGGTGAATTGATTCTGACGGGTAGCGTAGATACTTACGATACGATGCTGACCGCCATGAATCTGGCCAGCGATTTTGTGGATGGAACCCGACGTATCAACGAAACCACCCAGTTGAGCGTGGATGAAGATGCCGAAAAGAGCGAATCCGGAGAAACCAAGCAACTTGAAACAACAGCGGATGGATCGAGCATTGAGAAAATCTCTAATCTCAAGGTTGACGCCCGAACCCATTTCTCGCGAAAAGTTAGAAACCTACTAACCGTTCGGAATATGCCCAAGCTTTCGATTTTGGATCGGCTTCAAACCGAAGCCGCGAAATATGGGGCTGAGATCCGAGTGCGACGTATTCAGAATGGCGTCTTCCCAGACGATACCTCTGATTCATTCGTAGTTGAGGGTGTCATCGCAAGTCAGGCCGCCTATACGCAACTTCTCACCGTCCTCGATAAGATTTTGGGCGGCGACGGCGAGAGTTTTGAAGTGGTTGCCGATGATGGTGGCGGTTTGGCCGATAAAGGCCGCGCCATTGCCAATCAGAAAGCTGGCGGAACCGGCGGAAGCCAAGGGCAAACGGGCGGGCTGACCAGCAATAGCGGCACAAACAGTTTGGTGAATAATCTCGAATCGAATATCGGTCGTGCCTCCATCGTGCAGACAAAAAACAAGCGGCTCATCAGTTTTGTCAAAGTAGATTTCTTCCCCCAAGTGATAGTCGCGGTGCGCATCCTTGAACTCAATCGAGGCAAAATTAAGGAGCATGGCGTTGATTGGGGACTTGCGCTGAGCGTGGGAGCTGACCGGGATTTTGCCGCGCCGGCTTCGTTTGCGCCGGGCATTTTACCCGCCGTGATAGGAGCTAAAGCCATTAACGAAGGGTTGCTTCCCGAAGATCGTAATGTTTCTTCGGTTATTGATGGACTCTTCACAAATTCCTTCACGATCGTGGACGATAGTTTTGTTCTGAATAACACGATCAAGCTGTTGGAGCACAATGATATGCTCCGCACCCTTTCGGAGCCGAATCTTCTGACTTTGAGCGGTGAAGTTGCAACGTTCTTGGTTGGTGGGCAATTTCCCATTCGACAGGTTGCCTCAACTGAAACTGCGGCGCTTGAGGACGTCAATTTCCTGGAGTTCGGTATCCGACTTTCAATCCGTCCCATTGTTTCCGAAGATCGTATGATCACCCTTGATGTTCAGCCGCAGATCAGTTCGGTGGCTCAGGTCAATGCGGCAGGCAATCCCGTGCTCGATCTCACGAGTTTGAATACATCGGTCAAGTTGAAAAGTGGACAGGGCGTGGTTCTGGGCGGGCTCATCCTCAACGAGGATCGCGAAGAAGTGAACAAAGTGCCTTGGTTGGGCGATATCGCTTATATCGGAAGGCTCTTCCAACGGAAAACCAAATCTAATGGTCAACGCGAACTTGCGCTCATTCTGCTTCCTGAAATTGTTGAACCGAAGGCGCGTGAGAATTTTGCGCTCGAACCGCCGGCTGACACGGTGGATGTTCGCAAAGACATCAAGAAATACGAAATCCGTCCGGGCACATATATCGAACCTGGTCTTCGTGAACTGCCAACGTTGCCCTCATTCAAACATTCCAATTTGGCCGAGGGTGAGCGTTCGATTGACTTAAATGCGCTTCCGGCTGATCCGGTGGATACCGATCAAGTCGAAGAAACGCCCGCGCCCGTCAATGGGGATGTCCAGATGATCGTTCCCAATGGCACCAATCAATCCCCGAACGCGCCCATGGGTGGAGTCGGCTCCGACGTCATCCTTGTTGATCCCGGCGCGGGGCCGGGGGGAACCCGATAAAGGGGGACTTGCCCATGCGCCTCGGAACTCGGCGCGGAGTCGTCCTGATTTGGGGAATTCTCTTGATTCTCATCGCCGTGGCGTTTCTTGGCCTCGGCTTGGATTACGGTGGAGTGGCCCTCATGACCAAGGGACAGGCGATAACGGCTTCGGAAAACGCGGGGATTGCCGCGCTCTCTGAATTGTACCCGCCGGATTATCAATCTCTTGGCGCCGTCACTGCCGCCGATTGGCCTTCATTGATTCGGCAAACGGAAACCCGCGCAGAGGCTCATGATCGAGCGGCTTCGCATGTCGTCGGTTCGAACGTTGAATTGATGGACGGATTTGCGGGACCTTTATCGCCCAACGATCCCACGATTTCGGTTCAGTTCGGAGCGGTCACCCCTTACAATCCCGATGTGCAAGATAATGCGACCAACGATGAAGAGGGCGATACGGTTTTAGGTCGTTGGGAAGACTCCGGCTCGGGGATGGTTTTCGTTCCCGTTCAGGGTGCTGGCCAGCCGACAGGATTTGGTTCGCTTCCACTGGCATCACGGATTGTGATTCGACGCGCCCCTGAAAATAAAGTCGTCGGACTTTCCGAGGGGGACAATCCGATTGCCATGTCGTTTGGCCGCGGTATGTTCGTTGAAGAAGTCAATACACAGACAAACGCGGTTACTCCCTTTGGCGTATATCGCAATCGCGGAATTCGTCTCGTCCTTTCCAACGTCGAGGCCATGATCCCGATGGGTCTGGCTGGCGCGGGCGCTGAAGTTCCGATTTCGGGCGGTGGAACGGCTCGCGTTGGAGTTCTTCCTGTCGCCGCAGTCTGGCGATCCGGTGGCGTGGTTTCGACGTGGCTCAGCGCTTCTCAAGCA
This sequence comes from uncultured Candidatus Sumerlaeota bacterium, assembly GCA_964586185.1. Taxonomy (GTDB): domain Bacteria; phylum Sumerlaeota; class Sumerlaeia; order MVZB01; family JAJFLK01; genus CAZPIK01. Next base: position 1,399 of record CAZPIK010000231.1, on the reverse strand, counting down.
AATCCCGACCTGAATCAGGTCTTCGAAATTGACAACATGGGTCCCGGGTTTGACCCGACTGCCGAAGCATTCATCACGAATTACGGACTCGATCCAATCGCGGGCACGTTCGATCCGATGGACGCGATCGCCGAAGAGATTGGTTACCTCGAAAATCTTGGCGGCAATCAGCTTCCACCGCCGCAACTTGCTTTGGGCGATGCGGTGAATTGGCCGAATGGCGCAACCGATGCATTTTCAAATCAGGTGCGGGCGAATCTTCAAATCCTTGCTACGAACGCAACCGAAGAGACTTGGCTGCTGCCGCTCCTGCGTGAGCCGATTTTGGGCGATCCTGAATTCCGCGTTGTCGGTTTTCTACGCGTTTATTGCGTTGCCGTTGATCCCGGTCCGGCAGCTCCGCCCGCAACCGCGACTCGAACGATCACCCTGCGGGTTGCGCCTTCGGGAGTTCCGCGCACGGGGATTGCATACCGCGATACCGATCCGAGCGTGACTACGGCGCTGGAAAACGTGTATTATAGTGAACTTTGGCGTCAGACGGGCAGCGGCGACCTTTATGGTCCGCTTTCCTTCGGCGTCGGATGCGCGGCCGTTACGGTCCAATACGATCACATACAAAGATAGAAGAGCCATGGCGACTGACAGAACATCCAATCCCGAAAGCCCCACGCTTGCGATGGGAGCCGAAGCCCGGCGGATCACCGTGCTGATCGTCTCGGAAGACGCGGCGCTGCGACAAGGAGCCGCCGATAGTTTCCGCCGGATGATTGACGTGCAAACTTCGTGGCTGCAAGCCGAGACCGTCTCGCGCGGTTACGACATTGCCCTTGCCCGCCGTCCTTCGATGATGCTTGTGGACCTGCGCCACAGCCCTCGTGAAACGCTGCGGATTATTCAGCGCATCGGCGAGCACGCCCCGAACGTCAAAATTGTCGGCCTTTATAACCCGCTCGATCTGCCGGGAGATATTGAGCAGTCTGATCTTTTCTTGGAGGGCGTTCGCAAAGGTTGCTGCGATTTCCTGCGCGTTCCAATTTCGACCGAAGAAGCTCAACAGGTTTTTGATCGTATCGTGACCCTCACGATGCTTGATTCACTTTCGCATCGCGGCGGCGATGGCGGCCGTCAGGGTCGCGTCATCAGCCTGATGAGCGGCAAGGGCGGCGTTGGCAAAACGACGCTCGCATCAAACCTTGCCATCGCTCTGGCGCGTGAGGCTCCGGGCGAAGTCGTGATCGTGGACGCCTCAATGGATCTGGGCAACGTCTGCGATTACTTGAACATCGGCTCTTCGCAATCGCTTTACGATGCCGCGATGGCTCGTGAGCGATTGGATCGCGATCTGCTTGTCAGCATGATGGCCTTCCATGAAGAAGGTCGCATTTACGTCATGGGT
>CAZPIK010000230.1:0-7302 GCA_964586185.1 uncultured Candidatus Sumerlaeota bacterium | reverse complement strand
TTGGCCAACAAAACGCCGGAACGAAGCGGAAGTTCCACAATTTTGAAGCCGAACTCGAGTTCAAAATTCCCGAAAAGGGGAACAGCGGTGTTTACATGCGAGGCCGGGCGGAAATACAGATATTCGATAGTCACGGCAAGGAAACACCTGACGCAAGCGACATGGGCGCGCTTTACAAGAATACTCCGCCGCTTGTGAACGCCGCGCTGCCCGCCGGGGAGTGGAACAAACTTTACGTTCGCCTGATCGGAACACATTGCACCGCAGTCTTGAATGGCAAACTCGTCCAGAACAACACGTTCATTGACCGCAAGACGGGGAACGGTCGGACCGACGAGTTCGATAGCCCGGGTGTATTCGAACTTCAGGGGGATCACTCGAAGGTCTGGTATCGCAACGTGCGTATCCGGCCCATTTGCGAGGGCGAAGGATGGAAGTCGCTCTTTAACGGAAAAGACACGACCGGTTGGAGAGCGAGCAAGGAATATGGCAAATCCGACGCGGGGGGTGAGATGGAATGGGTCGTCGAAAAGGGCGAACTGACCAACGGCGGAAAAAAGATTTCCGATATCATTACCAACGATAATTTCTCCAACTTCCTCATCCGATATGAATATCGTAGCGTTGGCAACAGCGGATTTTTTCTCCGCGATCTCTGGGAAATTCAGATCATCAACAGCTTCGGCGGGCACGCGCATAAAAACGGCGATGGCGCGCTCTATGACTTTTATCCCCCGAGGGTCTTGGCCGGAAAACCGAAGGGCGAATGGAGCGTTATCGAAGCAAAAGTCGAGGGACGCAAGATCACGGTTTTCCAAAACGGAATCCTGACGCACGACCGCGCCGAATGCCCCGCGCGGACTTACAATACGAAGGATAGCTCCAACCTCGACGCGCCGGGGCCGTTCCGTTTGCAAGGCGATCACGGCAGCGTGTGGTTCACGAATATCTGGGTCAAACCGTTGCCTTAATGGGTACAAAAGCAGGTGTTATCATGAAATACGTTGACGGATTTGTGATACCCATCGCCAAGAAGAATTTGGATGCTTACTTCCGCATGGCGAAAAAAGCGGGCAAGATTTGGCGCGAACATGGAGCACTCGAATACTTTGAATGCGCGGGGGACGACCTTGCCATTCCGGGCGTAGGTTCGTTTCTGCAAACCTATAAACTGAAGCCGAGCGAGACGGTTTTATTTTCGTGGATCGTTTACAAATCGCGCGCGCACCGAGACAAAGTCAACGCCAAGGTCATGGCCGATCCGCGCCTTAAAAAGTTGGCGCCCAAAGCGATGCCCTTTGATGTCAAAAAGATGAACCACGGCGGATTCAAGGTCGGCGTCGAACTCTGATTAAAGAAACAACGCAAAGGCGCAAAGAAATAAAAGATTAGGCCGCGAAAAAGCGCAAAATACGCAAAAGAACTCCCTTTTGTGCATTCTGCGCCTTTTTGTGGCAAATACTTCGTCATCCATTCCGCTTCCACTTTATCCACTTTCTCCATTATGAAACATGTGCTGGTCCATCCATACTTCTGGGCTGTCACCCAATTCCCATTTCATAATTCCTCCTATCGCACGTGAATTTCCGCAACTTTCGCGGGGTTTCCGAACGCACAGGCTTTTTCACTCAGCGCGATGATCACGCCGAATGAACATTGGCATAGGTCGTGCCTATTCCTTCCGCATTCACGGCGCGGGGGAAACCAAGCGTTCCTGTTCCCCGCTGAAAGAGGCCTCGCCCATGCGATACGCCACGCTCCTTGCACTCATTGTTCTCAACGCGCCGATTGCGCGGGCAGCGTCACTCGGGGATCGAATCCCTCAGTTACCCGCAACGCCTTACGATTATACTAATTTGACGTTGCCCGCGCATTTCTTCACCGTCCCGCCGCCCGGAGGTCCTCCCGGATCTTCATCCGTTGTAAGCAACGACAACACTCCCGCCGATAATCCGACAACCGACGACGGTGCGACGCTTGGACGAGTTTTGTTTTATGACACCAATCTCAGCTTGAATCGCACCATCGCCTGCGCCTCGTGTCATAAGCAGGCCAATGGATTTTCCGATCCGGCAACACTCAGTGTGGGTTTTGATGGCGGCTCAACGCGGCGGCATTCGATGGGACTTACCAATGCGCGGTATTTCGCGCGGGAGCGGGCGTTTTGGGACGAGCGCGCTCTTTCGCTTGAGGATCAGGCGTTAAAACCGATTCAGGATTCCGTCGAGATGGGACTCACGCTCACTGAGTTGGTAACACGAGTAAATGCGCTTTCGTATTATGATGAATTATTCCTCAACACCTTCGGCGATGACACCGCAACGACGGATCGGATCGCAAAAGCCCTCGCGCAATTTGATCGCAGTCTCGTCAGTTATAATTCGAGATACGACGTTGCCCGCGCGCAAGTTACCGATCCCAATCCGCCGTTCCCCGGATTTACTCCGCAGGAAAATATGGGAAAACAAATCTTTAACGGTCCGGGACGTTGTATTACCTGTCATATTACCGAATCGCAGATCAACGCGAATGTTGCGCCATTTAATAATGGCCTTGATGTGGATACTTCCGAAGATGAAGGAGTTTTCGAGACGACGGGACTGCCGCAACATCGCGGTGCGTTCAAGGTTCCCTCGCTCCGCAATATCGGCGTCCGTGCGCCTTATATGCACGACGGACGTTTTGCTTCGCTCGCGGAGGTCGTAGAGTTTTACAATTCCGGAATCCAGCCGCACGTGAACCTCGCGCCGCAACTCCGCGCGCCCGGCGGCGAACCGATCCGCCTCAACCTAACCCAAGCTGAAAAGGACGCCCTCGTCGCCTTTTTGCACACACTCACCGACACCGCATTTCTTGCTGACGAACGCTTCGACGACCCGTTCGTTTTCCCACCCGAACCGACCAACGCGGTCAGGGATTGGGTGTATTTTGAATGAGGCGATTCTTCACTATTTGCAGAACTTCATTTTTCATCGCTAGGTTTATCTTTGGCTTCTTCATCCGATCCTTCGGGATTTTTCTTTCGGACGAACGTCGATTTCTCGACCTTCTCCGCTTCCGGTTTGGGTTCCTCTGCTTTCTCCGGAGCTTGGGCCGCGACTTCTGCGACGTCGGAGGCGGGCACAATTACTGGCAACATCCCATCGCCAGCCATCATCCCCATACCCATTGGGGAACCACCGGTTTTCATCATCCGCATGACCTCGATGCCAATCAGTTTGCCGTCAAGCGCGAATGCCGGAGTTCCCATGCTACTACCCGAGGACACATAAAAAGTTCGCGGCTTCTCAACGATCGCTTGAATTCGCCCGGGGGTGATCATGGACGCTCGTCCTCCCACTTTTCCAAGGCGGCTGATACCTATAACCATATCGAGGATTTCAGGTTTGGCGCCGTCGGTCAGGCTGATAGCAGCCATCGGCTCGGTAGGCTTTGCAAGCGGTCGGACGAACGCAAGATCGAGGTCTTTATCGCGCAGCACGATCGCAGCGGGTATTTCCTTCCCGCCTTCGGGCAGCATCTTGACGCTGACTACTTCCGAACTCATGTCGAAATTGAAATCCATGTCCGAATCCACCGGGCTAAAACCTTCCATCATATCTTCAAACATGCTGCCCGGATCGGTGGACATGAGCGAGACCACGGTCAATCCGTTGGGATCAATCACCGTTCCCGGAACTTCCGATTTGGTTTCATTCCCCTCGCTTCCGCCGCCCATGAAACCGAATTTCTGCTTGATGACCAATTGGATGGTCACAACGGCCTTTCGATTCTTTTCGAGGATGGCGCGCCCCTTGTCGGCGATTTCATCAGCGCGCACGTTTAAAGGCCAGAATAGTCCGATGGCCGTTGCGGCACACGCAATCCGCCCTAAGAATGATGTCGTCATGTCTGAATGTCCTTTCATGCCGTTTTACAAGGGAGTCCAGTTAGGTCTGATTTCAAGATAGGTGCTGTGGATGCCGCGCAGAACACGCACGACGACCGACTTGGGTTTATCCTTTTCAATGGCCTCGATAAGCGACTTGAATGAATCCACGTCCTTCACCGCCTGACCATTGATTTCAACGATCAGATCGTTGGTGCCGAGACGCGCGAGCGCAGCCCATCCTCCGCTCTTGATGTTTTCGACGACGACGCCCGCCTGCTCGTCGGTCCACTGTTCTTCGGCGCGGTCGAAAAAGCAGATGTCGCGAACCGTGAATTCGAAGCGGTCGTTGACGTATTTTTTCATCTCGCGAGCCTGCGCGGGACGCGCCATCAACGGGACCAGAAGTTTGATCTCTTTCTTCTCGCGCTGGACGGTCAGGACAGCCTCCGTGCCGATCTTATACTGCCGGATAAGCGTATCGAGTTGCTCGAAGTCCTCGGGTGCGGCGGCCTCCAGTTTCTCTTCGTCAATGGCGAGGATCAGGTCGCCCGCCTTGAGCCCGGCGCTTTCGGCCGATGTCTTCGGATAGACACGCGTCACGCGAAAGCCTGTGATTTCGGACTGATCGAGTTGCTCGGCAAGTTCACGCGTGATGACTTGGGTCGCGGCCGGAAGCCACGCTTTTTTGACTTCGCGACCGCGATCCTCGGGCGGTTTATGGGCGAGTTTGACGGCCGTAGCGAGTGAGTCGGCCTTGCGTTCGTAGTCCACAAGAACGGGAAGTGCGCCCTCGTGTCCTTTCAAATTTCGCTCTGTCCATTCAATCAGTTCTTCCACAGTGCTAACCGAAGTCCCCTCGACTTTAACGATGATGTCTCCCGGCGCGATTTCTGGTTTTGCCTCACCCGCGCCGCCGCCGGGTCGCACGGAAGTCACGTAAACACCTGCTTTTGTTTTGCGCTTGAGTTCCTTCGCGTCGAGCGGCGTTAGATTACGCACGGTAATACCCCATGCCTTGATCTCACGGGCACGGGGACGTGCGGGTTCACGCTCGGCGGTCCGCAGATTCAATGTCTCTTCCTTACCTCCGCGTAGGATGACGACGGAAAGGTCCTGTTCCACGGGTAATGCGCAAACGTGCTGATTGAGCACCGGCAGGTCTTCATCGTATTTGACGCTAACTTCGAATTCTCCCAGCCGAAGGAGAATATCGCCCGAGCGCAGTCCCGCCTTTGCGGCCGGCGAATCTTCCATCACGCTACCAATCAGCGCGCCTCGTTCTACGCCGGATAGTTTGAGCAGGGGTTGGATCTCCACGCCGAGCCAGCTGCGCCTCACTTTGCCGGACTTGATAAGATCATCGGCAACTGACCGCGCGAGATTTCCCGGAATCGCTCCCGAAAGCCCGTAGCTGATTTCATTGATACCAACGATTTCGCCGCTCAAGTTGACCAGCGGCCCGCCGGAGTTTCCGCCGAATATATCCGCGTCGTGTGCAATCCATCGAACAAGCGATCCGACATCCTCGCCATCGAGCTTGAGCGATGCCCAGGGATCGAAGGTGCGGGGAAGGATCATCTCGGCGTTGCTGACGATCCCGAGCGTCACGGATTGCGACAGCGCGAGCGGACTGCCCATAGCCAGCACGCGGTCACCCACCTTGAGTTTGGAAGAATCACCAAACGCGGCGGTCGGAAATGTTCGCGCATTTTCCTGCTTGAGTTTGATCACGGCGATATCCGCCAGCGCGTCGGTCGCCAGCAATTCGGCCTCGATTTCCTCACGCGTGGATAGCGTGCAAAACATTCGCACTGCATGTCCCGAAACATGATGATTGGTCACCACATGACCTTCGGGCGTAATAATGACTCCGCTTCCGGCGGACTCGCCCTTCAGCTCGCGACCTTCCTCAAAATAGGTTTCGACGACGTGAATCCGAACCAAGGTGGGTTTCACTTTTTCGATGGCGAATTCCATCGCGACGCGCAACCCGTCATCCTCACGACCCGGTTGCTCAGCGGCGTCGCCGAGTGTTGCCGCCAATGCGAGCCAAATCAGTTGCGTCATCCAAACCCAAGTGAACCGTTTCATGGCAAGACTCCAAGAGCGCTCGCATCCATTGACGTGATCTTATGCGTCAATCTCCGTACGAAAGACTTGAACGTCAAGAAAAAGCGACAACGGTTTATTTCTATGGCGTCTATTTCGTCGCTAATTCCAATTATGAATTTCCCGCGCAGGGGAATAGTATCTGGCGGGCATGGACGCAACCGCAGAATCTCCCACCTCCAAACTGTTCGTCATGAGCGGCGTCATGCTCGCCATGTTGCTCGGCGCGCTCGATCAAACCATCGTCTCGACTGCCATGCCTGAGGTCGTGCGCGAACTGAACGGTCTCGAACATCTGAGCTGGGTTTTCACCGCCTACATGCTCGCCTCGACGGTGACGGTTCCGATCTACGGCAAACTCTCCGATCTTTACGGCCGGCGCGGATTTTATCTTTCCGGCATTGTCATCTTCATGATCGGTTCGATCCTGAGCGGTCAATCGCGCACGATGGGTCAGCTCATTGTCTTCCGTGGAATCCAAGGAATCGGCGGCGGAGCGATGATGGTCAATTCGATTTCGATCATCGGCGATCTCTTTCCACCCGCGCAGCGCGGAAAATGGCAGGGCTTGATCGGCGGCGTGTATGGACTCGCGAGCGTCGCCGGACCGCTCCTCGGCGGATGGTTCACCGACCACATGAGTTGGCGTTGGATTTTTTACATCAATCTTCCCGTAGGCCTTTTGGCGCTGGGAGTTATTGCGTCCGCGATGCCGCCGATTCGCACTCCGAAAAAGCGCCGCGCGATTGATTATGGCGGCGCGGTGACAATCGCGGTGGGACTCTCTGCCCTCCTGCTTGCGCTGGTCTGGGGCGGAAACCAATACCCTTGGCGTTCGGGAGTAATTTTCGAATTGTTCGGCGGCGCGGTGTTTTTCTTTCTCTTGTTCGCTTTTTTCGAACGACGCGCCGTCGAGCCGATCTTGCCGCTTGAACTTTTTGCGCAGCGCGCCTTCTCGGTTTCGGTCACGGTCAGTTTTCTTTCCTCGGTCGCGATGTTCGGCGCGATTGCGTTTCTTCCGCTCTATGCGCAAAGCGTGGTCGGTTTTTCGGCGACGAACTCAGGGCTTGTGCTTGCGCCGATGATGGTCGGACTTATTTTCGCGAGCGCCATCGCGGGGCAGATCATCACACGCACGGCAAAATACAAAACGCTCGCGGCCGTCGGCTCGGCTCTTGGCGCGCTCGGGATGTTTCTCTTTTCGCCGCTGAACGTGGATACGACGCAGGGTGTCTTGATTTGAAACATGGCGGTCTTGGGACTTGGACTTGGCGCGACGTTTCCGATTTTCACCATCGTCGTCCAGAGCGCGTTTGATCACG
>CAZPIK010000229.1:0-7330 GCA_964586185.1 uncultured Candidatus Sumerlaeota bacterium | reverse complement strand
GTTATTTTCCCAACATGGACGCAGTACTTTTAAATAAAGGAGCTTTCCCGCGTCTTAAAAGACCTCGGTCTTGGGGTCATTTCCAGTCATGTGGATTGGGACGCCTTGGTCAATGACTTGGATCGAGTGATGTCCGATCATGAAGCGCTAGAATGCCGAACCATCGTCTGCCCTTGGCTCGACGAATCCGAGCGCAAGTCCCCAGAAGATTTTGATCGGATCGGAAAAATATTGAATGGAATTGGGACGAAGCTTCGGACGCGGGGATTTCGGTTTCTCTATCACAACCACGATTTCGAATTCACCGTCGCGCAGAATCCCGATGGACTAGCGCGGATTCTCGCGCAGACCGATCCGCGTAACCTCTCAGCGCAATTGGATGTCTATTGGGCTTATTCGACGGGACACGATCCGGTGAAGATGATCGGAGAATTGGGACCGCGATTGGCGTCGCTTCATCTTAAGGATGGTCGTCCCGCCGAGCAGATATTCACGCCCGTAGGTCAAGGCGCGCTCGATTTCCCCGCGATCCTGAAAGCTGGGATCGAACGCGGTGTCCTTTCTTTTATCGTCGAGCAGGATACTCACGCTTCAACGCCAACGGAATCCGTCCGCCAAAGTCTGGAATATCTTCGGCAGTTGGGGTTGACGGGGTAGAAAGTCGCCATCGTTCTTCAGCGCTACATTTTGCCCTAAGTCCAATAAGACCAATAAGTCATACTTGACATCACTATTAGTCCTAAAAAAATACTTCTTGACACAAGACCGTATCAAGTCGCATTGATGGGACGCTTGCGCTTTGCCGGGGAAGGTTTCGGCGAGCGAGAATACCTATCTGTGAATAAGGCGAAATTCTATAACACCATGCCTAAATCTACTCTTGAAGTCCCTACTGAAACTGAAGTTGAAACGGTAAAAAAGCCCGCCGCCAAGAAGGCCAAGAAGCCCGCGACGAAAGCGACGGCCAAGGCCAAAGCTCCCGCCAAAGCGAAGAAAGCCCCTGCAGAAACGGAATCAGGCGAAACGCCGTTTCGCGAGGTGAAGGACGAATCCAAGGGCGCTAAAGGAAAGTCGCTGGTCATTGTCGAATCGCCAGCAAAGGCGAAGACGATTGAGAAATATCTGGGTTCCAATTTCAAAGTCGTGGCTTCGATTGGGCACGTTATTGACCTTCCCGTCTCATCGCTTGGCGTTGACATCGAAAACAATTTTGAGCCGCAGTATGAGGTTATAAAGGGCAAGAAGGCCGTCATTGATAATCTGAAAAAGTGCGCGCGGGCGGCGACGCGGATTTTCCTCGCGCCCGATCCGGATCGCGAAGGCGAGGCCATCGCCAATCACATTGCGGGCGCCATTGCCAATGGTGGTAAGGAAATGCACCGCGCGGTATTCAATGAAATTACGCGCGACGCGATTCGGGCGGCCATCGAAAACCCAACGGAAATTAATCACAACCTTGTCAACGCCCAGCAAGCGCGGCGGATTCTGGATCGGCTTGTTGGTTACAAGATTAGTCCGCTCCTTTGGAAGAAAGTGCGACGTGGACTTTCGGCGGGTCGTGTTCAATCCGTTGCGTTGCGAGTGATCTGTGATCGCGAACGCGAAATTATGGCGTTCAAGCCGGTGGAATACTGGACGATCGAGGCCGACGCCCAAGCGAAGACCCCTCCGCCCTTTAGATTGCGACTCGATAAGATTGATGGCAAGAAAGCGGAGATTGCCAATCAAGAGGAGTCCGACAAGATCATCGCGGAAACGCAGGGCAAGCCGTTCATCGTTGGCGAAGTTCTGAAAAAAGAGCAGTCGCGGCGACCCCTTCCTCCATTTATCACGAGCACGCTTCAACAAGAAGCTTCGCGGAAGTTGCGTTTTACCGCGCGTCAAACCATGCAGATCGCCCAGCGGCTTTACGAAGGCATCAACATGGGCGACGAAGGGCCGCAGGGACTTATCACCTACATGCGAACGGACTCGACCCGGCTTTCAGGCACGGCGCTCGATCAAGCGCGGGCTTATATCAATCAAAATTTTGGTCCCGAATATCTTCCCGAACAGGCGCGGTTTTATTCGCGGGGAAAGAATACTCAAGACGCGCACGAAGCGGTACGTCCGACCGACATTGCGTTGACTCCCGACCGCGTGGCGAAGTATTTGGACAAGGATCAGCTTGCGCTTTATCGCCTGATTTGGAATCGCACCGTCGCCTGTCAGATGGTGGACGCCAAACTCGAAAACACACGCGTTGAAGTTCCCGTCGGCAAGTATCTTTTCATCGTCACGGGGTCGGTCGTGAAGTTCCCCGGCCATTACGCCATTTATGAAGAGGGCCGAGACGAAATTGGAAAATCGGAATCGGACGAGAATGCGGAGAACGCAGCCGAGACGTCGGATGATCGTGGCAACCGACTTCCACCGATGGAAAAAGGGGACAAGCTCGATGTTCCCAAAGTCGAGGGCATCCAACATTTTACTCAGCCGCCTCCGCGATTCACGGAAGCGGGACTCATTAAGGAATTGGAAAAGCAGGGGATCGGGCGTCCTTCGACTTATGCCGCGATCATCTCGACCATCCAGAGCAAGGAATACACCGAGAAAGACAAAGGCGTGTTCAAGCCGACCGAACTTGGCTTCATCATCACCGATCTTTTGATCGAGAGTTTCCCGCATATCATGGACGTGAAATTCACGGCGATGATGGAAGGTCAGCTCGACGAAGTTGAAGAGGGCAAAGTCAATTGGGTTGAGCTTCTCAAGAATTTTTATATTCCGTTTGAGAAGCGGCTTGAGGTCGCGAATTCGCAAATGCGCAACCTTAAAGCGGAGATCGTTCAGACGGAATATAAGTGCGACAAGTGCGGCAGTCCGATGATCGTTCGGTGGGGACGCAACGGAAAATTCCTGGCCTGTTCGGCGTATCCGAATTGCAAGAACACCAAACCGGTCATCATCGGCGAGGATGGCACGGTCGAAATTGTGAAGGACATCGTGACCGACAAAGTCTGCCCGAATTGCGGCAAGCCAATGGTCGTGAAATCGGGTCGTCGCGGGCGGTTTTTGGCCTGCTCCGGTTATCCGGAATGCAAGACGAGCCAACCGCTGCCGATCAATGTTCCTTGCGCACGACCCGGTTGCCACGGCGAATTGCTCGAACGCCGCTCGGCCAAAGGAAAAACTTTCTACGCCTGTTCGGCTTATCCCGAGTGCAAGTTCAGTGTGTGGGAATTGCCTGTCAAGCAACACTGCGAGGTGTGCGGCGTGGATCACTTTGTCATCGGCAAGGAACCCCGGCAAAAGGCAATTGGCATTGTGAAAGCCGACTGCCCATTTCCTTCTGCATACTCGCCGGAGAAAGAAGCCGAAGCCGCAGAGAGCGGAGCCAGCGCTGCCAAAACCAAGAAACCGCGAGGTCGAGCGAAAGCGACTCCTGCTTGAGCGCGAACCTTATTCACGGTGCCCATCATGTCCACTATGTCCACATTTCCTCAAATCGCAAACGCCCCACGCATTCGCAGCACAACGGTTCTGGCTGTTCGGAAAGGCTCAACCGTCACGCTCGGCGGCGATGGACAGGTGACGATGCAGAATATGGTCATCAAACGCGGAGCGAAAAAAGTCCGGCGACTTTACGACGAAAAAATTCTCGCCGGTTTTGCGGGTGCGACCGCCGACGCCCTCACGCTTTTTGAAAAGCTTGAAGTCAAGCTGCAGTCGCATGGAGGCAATTTGCGTCGCGCCGCTGTTGAACTCGCCAAAGATTGGCGCACCGACCGCTATTTGCGACGACTTGAAGCGATGCTGATTGCGGCGGATAAAGAAACCATTCTCCTGCTTTCGGGCACGGGCGACGTGATAGAGCCGGACGAGGGGATCGCCGCCATCGGGTCGGGAGGCGGCTATGCGTATGCAGCGGCGAAAGCGATCATGGATCGTGATGACCTCGATTCGCGGCAAGTCGTCGAACGCGCGCTCGGCATCGCGGCTTCAATCTGCATTTACACCAACTCGAATTTCCAGATCGAGACCCTGTAACCTATCACGGCGGCTCGATCATGCCGGAACCTCTCATCGTCAAAATCTGCGGGATTACGCGTTTCGAAGACGGAGCGGCGGCACTCGATGCCGGAGCCGACTGGCTTGGATTCATCCGCTGGGCAAATTCGCCGAGATTCCGTCCCATCGAGGAATGCGCGACGCTTGTGGAAAAACTGCGCGTCCATGCCCTCGATAGGGGCCGCACTTTTCAATCTGTGGGTGTTTACGTAGATGCGCCGGTATCCGAAATCGAGCGTGAAAGTGCCCTCGCGCATTTTGATCGCGTCCAACTTCACGGTTCCGAATCGCCGGGACAGATTGCCGAACTGCAATCAAGAATCGCCGTGCCAATTATGAAGGTGATCAAGATTCGCGACGCGGCATCGATTTCTGAAGCCGACAAGTTTCCGGGACTCGATCTCCTGACCGATACGCACGATCCCGCGCTACCGGGCGGAACGGGCCGTGCCTACAACCCCGCATTGCTTAAAGATTTAGTCGCCCGCCGCCGCGTCGTTGTTGCGGGAGGCCTAACCGCCGAAAACGTCGGCGATGTCGTCCGATTTCTACATCCCTTCGGCGTAGATGTCTCCAGCGGCGTCGAATCTTCACCAGCGATCAAAGACCACGACAAGATTCGGCATTTTATCCAGTCGGCACGCGGTTAAGAATTTTGGTAATCGTTGTATGAATTCTTTCACCATAGGCTACGACGCCTCGTCAACGGTCGGCCCGCGCACGGGTATTGGTATCGCCGCTGCGCGGATGCTTGATGCAATAACGGCGGAGTTGCCTGACGGTTGGAGAATCAATGCGCTGGTCAATTCGGCGAAGTTGCCTCTCCCCGACGACCCATGGACACGCGCGGCAAACGTCAAAATCATTCGTCGGAGAATTCCGGGACGTCTCCTGCTTCGGTCATGGCAATACCTCCGCGCACCGGCCATCGAGCGGCTCGCGGGCGACGTCACGCTGTTTCATTCCCCCGCGAGTTACATTTTTCCCGCGCGAGCGGCCAAGAGAATCATCACCGTCCACGATCTCTATTTTCTTGAGGCGGCACGAACCGTAACGCACGACGAACCGGAAGAAAAATTTGGCGGAGGCTATTTTAAGGCGACCTTTCCGCGCGGTTTGCACGAAGCCGACCGGATTATTGCAGTCTCCGAATACACGCGGCAGGACGTGATTAAGACCTACGGAATTCCTCCAGAAAAGGTTGTGACGATTCCCAACGGAGTCGATTTGGAGGCTTTCTCGGAACGTCCCAGCAAATCCGATCGGGAGACCGCACTAACGCTTGGCGATACCCCGCGCTTTATTCTCTGCGTCGCTTCGTCTGGTCCCACGCGACGTAAAAATATTTTGGGACTTCTTGATGCCTACGCCCGTGCTTGCGCATTGCAGAACAATCTTCCGCCTCTCGTCATTGTCGGGCACACGGGCGCGCCCGAATTGGCCGCGGCCTATGAACGAAAATTAGATGAATTGAATCTCCGCGCGCGCGTTCGGCACATGGGATATATGAAGTCCGAAAATCTCGCGGCGTATTATCGTGCCGCACTTTTTAACGTGATCCCTTCGCTGTCCGAGGGATTCGGAATCCCCGCGCTTGAAGCAATGGCGTGCGGTTGCCCCGTGCTTGCGGCCTCGACAGGTGCGCTCCCCGAAGTCATTGGCGACGCGGGATTACTGATGGATATCGCCTCGGTTGATGCGATGGCAAATCAGATCATTCGCATGTCGAATGATGAGTCGCTACGAATGGGTTACAAGGATTCGGGATTGCATCGAGCCCGCGAGTTCACCTGGCAAAACGCGGCGAAAAAGACGATTGAGATTTACCGCGAAACGCTCAGCTAATCACTCCGCCGCCGTTGCCATTCGTGCCAAGATCAAATTCCTCGCCCGGGTTGATGAATCGGTTCATTTCGAGTTTGTATTGCTTGTCGTATAGCGTCTTATAGCGACCGGCTTTAGCGAGCAGTTCGCTGTGTGTTCCGCGCTCGACGATCTCGCCATTTTCCAAAACCAAAATTTGATTCGCATTGCGGATCGTCGAGAGCCGGTGGGCGATGACGAACGTCGTCCGGCCACGCAGGAGCGATTGCAAGCCGTCCTGAATCATCTCTTCGCTTTCGCTATCGAGACTCGACGTGGCTTCATCGAGAATCAGGATTTTAGGGTTGGCAAGAATCGCGCGGGCGATGGCGATTCGCTGGCGTTGGCCGCCGGAAACCTTGACGCCGCGCTCGCCGATGATCGTGTCGTATTGCTTTTCGAACTTCATGGCAAACTCATCGCAATGCGCGATTTTTGCAGCGGCGACGATTTCCTCGCGCGATGCGCCGGGACGACCATAGGCAATATTCTCTGCAACGGTGCCGTCAAAAAGGAAATTATCCTGCAGCACGACACCCAAATGCGCGCGGTAATCATGCAGGCGAATATCCGCCATGTCGTGGCCATCCACCAAGATGTGTCCCGACTTCGGACGATGAAACGCCATGACAAGTCCGATCAAAGTGCTCTTGCCCGATCCGCTCGAACCGACCAGTGCGGTCGTCGTTCCCGCAGGAGCAATGAAGTTCACATTCTTCAGAACCGGCACGCCCTCGGTGTATTCGAACCCGACGTTCCGCATTTCGATCTCGCCCTGAATGGGACCCAGAGGCTCGCGCGATTCGTCCCCTTCGTCTTCCGGCTTCTCTCGCATGAGTTCGCGGATGCGATCTAATCCGGCAAACGCCTCCGTAATTTGCGTGCCGATCGCGCTCATCTGCACCATCGGCGAAACGACCAGCGCGGTCAGGAACGTGAACATGAAAATATCACCGATGGTCATTCGTCCGGCCATTGCCTCACGACTCCCGACAATGATGAGCGCAAGCCCAACCCATCCAAGTAAGGTTGTCGAGGCGGAAACAATGAACGACATCATCGTCATGTTTTGCGCGATGATTCGAAAAAGTTCATGGGCGTTTTTCGCAAAGGTCAGTTCTTCGCGTTTTTCAGCGGTATAGGCTTTGACGATACGAACGCCACTCAAAAATTCTGACAAGCGCCCCATCATGAGCGCGTTGATATGGCCACGCTTGCGAAATTGCGGACGCTGATAACGAAAGGCAAAAGCGATGAGCACGCCATAAACCGCCAGCGCAGTCATCGCGATGAGTGTCAATCTCCAGTTGATATAAAAGAGCGCGGCCAGCGCAAGAATCGAAGCGACCAATCCGCCCACCATTTGCACAAAGCCCGTTCCAATGAGATTTCGGATGCCGTCGGAATCGGTCGTGAT
>CAZPIK010000228.1:0-7337 GCA_964586185.1 uncultured Candidatus Sumerlaeota bacterium | reverse complement strand
TTTCAGCTCGCCGATGGATTCGAGATCACGCTTTTTGCATCCGAGCCACAGATTCGCAAGCCCATCGCCATGGCCTTCGACGAGCGCGGGCGGATGTATATTTGCGAGGCGTACGAATATCCGCTCGGTCCTGCGAAAGGTGAGAATCCTACCGACGCCGTGAAGATACTTGAAGACACCAACGGCGACGGGATCGCTGATGTCATCAAAGTTTTCGCTGATGGTCTCAATATTCCCGATGCCGTTGCGATTGGTCCCGATGGCGTCATCGTCGCCGAAGCCCCGAACCTTTGGCTTATGAACGACACCAATGGCGACGACCGCGCCGATAAAAGAAAAAGCATCCTGACCGATTTCGGCACGCAGGATTCGCATCATCTTGTCCACGGACTCATTTGGACCCCCGAGGGCAAGCTGATGATGAACCAAGGCTGCTCGACGACCTCCAAGATCAAGGCTGAGGGAATGGACGGAGCGGTTCGCGAATGGGATTTGAAAGAAGGTGATTTTTTCCGCTGCTGGCCTGATGGAACCGGTTTCGACATTCCCTTCAAAGGCTTCACGAATTCATGGGGCTACGATTGGGACGACTACGGCAATTGGTTCTGCAATGACAATGAGGGTCCTCACCTCACTCATTTGGTTGAAGGAGCGGATTACGGTTACTCGCTCACCAATCGCCACGATGGAAAACCGGGAACGCTTCCGCCCGTCGAGGCCGATCACGGCCAGCATCACGGCTATCTCGTTCAGGCGGGTCTGACGGTTTACTCTGGCGATGCGTTCCCGAAAGAATACCAAGGGAATATTTTCCAAGGCGCGCCGAACCTGCACAAAATCATCCGCGATTCGGTCGAGGAAAACGGTGCGACGTTTTTTGCGACGATGGAGGATGACCTGACCTCGACCGACGATCCGTGGCATCGCCCCATCGCGATGCACGTCGGTCCCGACGGCGCGCTCTACGTCATTGATTGGTACAACGAGATTCTCGCCCACGTCGAGTATCCGCTGGATGGTCCACGGCGTGATAAAGTGCGCGGACGCATTTACCGCATTGCGTGGAAAAACGCGCCTAAGCAAAAGATTCCCGACGTCGGCAAAGCCACTACGGAGGAATTGGTCGCGTATCTGAAATCCGAAAACAAGTGGCTCCGCCGAACCTCGCAACGTTGGCTGGCGGATAAAATTGCGCGAGGAGACGCATCACCGAAGCTCGTCGCTGAACTTTTCTCTTCCGCTGATTCGCCTCGCACCCGATGTCATGCGATTTGGCTAGCCGAGGAAGTGCTTCATCGTCGCGGCGAGGACACCGGGGCCGTCGCTCAATCCCAAGAGGCGGGCGCGACAATCTTTTCTGCCGGGACCTCAACCAACGATGTCGCCATCGTGCTGCATGAAATTGTGATCAACGCCGCCGCCGATACCGATCATCGCGTCCGAGCCGCCGCATTGCGCGCCATCCAACATTTGGGTGTTCAGAATGTAGTAGAGGGAGGTTTCCTGCTCGATCTCGCGGCTGACACAAATGATATGGTGAAGTTCGAAGCTGCTCGCGCCATTTCTCGACGAAGTCCGCCGCTTCCGCTGGAAAAGATGACCGAGATTATTTCCCGCGCTGATTGGGACGATCCCTTCCTCGCTCATGCGTTCGGTCTCGCGGTCCAACCCTATAAGGAGCTGCTCCTCATGCGCGCGTTCACGCTCGGCGCGGAACGGTTGAACAGCGAGGGCGATGCACTCATTCCCGCGTTACTTCGTGGTGGCGATCCTCGCGCTGAGCCGCTCTTCATCGCGATGCTTGCGTTGCCGAATCTAAAGGATCACGTCGCGGGAGAATTGATAGTCGGTTTGCGCGAATACAAATCAGAAGCCGCCGGGCGTGCGCTCGTCAATTATCTTTCGCTCCATCCCGAACTTCCCGCGACTCTGATTCGTCCGATTCTGGAAGATATTCGGCGTCGTCCCCCACCAAAAAATATTACTGACGAAAGCATAGTCTCAATCGCGCTGACTAGGCTGGCGGTGTCGCGAACCGATTCGATCTTGCGCGATGTCGCCCTGACGTTGGCGGATTTCAAATTATACCCGCGCAAGGAGCCTTTCGGATGGAATGAATGGATGAAAAAATGTCTGGATCATCCTGATCCCAAGGTTGGCGAAGCTGCCATTCTTGCAGCGGGTCAGCAAGCATTCGGAACTCCAGAATTTTGGAATTCCCTGCTCGCAGATTCTAAAGGGCGACGTCGGTGGGCGATTCTGCGCGCAATGTCACATTTGCCAGCCGAAAAACCTGAAGCGCGAGAATCTGTGTTCCTAGATGCTCTTACTGATCCCGACAATGCCACTGATGCATTGAACGCGCTCAAGACTGTTTCGCTCAATCCCTTCACGAACGGCGGTGTGCCCGGAGCTGGCTTGCCAAAACTCATGGCCAAAATTGAAAAAGGCGAAGTCGTTCTGAACCGGCGCGCCACTTCTGAGCTTTCGCAATGGATTGATGCCGAAACCGACCCCGCAAAACGCGAGGCTTATCGAAAAACGCTGACTTCTCGTGCGGGGATTCTCCGCGATTGGAAAATCATTGGGCCGTTTCCCAATCCGGATACCAAAGGACATACCACACCTTATCCGCCTGAATCGGAACTAGATGCAAAATCCGAATATGAAGGGTTGGGCAAAAACGTTAAGTGGAATGATCTCCGCGCCGATGACCCAAATGGTATCGTCGGTCTTATGCACCTTCAGCCGAATGATCATGCAGTGGCGTATGGATGGACGACCTATACTTCGCCCGCATCGCAACGTGCCACGCTTTATTGCGGAAGTGACGACTCGATCAAAGTCTGGATTAACGGCACGCTTGTTCACGACAATCTGATTGATCGCGGACTCGCCCTTGACCAAGACCAAGTCGAAATTGATTTGAAGAAGGGTGAGAACACGATCCTCGTCAAGTGCGGACAGAATGGCGGGGGTTGGAATTTTCACGTTCGCATCGGTTCGCTTCCGCCCGAGGTGGCCGCCGATCCGGAAAATCTTGAACTCCGCGCGATGCGAATGTCCGGCAATCCTGATCTTGGCGAGAAAGTTTTCTTCGGTTCGGTCGGCTGCGCGCGATGTCATACGGTCGGAGATCGCGGGGGGCGGGTCGGTCCCGATCTAACGCAGGTCGCGCGATTCAATCCTAAAAGCCATCTTGTCCGATCCATCCTGAAACCCGCCGAGGAAATCGCGGAGGGATTTGGCGGGGTGATGGTGACGATGAAGAGCAACCAATCGTTTGAAGGCTTCATCTCGCGCGAAACACCGGATGATATTTTCTTGGTAACGGGCGAGGGTAAATTGATGACGCTCGCCAAGAAAGAAGTTCGCGAACGTCGGAATCTCACCGTATCAGGAATGCCCGACGACATCGTCAAAACTCTCAAGCCTCAGGAATTCGTTGATCTGGTCGCCTACCTCGAAGAACGAAGATAAAACAGTTTGTGCTAGAATTGCCTCGTCGCATACGTCGAATTCTTAAGTTTTAATATTGAACGAATCAAGTGCGTCGCACAAAATGAGTGCTAGTGCGCGGGAAACATGATTCCCATTGCCTCTATTGCAGCTTTCGACTCGCGTATCGTAAAACCATTATATTCAGTTATATATATATAAATTCGGCGAATTACATGAATGGACTATTTCATGCTAAGCACAGTTATGGGATATCGGAGGTCGTCATGAAAACGCAGGTTTCAAGACAATTGGGATTTTCGTTATTGGAGGCGTTAATCGCGATTTCGGTCATGACTGTTGCGCTTGTCCCGGCGATTTTGACGGTTCAGCAAGGAAGAATCCGAAACCGAAGCAATGGCTACAATATGATCGCGGAGCACTTAGCGGTCTCCGTGATGGAATTGGTGAAGCGGCCGGGATTCACGCAAAATGCCTACACAACCAATCTTCCCGACGTGCTCGATACCTCGACCGTTCCTTCAGCGCTGCTTGATTTTCCACGTCTCGATTCACCCGCTGCGGCGGGAGGCACCCATCAAGCGGGGATGCCCGCGGGTCCTCCGGGAGGCGTAACGGCGACGGAGTTCAAGACATTTCTTGCCAACTACCGCAATAGCACCTTGAGCATGGACGAGATGGTCTCGAACACGGTCATCACCAACAATACCAATTACTACTTTTTCGATAGCGATCAAATCGCCGAAATGAACGGATTTACGAGCGACGACGATCCGGCGCTAACGGACGAGGAAAGAGCCAAGCTGCTCGACGCGCAGTATTCGTGGGGATATTTTTGCGAGGACATCGTGAACAATCATCCCGACAACGACGCCGTGCCGTCAACCATGGACGATTTGCGGCACATGGTGGTCATCGTCAGATGGCTGGACGTGAGACGCAATGAGCGGATGTTTACGCTGCTTGAAAGCTACACGGTTCGGCAGGCGCCGAGATTGGTTCAATAGAGGTTGGACGCCATGAAAACAATTCTTCACCTTCGACACCAGCGCGCCTTTTCACTCATCGAAATCATGATCGCATCTTCGATTTCCGCCGTGGCTTCGATTGCGATGGTGACGATTTTCATCACATGCTCGCGGTTCATTTCTCAAGGGTTTACGGAGACCCGGCTGACCGCGAACGCTTCGCTGGCGCACGAACAAATCAGTCGGGACCTGAACATGGCTTATCGCAATACCGCCATTCTCGCGACGAATCGTCCGGTCATTAGCAACAGCAACCAGACGGTCAGTTACGCGGTTCCTTTTAACGGTGGTTCGCAGCAACGCCGCTTTCGATTCGATACCGGCGCTTCAGAACTCCATTACGAAGTGAATAATGGAACGCCAGCCAGTCCGTCGTGGGCGGACGTTTTTAACAAACCGTTCCTGCGCGATGTAGATAATTTCAGGGTTTACTCTGAGAACACCGAGGGGTTTATCAGCTATATGATCCGGATGGAAGTGGATATGGGATTAGATGGGATCAAGCGTTATTCGCTTGTCGGGCGCGCCTTGCCGCGAAACCTCTAAGCAAAAGGAAGTGGAGGGACAAAAGATGTTCCGAAAAGCGTTAATACAAAAACGGGTCGAATCTCGGAGACGAAAATCGGGCTCCTTGTTACTCTTTACCGTCATATTCATGTTAATAATTGCGACGGCAATGATTCCGGGTTTGCAGTTGGCCTCGCGCAACGCCCACATCGCCGGGAGTACCCGCTCGTCGGATCAGGCGTTTTACATTGCCGAAGCGGGCATTGCGCGCGCCATCTCCGAATTGTTTGCTGTTCGCGGACTTCAATCCGTCACGAACGACAGCCAGAATCAAACCATGTTTCAGAACGCCATCCAGCAAGTTGTCGAAACGGTGGATAATCCGTGGTACCCGTGGGGTGATGCGTGGCTATCGATGGAGGACGTTGAGACGACCATCCCCAACGGCGCGAACGGCGAAGCCAGTGATCCTCGCGCCTGTAAGGTCAGCATGTGGCGCAATGCGGGAATCGGGTGGACGATTCAATCTGTCGGGCGCTCGATGACTCCGCGTGCGCAATACCGGACGATTCAGGTTCAAGTTTCCGCCCAGCCTTTTTCAGGTTACGCCTTTTTCAATTCGGACTCCCTCAGCTCGATGGACGGCCAAGTGCGTTGGCTCGCGCCGGGCGAAACCTTTAATGGGATCGTCCATTCCAATCGTCACTTGTTCGTTTATGGCACGAGTGGCTCGCCTCTTACGTTCAACAGCGATGTTCAAGTGGTGGGCAGCATCGTTGGTCAAAGCTCTCCCAATAATGTCGTCGTCTATAACGGTCTTAAGAATGAGGATGCGGAATACATCACGCTTCCCGACGACATGGGGCCGCTCATCAGCGCCGCCGATAGCAATGGCGTCCATCTTCCGGCTGACGACCAATCCCCGTCGCTCCCAACAACCGGTCCGCAGGCCTATACCGATCCGAACGTGAGGGGATCGGGCGGCAGCACTTCGGATATCAACAACTATAAGTTCGTGTTCAACGCCGACGGCACGGTGACGATCACGAATATGGACAAGAAAGTCTGGATGACCGGCAATAGTTCGCAGGCCGTTGCTTGGCGCGCGGCCAACGGTTACACGGTCGCAACGGCGGGCGATGCGGCCTCGTGGAATGTCACGATTGCGGATACCAACGGCGCGTTTGTAGTTGATGAAGGGAACGTTTTCGTCAGTGGAACGGTGAACGGTCGCGCGACGGTTCTCGCGCGCGCCAATGACAATGAAACAACGCTCATTGCGCCATTCAATAATAGTCGCACCGATGGGAACATCATTGTGGATGGAAATTTGGTTTACAATACGCATCCGACCGGAAGCGGAACGGGATACACGAACGGCTATTTGACATCGAATAACCGCGATTTCGATCCGGATGACGTAACCGATGTGCTCGGACTTGTGGGCGAAAGAAATTTCGCGCTCGATGGTTCCGCTCCGTCCAATTGCATTGTGGACGCTCATATTATGCTCACCGGACAAGCTTCGCCTAACCCCGATGTGAGAACTTGGCCGACGACAACCGCCAGCAACCAGACCATTTCGCAAGCCGTTAATCAGGATGGCGCCTTCTTTATCGAGGACGGCGTTCAACGGGATCTTAGCGAACTGTGGTCGGGAATTGTTGATGGCGAAAGTGGCAACGGTTCTTCTACAGGAAGCGGTTACAAGGGAACGAGCAATAATCTTTATCTCACGGGTGGGATTGTTCACTTCCTTCGCGGTCAAACGGCCAATGGAACCGGCGGCTATACGCGCCGATACGCTTACGACACGCGCCTGAACACCGATCCACCTCCGTTTTATCCCCTGACCGGATCGGTAACGATCATCGGCTGGTCCGATACCTCCAGCACAACGGATCCCACAGCATAAGCACCGAGTGGGAATTTGTTTTGCGGACATGTCGGCGACGAAACCCGCGCCTCCCCCCCCAACCACTCGGCGCGGGTTTCGCTTTTAGCGCTTTTCGCACTTGGAACGATTTTCACCTAGCCTTAAGATCGGGTCCCTCAATTCCGAGGGCGATGAATGTTTGAGGCGAGAGTGCGAAGCGCATGACCGGAAAAGCCTGGCCCATTCCAAAGATTGAATATGCCCCGTGGACTGAATTGGGCGATTCTCGCCGAGCGGCAGTGGTCTGCAATCGAGCGGCCTTCCTCGCCGTTCGGTCGCGACTGAATCTGAATATCGTCTGGAAAATGGAGGTCGAGGAGGCAACAACTGAGTCATGGCGCGAGGCTCTGAGTGATTTCGCCGGAGAAGTCGTTTATGCCATTGGGGGTGGATTGGCCGCAGACGCC
>CAZPIK010000227.1:0-7338 GCA_964586185.1 uncultured Candidatus Sumerlaeota bacterium | reverse complement strand
TGTTCTGGCTCTGCTCATGGGCACGGCAACTCTATTACTTCACCAAAAGCAAGTTGGCTCCGGATCCTATTGGAATGAAACCTTTGCACAGCGGCTGATGTTGGCGGCGCGGGGTATCGGGTTTTACTTCGGAAAGTTGATTTGGCCTTCAACGCTCGTGTTCGTCTATCCGCGCTGGAAATTCGGTCACGATCTTTCCGCATGGTTGTTGCCAGCTTTGGGGATTGGGTTCATTCCCGCGCTCGCGCAATTCATGCGTCGGGTTTCAACTCGTCGCGCGTTGTTCCATGCACTTGCATTTTTCGCGATCAGCCTTTTGCCAATCCTGAATTTCTTTCGCATGTATTACACGCGATATTCTTACGTCGCCGATCATTGGCAGTATCTGGCCGATATGACGATGATTCCAGTTCTGGCGTCGCTCATCACGATACTTTGGGAACGCTTCGGAGGAATTTGGGAGCCAAGTGTTCGGCGCGGTGTTGTGATTGCGGGACTCGGCGGAACGCTTCTTGTTCTCGGCGCGCTTACTTTTCGTCAATGCGGCGACTACCGCGATTTCAAGACGCTTTGGCTGCAAACCATCGAAAAAAATCCGCGCGCGGGATTGGCTTACGACAATCTCGGCGGGACTTACATCGTGCAAGGCGATTTGGTTCAGGCGAAGAAGATTCTAACGCAGGGCGAACTCACCGTACCCGAATACCTTCCAATCAAGGACAACCTCGCGCTCGTCGCGCTTTATGAAAACCGCCCGCAGGACGCAATTCAGATTTCGCTTGAGGTGCTTGACGCGGATCCGAACGACGCATTTGCTTACAATAATCTTTCAGCGGCGCAATACCGATTGGGGAACGTGAATGAAGCGATTCACACTTTGAGAAGAGGACTCGCCCGCGTACCCGGTGATGCACAAATGCGCGGGAATCTTGAACAACTTGAACGTGCAAGCACCCCGTAATCCTTCTTCCGTTCTATTTCTATTGGCAGGTAAGAGCTGAGTTTACGGAGCGCCAAAGGCGCGGATTCATAGTAGCCTGGGGCAACGCCCCAGGTCACCGATGCGTACTATTCAAGGGCTGTAAGCCCGCGCCAATTGGAACGGGCTTGCAGCCCTCAGAACTATAAGGTGTTCCTTAACCTGGGGCGTTGCCCCAGGCTGGCAATGGCACGCGCCGAAGGCGCGCTCAAGTGGATACGACAAAAGATGAAGGAATGATGGTCAAGCTCTTCAGGATGAAATTACCGCATGTACCGCTCAGTGTGAGAAGATGATTCTTAGCCATTTTGATTTCTAGTGCGATCCTTGAGACAAGTCAAAGTAACGAAGATTGCTAATGACAATATTGCTAGGCGCCAATAACCCATACACAGCGTCAGCGGAATCGCGAGGAACGACAAACATTGCAGATTGTTGCTAACGAAGACCCATTTGTAGCACCGGTCGCACCATGCATCCGTATATGGATGACAACCGGGCGCATGCCTTAAGTGCCCCGGCTTTCCACATTTCGAACAAATGCCACAATAGCCGCGTGGTATTCCCTGCTTTTCCAAGCAGTTCGGATCCTTTTCCCAAAGGTCGCAATAGCAATTCCGTTTGTGGGATACGCCTCGATTCATGGATCACTCTAATCCGACGATCCGCTAAAGCTCTGCCCTATCGGCGATCTGTGGCAACTCTGCATTCAAGCCAAAGCGCTCTTGAATCAACTTCGCGAGCGGTTCACGTGCCCGATCCTCGCCGTGGGTCAGGACGATCCGTGGACGCGACGTCACCATCGGTTTCAGCCATTCAAGCAATTCTGTCTGTCCGGCGTGGGCGCTGAATCCACCGAGCGTGTGGATCGAGGCACCGACGGTGATTTTTTCACCATAGATGGAAACTTGCTTTTCGCCTTCGACCAAGCGCCTTCCGAGCGAACCCTGTCCTTGATATCCCACGATGATGACAGACGTTTCGGGACGCCAGAGGTTATGCTTCAAGTGATGTAGGATTCGTCCTGCGTTGCACATCCCCGCGCCCGCCATAATAAGGCAAGGTCCCTCAGCGTCATTCAGCCCGCGCGAATCTTCCGCCGTCGGCGTCGCCGTAATCATATTGAGTTCGTCGTTCGTGATTCTTTCGGATTGAAGCGCGCGGAATTCATCGTCGAAAAGCTCGGGATGCCTCGCGAAAATGCGCGTCGCCTCGATGGCCATAGGGCTATCGAGATAAACAGGAAATCTGGGCACGAGCCGTTTGCGAAACATGTGTCCGAGGAGATGAAGCATGAGTTGTGCGCGACCCACGGCGAAAGTCGGAATAAGAATTTTACCCTTTCGTGCAACGGCCTTCTGAATAATCCCCTCGAATTCCGTGACCGTCGCCTGAAGCGCCTTGTGATCGCGATCGCCGTACGTGGATTCCATAAAAACGAGATCGGCCTGGTCGAACGTCTTCGGGCTTTTGAGGATCGGCGCATCCTTGGGACCGATATCCCCTGAGAAAACGACGATTCGCTTTTGCCCTTTCTCTTCGATGGTCAGCTCTATGCTGGCCGAACCGAGCAGATGTCCCGCCTCGACGTATCGGGCGTGGATTCCCGGAGCCACAGGAATGGATTGCTCGTAGGGAATCGAACGTAACATGGGGAGCAAAGTTTCGACCTCGTCCAACGTATAGAACGGCTCGACAAGGGGGCGGCCCGAGCGTTCTCGCCTACGATTCTCGCGCATCGCGTCATGCGCCTGCACCTTTGCCGAATCGCGCAGAATCAGTTCGGTGATTTCGATGGTCGCTGGCGTTGCATGGATGGGTCCGGCATAACCCGCTTTTACAAGCAGCGGTAATCGCCCGGTGTGATCCAAATGGGCATGAGTCAAGAGCACGGCGTGGAGGTTGCGCACCTTCAGTCCCGTCGGCAGGCGATTGCGTGCCTCTTCGCTGCGCGCCCCTTGAAACAAACCAAAATCCAACAGCAACCGCGCTTGATCGGTCTGGATTTCGTAGGCCGAACCGGTCACGCATCCGGCTGCGCCGTGGAGAATAACTTTCACTTTTTGAGTTTTCCTTTCGGTGGCGCGATCTTGCAGATGCATTGCTTCGGTCCAGATCTTGACGAGCGCTTCCTCAATGGAATCGGTGATCGTAAACAGACGCACGTCTTTGGGGTCTATCGTTTTGTTCGCGAGAAGCGTCTCGGTGAAGAATGATTTCAACGGTCGCCAGAATTCGGATCCCATCGCGATGATCGGGAACCGCTCGATCTTCTTCGTTTGCGTGAGCGTCAAAGTTTCAAAGACTTCATCCAGTGTGCCGAACCCTCCCGGCATGACGACAAACGCGCAGGAGTATTTGACCAGCATCAATTTTCTTACAAAGAAATGATCGAACTCGACGAACCGATCCACGTAGCGGTTGAGTTTCTGCTCTTTGGGGAGACGGATGTTGCTCGCGAGACTGAGTCCGCCCCCTTCTTTCGCTCCGCGGTTGGCGGCCTCCATGATGCCTGATCCGCCGCCCGTCATAACGGCGAATCCAGATTCAGCGAGTCGCCTTCCAAGTTCGCGCGCGAGTTTGTAATAGGGATGCGATGCGCGGAATCTCGCCGAGCCGAACACCGTCACGCAAGGAGCCTTAAACTCGAAGTATTCGAAGCCGTGCAGAACTTCGAGAAAAATGCGAATGGCGCTGTCGAGATCGGCCGCGCGTTCCCGCCTTCCGGTCAGGAATTCCTTTTCGACATTTTGAACCCGTTCGAGAATGGAGGGTTTGGCGTGTGGTTTGGGCTTCATGAGCGGGTGGTCGGGAAACTTAACGATGCGCGTCATTCTAATTTTTTCATCGCGTGAGCGATAGAACTAAGTGGCTCGCCAAGAATGCGTTTAACTCCACGGCACGTTTCGCCGATGACTTCGCTTGTTGGAGTTGAAACGTATTTCGTTGCAACCAATCAAATCAAAACCCTAGGATTCCGTTCGCCAGCGATGGCACGGCGACGGGATGTGCAAATGAAACTTCGATTTCTTAAATCCCTTGTCTTCGCCACTTTGTGCATTCCGATATTCGCGGGGTGCTCGCATCAGGGGCGTTTCGTCTATCCCGCGCGTGCGCCGATTTCATCCGTTAGCGCGACTCCAAATCCCGTTACAATTTGCGTGCTTCCCGCCGTTGATAACCGACCCAAGGGCTACCGCTACGCAGCTATTTACATTCTCCCTCTCGTTCCCTGGGGTTCGGTGGTCAATGAGCGACCCGAAGGCCATGGAGCTTTTCCGACCATTAGCCGTTATGACTTCAAACCCAAATCAGATATTGCACAAGCCATCGCGGATCATTTGAAAGCGGCGGGTGTCGCTCAGAATATCATAACTTCCTCGCCCGCACCCGAGGATGCTTACAAACTCCAAACGGAAGTCAAGTCAACCCGATACAATGGGAAGGTTATGACTTATGGTCTCAGTATTTTTGCCTACCCTCTTTATATCCTTGGTTTTCCTCATTGGAGATCAGACGTACACGCGGAATTTCATTTGAAGCTAAGCGATCCGGCTGGTCGCGAAATCTGGTCAGCGGATATTGCGGGGGATTGGGGACTTTGGCAGGGCTTTTATTACGGCCTGGGTCGCGACATGGAAGGACTCGCGCATATTCTCCAGAACGGTCTTGAGCGAGAGTTATCGGCTAATCCCCCGATGAACATCGGACAGACAACACCTTAGCCGGACTGAAATCAGGGACTAGAGTTTTCAAACAATCGCGTAGCGCTGCTTCATCGCCCGATTCGGCAAGGCGTATGAGATTTGAAATCTGTGATTGAACCGTTTGAGGCGAGCCTGCTTCATTGCGCGTGATGAAAATTTTTCCGACTTCAGTCGCTCGCAAATTTTCGTCCTGCGTAAGTATTTCCTCGGTTAGTTTTTCTCCCGGACGCATCCCGGTAAAGACGATGGGTATATCAATTTCAGGTTCGAGTCCCGAAAGGGTGATGAGACTCCGCGCGAGATCGGCAATCTTCACCGGTTTACCCATATCCAGCACGAAGAGTTCCCCGCCGCGACCCATCTCCCCCGCGCGCAAAACAAGGCTCACCGCTTCGGTCGTCGTCATAAAGTAGCGCGTGACGTCCGGATGCGTAACGGTGATCGGTCCGCCCTGCGCAATCTGGCGGCGAAAGGTCGGAATGACCGAACCTCGGCTTCCGAGCACATTTCCAAAACGAACCGCCATGAAAGCACACCCGCCGTTTTTCGCCGCGTCGGTATTCATCGAACCGACGACCATCTCCGCCGCGCGTTTGGTTGCTCCCATAATTCCGGTGGGACGCACGGCCTTGTCGGTCGAGATAAGAACAAATCGCTCGCATCCGGAATCCTTCGCCGCGCGCGCAAGCACCAGCGTTCCAAGCACGTTGTTCTTCACCGCTTCGGCAGGTTGGGATTCCATCAGATGAACATGCTTGTGCGCCGCCGCATGAAAAACGATTTGCGGTTTTTGATCTTTGAAAAGTTGCCGAACAAATGTTTCGTCGCGAATGTCACCGACAACGGTGATAAGCTTAATCCCGGCCTCGCGCGCCGAGGATTCGAGATCGAGCGCGGCTTCAAAAATGCTGTTCTCACCCTTTCCGAGCATGACGAGACTTTCGGGCTTTTGGCGGAGCGCCTGACGGCAAAGTTCGCGACCGATGGAACCGCCCGCGCCGGTCACGAGAATCCGCTTGCCGCGCAAATAAGTCGGTTGCGACTCCGCCGCAAGGTCAACGGCCTCGCGCCCAAGCAAATCTTCGATCTCAACGGGGCGAAGCGTTTCAATTCGGACGCCTCCGCTCATGACGGAAGAGAGCGTCGGAACGATCTTAAAATTGACACGCGCTAAACGACAATGCCCGACGATTTCGCTCAGCACTCGCGGCGTCGGTCGCGCAAGCGCAATGACGATTTCTTCGGGATGATGCGCTTCGATCACCCTTGGAAGTTTATCGAGTCCCCCTTCGACAGGCAGACCGTGGATGCGATGTCCCGCCATCGCCGGATCGGGATCCACAAACGCGACGGGACGGAATGCGCCGCGCGTCGCTTCGGGCAAATTTCGCGCGATCTGTTCCCCTGCGTCGCCCGCGCCGACGATGAGCGCCGGCTTTCCTTCGCCCAGCCGCGATTGCAGAACTCGCGCGGCAATTTCGCGGCGTAACAACCGAATTCCCGCAATCGAAATGAGCGCGAGCATCCAATCCGTGAAGACGACACCCCACGGCAATCGTAAGACTTGATGTCCATCGGGCGTGAGCGGCAAACCGAAACCAACCGGCAAATGCGGCAGAAGCGCGTTGCTAAGAATAATGATCGCGCTCGCGATCGTTCCCGCGCCTGCAATGGCCATCAACTCAAAATTACCTGTGTGCCGCGAAATTGAGCGATAAAGACCGAAGCCGAAAAAGAGCAAAAGCCGAAGTGCGGTCAGGGGAAGGACCACCCAAAGGAAGAGCGTCACGTACTCCCCCGGCATGTGGCCGTGACGGTACCGGAGCCAGATTTCAAAGTTCGCCGCCAATCCCGCCGAAAGAATCAGCCCATCCACCAAGGCCAACGACGCGCGACGTAGCAGGGGATGCCCAGGCAGCCAGAAGGGAAGGGTGGCTTCACGTTCTGGATGGGACGCATTGTGCGGAGTGTCGGTCATTAAGTCAGAAACACCTATCAAAACTTTGATGGGATGGGTTCATCACACTCGGGTCAAACTAATACTATGGAAACGATGCGTTTGCCATACGTAAGGTCACGGACCGAACATCAGCAGGCTTCGCTTGCTTTTTTACTTTAAGTCTTACCGAAAATATTCAAGAATAGGCGCATTACAAGGCGGAATCCGCTTTGGATGTGGTTGCGTGGAGTCTCAACATCATGATTAAGCCGTTTAAATCTCTAACGACCGCGCTCGCTTGGGCAGCTTGTGCCTCGGTGAGTTACGCCCAATCACTCGCGCTCGTGGACCTTG
Source organism: uncultured Candidatus Sumerlaeota bacterium (assembly GCA_964586185.1). Taxonomy (GTDB): domain Bacteria; phylum Sumerlaeota; class Sumerlaeia; order MVZB01; family JAJFLK01; genus CAZPIK01. The sequence continues at coordinate 359 of CAZPIK010000227.1, read as the reverse complement.
TTGGAACGCCCGAATCGAAAGACCCGCACCCCACGACCTATATTTGGGAAGGTGCCACCGATCCGGTCAAGGAACCCGTTCAATATTATACGTTTTACTATACAGGCACAGTCGGTAACGACGCTCGAGTGCCGGTGGATACCGATATTCAGCGCATCGCGATTTCGAATGCGGAATGGGAAGCAAATAAAGCCGCAATCATCGCCCGTTTGGCGACTTTCTATGAACAGGCTTATCCGAGCAATGCCCCGCAGCAGCCGAAGAAGGGCAAGGTCGTGTTCGACGAGAACTTTAATTACGTCGAGACGAATAAGCCGGATCAAGGTCCGAAAGGATCGGTTGATCCCCGCGCAGCAGCC
>CAZPIK010000226.1:0-7352 GCA_964586185.1 uncultured Candidatus Sumerlaeota bacterium | reverse complement strand
GGTTGTGTACTCTCATCTGGCTGGTCGCCTGCTTCCTAGTGTTCGCCTCACGCCAAGAAGTGCCAGTGTATGAGAACCCAAAGTACGTTGAGGTAATATTTAACCGCTTTGGTCCGCTTCATCAACCCGGCACCACAATGCTATACCGCCAAGGACATTATTGGTTTGATAAGCTGATTTGGCCTTATCCGTGTGTTGTTCGCGTATTCAACGACCTTCTCATTGTCGAAGGAGGTTTGTCGGAGAACGATCTGTGGCGCTCATTGCCTGCACTGCTTGTAATCGAAGAACACAAACCGCCTGTTGAAATCTCAAAAGCGCTGACGCGCTTTGCCAACAAAAAAGGACTTTTCAAAAGTGAAACTCCTGAAACATTGTATTTGTATACGAGTGTATATAGTGGTGACGATGAGCTTACCAGCACAACTATAGAAATACACGCACGTAAACGGACCATTGGATGGGATGATACGGGGTGTCATATATTTCTTACACATAGTGATATATTGGACATTGTCGCTGATGCCCGGGCGCACGGCGTTGTTCGAAAATATAGTGGAGTAAAGTACGTTATCGAAGTGCCCTATCCCTACGCAATGGATGCCGCAAATCGCCCGGTCGAAATCGATTATCCCCCCGGTATTGAATGAGGCACATTAAGGGGAGAATCTTCGATTTTAACGGTATAGGGCAAACGTCAATCCTTAATCGCGGCCAACCTCTTCTTGGCTTCATCCCAAGGGATCAACTCTGCCCGGCCCGCTTCGATCTCTTCCCTCGCTCTATCGCATGCGGCGTTGTCCACTCGATCCTCTTCTTCCTCGAAGAGTTTTTCATAAAAACGCAAATCCTCGATAGAAATCAACGCGGCAACGGGCTGACCGTCTGTCCCGTCAAAAACCACAGGCTCGGCCGTCTTCACAAGCTCAAGCGCTTCATGCAAAAGCAGGTTCGGTTTCGCGGGCGCGGGTGGAGCTTGAAGGTGCGTTAAAGTCATATCGTTATTATGAGTATCGCTGCGCCGTGCGTCAATGGAGTAAGTTATTTCTTTACCCGCACCGACATAATCGAAAGCCCGAACGGAAGATTAGCGCGCGAGGCCCAAATGTTTTCGATCTTGTGAAGCCCGATGAGAAGCCGGTTTGCCCACGCAGGCGTCAGGTTCGTATCGGCGGTCGGTTCGCCGCGACGCGGAAGAAATTTCCGAGAGCCGCGAATCAGCGCCGCAATCGGATAGATGAGCGCAAATGTCCAAGTCATTCGTCGCTTGGTCCACAGCGCGGGATCAAAAAGCTTATCGAATTCGCCCCACGTGTATCTTCGTTTATGATGCAGCGCCAAATCATGCGCGCTCCAGAGGAACGGATGCGCGGGGACGGTCGAGAGAAATACTCCGCCCGGTTTCAAAACGCGGTGAACCTCCGCAATCAGCAACCGATCCCCATCAACGTGCTCGACCAAATCGAACGCCGTCACCATATCGAGCGATTCGGACGCAAACGGAAGCACCTGCGAATCGCCGCAAACGAGTCGCTCGACGCCGCGTTCGCGCGAATACTTGAGCGCATGAGGGGAAAAATCGAGTCCAAACGTCGCGCGTCCTTCGCCTTGATGTTCGAGCAAGTAACCCGTGCCGCATCCGATATCGAGCAACCGCGCCGGACGGCCTTCGGGTCGCGGGCAATGCCGAGCCAACATTCGGCGAGTCAGGTCATAGCGGCCTTGAAACCACCAATGGTGGTCTTCAAGATCGAACATGCGGCGGTATTCGTTGGGTTCCATCGTGACGGTAAGCGGACTTGACACTCGCGCGTGCGGTGTCATTCAATAAAGGATTGGCGCGCAATATTTCCCGCGCCTGTGCAGGAACGCGAAAAGGTCTCACAAATTCGGTTGCGCTTCAACCGGAATACGGGAGCCACGTCGCGATGATAAGACCCTTGACGCTATTTACGATCCGATGTTTACTCTCTGCGTTGTCAATGTCGCGGAAAAGATGGTGATTGACTAAATGAGTTCCGAACTTGTTGCCGCACGCCTGCATGGATTAAACTCCATTTGGATTCGCGCGCATCGAGTCGCGATCCGGGTGATGCTCATCATGATCCCGTTCGCCTTTATCGCCTGTCGGCAGATTTCGGGATGCGGGCCGACGCCTTGTCCGGATCCGGCGGAAGGCGGAACGTTTCATGCGCAAGTGCGGCGATTCTCCTGCAGCGCATCCGCTCCCGTCCACGCCGACAGCGATTCCGCGACGGCTAACATCCCCGACAAGTTGGAAATCTGCGTTCCATTCCCCGACGGTCCAGTCCCGCCCGAGATCGAGGCGGCGTTGGCCCAATCCGATCCGAAGGCAAAGTCTGCGGGCTGGGCGAGCTATTTCAAGTTTTGCGGCGGCGTTTCCGTCGCGATGGAAATGGACGAGTTGAATAACGTGAAGCTGGTCGAGAGCACGAACCCATGCAAGTTTTCGGACGGGACGACGATGCAGGCGGAGTTCCCGACTCATTTCTACTGGAGCGGCGGGCCGGACGAGTGGAAGTCGGGCGAGATCACGCTGACGCTTCACGCTGACGACCGGACGACGCCGATGCCGTATCCGCTTTCGGTCTGGTTCCCCGACTGCCCCGGCTACGACGACACCGAGAAGACGGTCGAGGTGAAGATTCATTTTTACAAAGCGCTGCCGATCATGGGTGGGGGAGGCGTCGAGCGGGGCAGCTCGGCAACGTTCACCGTCAAGATTGACGGGATTCCTGACAGCGATATTCTCGCGTGTAAATGGAAGTCCACGCAACAGGATCCGCGACCCGGTTCCGACGCGAATGGCTACGTGCCGGATCGAACATGGAGCGGAATCATCGTCGCGCCGACGGTCATCTCATGCGAAGCAAAGGTAAAGTGCGGGACTACGACGATTGACGTGGATTTTGGCACGACGACGGTAGTGCCCATTCCAAGGAATTGGATGCTTGATCCCCCTAGCTCCCCATTGGAGGATAACGACCCTGACTGGCCAAGAGATGCTATTGATGCCGCGCCAGGTTCACCTTATCCCTGGCTGTGTGAGGAAGGATATCCACTTGGACGAAGTCGAGACGCAGAAAGTAGAACCGGTTCGACATTCACGCCGAATCCAGCGGGCAGAGATCCCAGCCCGGCGCCTTGGTACGATGTTTCAGCTTATACCGTGCAACCCGTTGAAGATGATGGCCCCAATGATGGCGTCTGGTACATTTTTGCCATCAATCTAAGGGTGAACAAGGAAACCGTTATTAATAAGTATATCAAGGCAGACGGCCCCGCTCCGCCGGGTGAGACTTTGAATTGGTACAACGCCAACAATGACTCGGATTACTTCTCAGTCGATCTTTATATCCAAGCCATCAAGGCTCATGAAGCATTGGGAATTGCCCCCACACTGAACGGTGCACTCGCCGGGCATTACGCTCAACTTCTCTATGCAGAAGCCTCACTTCCGGACCTTTTTGTAGTCCTTGAACCCCAAATATCTGGAAATTTTGACAATTTACTGAGTATTGCCGAATACGCAATTGCAACCACAAATGAAGCCATTGCTGCGACCGCGGGCGATCATGCTGTTGTTCATGGTAATTTTGGATACCTCTTACCACCGAGCGAACGAAACCAAGTGCCCACTCATCTAAAGCGGCACTGGCCATTAACAGATTGGTCAAATAAGTGCGAATGTCCAGTTACGATCGATCCTTGAGGTTCGCACGGGTCTCAAGAACGCGCATTTGTTCGATTGGAGAATGTCATCATGAATAAACAAACGATCTTCGGTATGTTTCTTCTATGTGGCTTCGTTCTCGGAATGAAGATAGCCGATGCAGGGCCGCCAAGCGAACCCACACCCCAAGAAGTGAATGAATTCATTCGGGATTTGGGCAGCAAGGATCATTTGGTCGCGGCGGGCACTCGAGACAGACTGAACCAAATGTTGGGTTCGTCTTCGTCGGAGACCTCGAACCCGCTTAAAGCCCGTCACATATTTATCGCGTGTTGGAACAGCGGGGACGCAATGGTGAGAAATCGGCTCGTTCCGCATGTGTCCGATCCCCGTTTGAATCTTCCGCCCGATTTGCGCAAGCAGATGTATATGGAACTGCTGACCGGACTTAACTTTGACCCGGCCTCATGGAGCGCAGGGTCGGCATTTGTGGGCGTTAAATTGAATGAGGACGAGTATCGCGCAATTTTGGAAGCGTTGGATCGTACAAACACTTCGGCCACGTCGGAAATGAAGTGTGATCCTTCCGCGATACCAGAATGGATTCTCGCGGCAACGGCGGCGCGGGGATCGGAGGCTTATCCTTTTCTAAAGGAGTATGCGCGTCAAAACCCCGGCTTTTCCACCCGTATGGGCGGAAGTTGGCTTTTCATTTTATTGGCCTCTAAGCATCCGGATGCGCTTGACGAAGCGATGACGGAAATTAGAACGCGCGATCACGCGAAAAGAGGAGATGCCACGGCATATTTAGGCCCGCTTGCATCATGGGTGAAACTGGCTGTCAAATCCCGTCCCAATGATGTCAAGGCTCAGCAATACATGGTCGAGACCATGGCCATATTGTCATCATTGGTCACCGATTCGGACGTGAAACTGCCCGCTAGGATGGCTCACATGGGGTCATTATGTGAGATTGCCGAAGTCAGCACATCCACGCTCGTCGTCCTTAATGAGTTTCTACAGCAGACCGATTCTTTCTGGATCGAAGCTCTTGAATCGGAGAATAAACACATTCGAGAGCATGGACTGATTTTACTGGAAAGAGCAAAGCCCCCGGATATGTTGCGAAGATTAAAAAAATTCGTCCTGTACGAGAGTGACAACCGACTTAAAAAGAGGGCATTGGACGATTTGTCAAAAGTGCCCGGATCCGAATCCGCCGCCACGATTCAGGAAATTTTGACCCAATGCGAGGACGAGGCTTTCAAGTTACATATTCAGCGGGCATGTCAAAATCAGGAGGCGCGAACCAGACAAGCACTACGGAAAACAGGCACTATTTCGGTCAAACCTTGATGCGTGAACGGACGGCAACTTTTATGCGTAACAAATCATTTTACAAGTTGGTGGTAAAGTATCTTTACGTGGGAGGTATCCTGATCTTTGGCGCAGGTGCCTTTTCAACGCATTCCTCCGAACCCGTCACATTCATTCCACAGGTTAACCATCGCCGTCTCTTCGTGAGCGAGGCGGACGACATAGCGCTTTATCGCTCGGTTTGCGAGGGGGTGAAGTGCGATCCCGCCTGCGCGCCGTTCGCCGTCGGCCTCGCCAAGTTCGAGGATGCCTTCTCCACCGATACTATTCGCTGGCGGGTGATGCAAGTCGTGAGTCTCTCGGACGACCCGACGATCCGCGCGGGGCTGGAGGATTTCCCGAAAGAGTTCAAGAAACTCGAAAAGCTACTGGAGAAGGAAAAGAAAAATGACCCCGCGAAGGAGCCGGTGAAGAAATTCCTCCTCAAGGAATCGGACAAAGCGTTTGGCGATGCCGACCCCGACGCGGCGGCGGCGTTCCGGGACTGGATCGAATCCATGACCGAGGCCGAAGTCCGAGACCTTGTCGAAGCGCTCCTGAATCTTTCATCGCCTTCTTTCCTCGGCGTCATTGATCGCGCCCGTGTCTCCCTTCTCCAATCCGTCGGGGCCATTTAGCGCGAAATTGAACTCCACAATCCAAAAACATACACTAAGGACTTTACATCAGTTATGAATCAGATCGGCAACACCCTCAAATTTACGGCGATCCTTGCACTGGCGGTTCTCGCCGGATGCGGAAAGGGATCGGAGGACAAGAAGTTCGACGCGGGTCCCGCAAAGCCAGTCGCCGCACAGCCCGCTTCCCAAATCGCGCCGCCTCCCGTACCTCCGATCGAGGAACCCAAGGAGCTATCCATTGATGAGATGGACTTCGACCAATTGAACGCGGCGGCGGTCGAGGCCGAGAAAGCCGGGAAAGTCCTGAAGGCGGAAACCTATCGCATCGCCGCCGTCGAAAAGGCGCAGACGATCCAGCCGCTCGATTTCCATTATCCCGATAGCCTTCGCACGCTGGGTTTCTTCTATCATTTCCAAGGGAACACCGATAAAGCCGAGGAGGCTTTTTTGAAGTTGCTGAAGGCTCAGGAGGAAATGTACGGCCAAGACGATTCAGGCGTCGCCGATACGCTCATTCACCTTACCAGCATTTATAATGCCGTCGGCAAGTTCGAGAACTCGTTGCCTCTTTACGAGCGTGCGGTGAAAATCCGCGAGAAGGTCTTCGGCGAGAACGATCCTTCCGTCGCCCAAATTCTGGAGTATCACGCGGGGACGCTCAAGAATATGACCCGCGAGGCGGATGCCAAAAAACTTGAGGATCGCGCGGCTAAAATCCGGGCGAATGAAACGAAAGAGAAAAAATAGGAGCAAGGTACCATGTCGGGTAGAGCCAAGAAAATCGCGATGGGGGTCTTTTATATCGCCGTCGCCTATATCATCTTGCTGGCGGTGACGAAGTATCAAAACATCCGCGCGCGCAATCCGTGGGATACGACCGCGCCCGCGGTCACGACTCCCGTGGTTCCGCAGAATCTGTTCCAGCAAGTTCCGGCCAATATGTCGTGGGACGACAAGTTCGAGGCGGCCAAGCTCGCGGCCGTGGACAAACGCTACGAAGACGCGGAGAAACTCTTTAACGAATGCAGCACGGAAGCCGAAAAGATGGATCCCAAGGATCCAAAAGTGGTCACGGCTCTGAACGAACACGCTTACTATTACTATCTGACCGTCGGCAAGATGCCCGAGGCCGAAGCGATGTTCAAGCGGCTGGTCGAAGCGCGCAAGAAAGCCGTCGGCGAGACCGATCCCGCCGTAGCCGATGACATCCTGAAAATCGCCAATCTTTGCGGCTTCAATAAACGAATTGACGAGGCCGTGACCTATTACAAGCAAGCCCTGGAGACGGTCGAGAAAGCCCCCGCGCATGAGAAGTACAAAGAAGTAAAAACGCGCATTCTAAAAGATTATATCGGCACGCTTCGGCAAAACGCACGCGATGCCGACGCCGATGAATTGGATAAACAATTAAAAGCGCTTTAGGCGTTTCTAACGGTTTCAAAAACAGAGGGCGGACTTTCCAGCTTGTCATTACCCCTTCAAGAGTGGAAGCAATGCGCACATACTTGACGTGCAAAACATTCAGCCCGCAAAGCGGGCGACGTAATAAAGCCCAGGGTGAAGCGAACCGCAGGCGAGCGTAACCCTGGGTAGACGCGTCCAGAATTCCAAGCCCTGGAGATTCCGTGGTTTTTTTCAAGGGGTCTCCTCCAATATTTTGC
>CAZPIK010000225.1:0-7362 GCA_964586185.1 uncultured Candidatus Sumerlaeota bacterium | reverse complement strand
ATACTCGCGATCGGGAACGGGCGGAACGCGCGTGAAATAATACCAATAAGCCGGAGATTTTCCGCCAGCCGTCGCGCTCCTCGCCCACGCTCGCATTTGAATGCCGAACGCGCGGTCGCCGGAGGCGATAAGAAACGCATCGCCCGCCTCGGCGTCGGTGGGGGCGGGATAGAGTTTCACGATTTCCTCCGCGCCCGCTTCGTCAAACTGCGTCACCAACATTTTCTTCATCGCCTCAACCGTTTTCGGAACCATGGCCTTGGGAGTAAGCGTCGTCATCTCTTTGGCGTTGGAACCGACGAGCACGGGAACATCATTGTGTTTTCCCTGCGCCATGAGTTCTCTGATTTCGGCGGGAAGCGACCAGCCATCCACAATGATCGTCGAGCGATAAGCCGCATCGTGAGTGAGGCGAGGAAACTTTTCGGCAACTTCGATCAATTTTTCGGCAGGCATGGCACGGAGCGCCGCAAGCGAATTGGCTCCCGCCGCCTTTGCGAAGTTGAGTCCCATTTCCTCGCCGGAAGGACGCTTTTCAAAATTCTTGCTGAGGTGCGGCATTGGCCCAAGCGATCCGCCGCTCTGACCAATCGCGCGGTGGAACAATCCCTTTGCAAGCGGTGAAGCGTTTAATGCGCAAACGCTGAACGATCCCGCCGATTCGCCGAAAATCGTGACGTTATTCGGATTCCCCCCAAACGCTCCGATATTATCGCGAACCCATTGGAGGGCCGCGATCTGATCCATGATGCCGTAATTGCCCGAAGCCTTGTGCTCCGATTCGGCGGTGAGTTCGGGATGAGCCAAAAATCCGAGCGGACCCAGCCGATAATTGATCGTCACAACGACGACGCCTTTAAGAGCGAGATGGGTTCCGTCGTAAACCGAGTTCGCGCCTGATCCTCGCGTCAGCGCGCCGCCGTGAATCCAGACCATCACGGGCTTGTTCTTGTCGCCCAAGGGTCCCGTCCAAACGTTTAAGAATAAACAATCCTCAGATTGCGGAGCAGGGGGGCGATAGAAGATCGAATCCTTGGGATATTCGGCTTGCACCGACTCCGCTCCGAATTGATCGCACTTGCGCACGCCTTCCCATTTGGCCGGAGGTTGCGGTGGTCGCCATCGCAAATCGCCGACTGGCGGCGCGGCGAAGGGAATTCCCTTGAACACCCGAACGTTGCCATTCATCACTCCGGAAATTTTTCCGCTAACCGTCGTGACTTCCGGCGCGGCGGAATCTTCGGCAATTACATTTGCGATTAAGAAATGCAGGGCAAATAGGCACCCCAACGAAACCATTTTTCGCGGCATCCTGTGCATGATTCGTTTCCTTTTCTTTTAAGCCTTCTCAAAACTATCTGCGCGGAGCTTGGCAATTTCCACAAAAACCGCTTAAACATGCTTGGTTTGCTCGGTATTGAGCAAAGCCAACATCTCGATGTAATTCTCGACGGCCAGCGATTTTTCGCGGAGCATGGGGTTTCGGAAAGTCTTGGCGACATCGGCAAGAAGTTCGAGTTGCGCGCCGTCGTCCTCAAGCGGCGTGAGAATCATAAAGACGAGGTGCGAAGGGCGTCCATCCGGGGCGTCGAAATCTACGCCTGATGGACTGATCCCCATTCCCACGACGGGCGCGGCCAAACCTTCGATCCGCGCGTGGGGAATGGCGACGCCGTTTTCGAGTCCGGTCGGAACCGATTCCTCGCGTTCGATGACAGCGGCTTGGATTTTCGCGGCGTCTATTCCAATCACGCCGCCCGTCGCGACGGCAAGTTCCCGGATTGCCTCCCAGCGATTCTCCGCGTGGAGTGATGGCAGAAACGCTTTGGCCTTCAGGAAGTCTAGGAGCTTGCGCGGTTTGGTGCGCTTCAAAATGCGCTGGATGGCGGGACCGCCAATGAGCGAAGTGACGAGCGCCATAATCACGAGCGAAACAAACATCCGTTCGCTGATGACCCCGTATTGGAGCGCCATGAGACCGAGGATGATTTCCATGGCTCCCCGAACGTTCATGGCGAAACCGACCGCCCACGCCTGACGTTTTTCCATACCGGCAAGCTGCGCCCCAAGGCCGCAACCCAAAACCTTTCCGAGACACGCAATGACGAGAACGATCAAGGTAAGCGAAAAATCGAAGTGAGCGATGAAATTGACTTTGAGTCCGATCGAGGCAAAGAAGAGCGGCGCGAAAATAAACGAGATGAATTGGTTGATGACAGTGCGCGTGTGCTCGCGAAGATGCCGCGAATCACCGATGGCGACGCCGATGAGGAACGAACCGAAAACCGCGTGGATGCCGATCCATTCGGTAAACGCCGCGCCAAAAAAGGCCAGAGCGAGCGAAAATCCCATGACCCCGCCCGGAAAACTAGCGTGGGCTTGAATCCAAGGAATCATACGATTCACAGTCCAGCGTCCAATGGACAAAGTGCCCGCCGCAAACAATAGGGTCAAAAAAATGGTGAGTCCAATGTTCGAACCATGACCCATAGAAACATCCATCATGCCGAGAATGATCGCAAAGATGATCCAACCGATTAGATCGTTGACGATAGCCGCGGCAATAACGCACATGCCGAGTTCCGTGCGAAAGAGGTTCAAGTCCATGAGCGTTTTGGCGATGACCGGTAGAGCCGAAATCGAGAGCGCCGTGGCAAAAAAGAGGGCGTAGATAAAGAGGTCTTTATCCGCCTCATGACCGAGCCAAACCGGAGCGAACCAAGCCACGCCAAAGCCCAGCGCAAAGGGGATCAGGATACCGGAGAGGCTGACGGCAATAGCTATGCGACCTTGTCGCCAAATCGAAGAGAGGTCCACTTCGAGTCCGGCGACGAGCAGATAGAGGACGATGGCGACGGTGTTGAATCCGTCCATGACGACGAATCTAGCGCCAGCTTTGGGGAAGAAGAATGATTGCCATTCGGGGGATAGCGCGCCGAAGACAGTGGGACCGAGCAGGATGCCCGCGAGAAGTTCGCCCAGCACGGCGGGCTGGTTCCAACGTTGGGCGATTTCGCCGAGCGCCCGCGCAAAGGCAAGTAGAAACCCGAGTGAAAGCAGCAAAGCGGAAATATCGTGGGCGTTGAGTTTTTCCATATCGGGCTAGATTGACTCATTTTTTATCCGTCGTCCACTCACTAAAAAGTCTCGCCTGGCGCGTTCCTGATTTCACTCGATAGTTCTTCCAGCCACGATGGAGATTCGAATCTCAGCCCCAGGTTTTCAATTTCGGAAACAGGCGAAAGCCCGATGATCGAATTGGTGAGAGCCACGGCCTCGGCATTGCGCAAGATTTCCGGAGTTGCCTTCACACGCTCCAACGTCTGGCCCTTTTGCCGCAAAATACTTTCAAGAAAACCAAGTTCAACCCCCGGCAAGTTTCCACACTCGCGCGCGGGAGTAAACCACTGGCCATTTGAAAACCAAACCACATTTGCCGTGCAGGCTTCGGCTATTTCGCCACGCTCATTGAGCAGTAGCGCTTCGTCAAAACCACGCGCCCGAACGCGGCAAAGCGCTTCCCAATAGAGATAATAGTTTGAAGTGGCCTTATGCCCCGTTAAGGGATGAGTCGAGGAAATCGCGTAGTCGTTAAAGATGGTGAGTTTGATTCCACGGGTAGCTTTCTTCGGTTGTTGAAGCGGAGTTGCGATAACAAATGTTCTCGAAGGAGTCAGGTCTTGTCCGTTGGAGGGCGCAGTAGGATCGGGGCCAACAATAATCTTGAGTCGCAGATTCGATTCGGGTTGATGTGTTTCAAGTTCAGAAGCGACGGCTTTGCGCAGGAGCGAATCATCGGGCGGCAAAATTCGCCATTTCGAAAGCGAGGCATGAAGTCTGGCTAAATGCTCATACCAAAGAACAACGCGGCGAGATTCGACGCGCAAGGTTTCAAAAAATCCAAGCGCGCCGTATTGAAACGCCGGGTCGTCGAGCGCCAACGACGGGGGGATCAATTCTTCAATGCGTCCATCTTGAATTCGATGCGGCATAGAAAATCGTCAGCGACCGACGCCAAGGAACTTGATCAGGTCCACGTACATCTCGCCCGCGTCGGCGTAACGCTGATTTTTATCTTTGGCGAGCGCCTTGTTGAAGATGCGCTCGATGCGACCGCTATATTCAGGATTTAATTTGCCGAGCGGCTCGGGCGGAACGGTTTCGATGATCTTGAGCGCGTCGGCGATACCCTTAAAGCGCAAATTGAGCGGCGGCTTGCCCGTTAGAAGTGTATAGCCGATGGCTCCGAGCGCATAGACATCCACACGGCAATCGAGCTCGGCGGTTCGCCCCGCGGCTTGTTCGGGACTCATGTAATCAAGCGTTCCGAGAATCTGTCCTGCCGCCGTTTGGAGTTGCATCGAACGAACTCCCGAACTGACCCGCGCCAATCCAAAATCGAGAATCTTGGGCTGGCGATCCTCGTTGATCAAGATGTTGGCCGGTTTCAAATCACGATGAATGATGCCGTTATCGTGAACGTGCTGTACGGCGTCGCAAATTTTTGCGAGCAGCGCGATCCGCTGATTCGTGGAGAGTTTATTTTCTTCGGCAAATTCGGTCGGCGTTTTCCCTTGGATAAACTCCATGACGAGAAATGGACGAAGTCCGTGCTCGGTCTGGAAATGCCCCGAATCATAAACGCGCGCAATGCCGGGATGATCCAGCTTCGCCATGACGCTCGATTCCTGCAAAAAACGCTTGATGGTTTCGTCGGATGCTTTGCTGGGAAGAATAACTTTGAGCGCGACGGTGCGTCCGAGTTCGATATGGGTTGCTTTGAAAACGCTCGCGACGCTTCCCGCAGCGAGCGCGTGTTCGAGGCGATAGCCTTTGATTTGCTCGATCCGCCCCATCTCAAGCCAAAACGCCGCGTCAGGATCCATGCTCGGCTTGGCGGGCTTGGAAACTTTCGCGGTGTCGTTCGCGGTGACCGGTCCGCCATAACTTTTCACAAGTTTCAAATCGGTGATCTTGATCCAGCCCGATTCGATGCTGAGTCCCTTTTCTTTTAGCGGTTGTTCGAGCGATTCCGCGAGAGTCTCCCAAAGGTCGTGACGGCGCAAGAGCCTGCGAAATTCCGTGAGGGCCGATTCCGGAGGAACGGGCGCGTCATTCTGCAGTCCGATAAATTTTCGAAAACTGATCCGATCTTCAATTTCGCGAAGCAGCGTCGCGTCGTTCAATTGGAAGAGCCTTTCGAGAAACAAAATCTTGATGAGAACGATAGGATCGTAATCGAGTCCTGCGCCTCCGTCCGATCCGCGCGCGGGTTCCAAGAGATCGAGAAACTTTTCCCACTCCACCAACCGATCAAGCTCTTTCAGAATTTCGTTCATCAATCTGATTCCCAATTGTAGGTCGGCTCTCCAGAGCCGACGTCGGGTCTAGAGACCCGACCTACAGACAGAAATACCGAGACGTCACTCAATACCCGGAAAATCCAACGGGATCTCTGTTTCGATCCGATGCGGTTCCGACTTCACACTCCGGATCATCGCCTTGACCCATGGAATTTCAATCGGTGCGGCGTGATCGCGGCGAACTCTTAAGAGCCACCGTCCGCCAACTTCATGTAGCCCCTCGGCAACACCGAGAACGCCAAATTTTAAATCGCAAACTTCCGCGCCGATAATATCGGCCTCCCAATACCAACCTTCGGGAAGAACGGGGAGTTCGTGCCGAGGAAGACAAAGCTCAACCCCTTTGTATTCCATGGCCGCTTCACGGTCGGCAACTTCTTCAAACGTGAGCAACCAATTCTCGTTTTGCGGTCGCGCTGTCTTTAGGGTCAATTCCTTGCGATGAGCCGAGGGCGCACCCGATGACCTGCGAAGAATAAACCGCTTTCCGACGAATTCCGCGTCGAACCGCAAAACTTCTGGAGCAAGCGGAATCGCCGCGATTTCTCCGCGGAGTCCATGCGGATGGGTGAGGCGCGCGACGGCCAACAGTTCCCTCGTCGAATCGGGATTGCTCCCGCCCGAAAAGGATAAAGTCTCCGTCCTCCCGCCGCGCGCCGAATCCATTTCGCTACTCGATGATCTGGAGCAGCGACTTTTTGCGCAGTTTGGTCGCGGCGGCGCTCAAGATTTTGCGCATCGCCTTGGCCGTCTGTCCGCCCTTGCCGATCACTTTGCCCACGTCTTTGGGCGCGACCGCAAGCTCAAGCATCACGCTGTTATCGCTCTCGATGGACTTCACGACCACCTGTTCGGGAAAGTCCACCAAGGCTTCCGCGATGTATTGAATCAGGTCCTTGAGAGGTATTTCCTGATGAACCGATTTATTAGGCCCATCATCTGCAGCTTCTTCTGTCGTCATGGTAAGGTTCCCGCCTTTCCTGCCGTAACTGGAGTGGTTCCACTGGATTTGTTTCAAAGGGGTTCAAACGCGAGCGAGCTTACGTTCATCCGCGCCGGATTTCATAAACGTGCAAAGTCACGCGGGTGCCATCAATTTGCCGCCGCGGCCTTGGCCACTTTGCGCGCCGCGACCTTGGCTTCATGAAAACGCTTCATGATGCCTTTGCGACGCAATAGCGAACGCACCGTATCCGAAGGGATCGCGCCTTCGTGAAGCCAATGAAGCGCTTTATCTTCATTGACCGTCAGTTGCTTGGCTGCGTCCTTCTGCAACGGTTGATAAAACCCGATGTCGTCAATAAAGCGACCATCGCGGGAAAACCGCGCGTCCGCGACGACCATCCGGTAATACGGGGAGTTCTTTCGCCCCCGGCGTGCCAATCTCAATTTAACCGACATTCCTTCACCCCCTCTCTTTGTTTGAAGTGAGAAGAGTGAAGTGTGAAGTGAGAAACAAGAGACTTATCCGAGCACGAGGCACCGTCTCTTTACTTTCACGCTTCATACTTCACTCCTCTTACTTCTTCCTTCACTCTTCAAACTTCTCACTTCTTAGCGTTTTGACTTTGTCTTCCTCTTCCGCCGATGTTTCGGTTTGGTCTTGTTCATGATTTCGCTGTTACCGCGATTGGCGTTGTGGACGGCTTGCCGCGCGGCGGAAAACCCCTTGCCGGGTGGCGCCGCGCCGCTGCCACCCGTCATCCGCATCATCGTGCTCATCATCTGACGCATCTGCTCGAATTCCTTGAGCATCGCGTTAACTTCTTGAACCGTTCGGCCGCTTCCCTTTGCGATTCGTTGTTTGCGAGCGGCATTAAGCTGATCGGGAAGCTCGCGTTCCTCCGGCGTCATCGAGCGAATCATCGCCTCCATCGGCTTGAAAGCGTCGTCGTCGAGCGGCATTTCCTTCAGCATCTGACCCATGCCGGGGATCATCTTCATGAGGCTCGTGAGCGGTCCCATCTTCTTCAGCTTTTGAAGCTGGTCGAGGAAATCC
>CAZPIK010000224.1:0-7391 GCA_964586185.1 uncultured Candidatus Sumerlaeota bacterium | reverse complement strand
AACCTTTTGGCCGATATTTACATTCCGGTCGGCAACGACGCCACCGACAAGCCGGCGGTGTTGTTGATGCACGGCGGCAGCTTTATTAACGGCAGCAAGGTCGGGAGTCAATTGCCCACGACGGCCAATTATCTTACTTCACGGGGTTTCGTCTGCTTCTCAATCAATTACCGTCTCTTCGGCAACAACCCCCCAATTCCCGACTGGATGCAACTCGTCATGACGCTGCTTAATATCACTCCCTCGCATCCCAATTATGACGACTACTGCACCATTCCCGCGGCCTCCATGGACGCCCGGCGCGCGGTCCGCTGGATTCGCGCCAATAGCGCGGCTTACGGCATTGACAAAAATCGAGTCGCGGCTTACGGCGTTTCCGCCGGCGCGTTGTTGGCTCTGGTCTGCGGTAGCGTCGAGTGGAGCGATACTGAGGGTTTGATTGAATTCGACCGACTCCTGCCCGATGATTCGATGCCCTACCCTGATGAATCGTCCAATACGATCGCAACGGTTGACCACTCGGGAACTCTTGGAACGATTTTGCCGAACCTAATTGACGCCGATGACGCCCCGATCATGATTGTGCACGGAACGAAAGACACCACAATTCCCTACTCCGAGGCTGTCCTCATACGGAATCAATGCATCGCCGTAGGGCTTCCCTATGAATTCTACACGGTGGTCAATGGGGGGCACGTCTTTCCATTTCTGACTCAAAATCTGGGCGGAAAGACCCTCGCGGAGCGAACCCTCGATTTCCTCCGACTTTACATGGGACTTATTCCGACTCCGACGCCAACGCCATCGCCAACCGAAACCCCTTCCCCGACCGAATCGCCGTCGCCGTCGCCGTCCCCGTCGCCAACTCCATCCAATTCCCCAACACCAAATCACGCGCGAAATTGGGACCGATACGAATAACTTCCCCGAAATTTGTTCCTCTCCGTGCAAACCAACCACCTGACGCGATTTTTAAGCGCCATTACTTGGCATTTGCATCCGGTTTATGATAGGTTCCGGGGTTCAACCCCCAAAATGGCCGGGGGAAACGGGATAAGGTGAACTTAACATGACGACCAAGACGAAACCGAAAGACGCTCCGACGGAAGCCAAGACCGAAGCGCGCAAGAGTCCAATCACGGGGGCCGAGATCGTTGTTGACGCCCTTATCCGCGAAGGGGTTGATGTCGTATTCGGTTATCCCGGCGGCGCGATTCTCGACGTCTTCGACCGCGTGAACCAGCGGCCGGAGGAACTTCGCTTCGTCCTCGTGCGCCATGAACAAGGCGCGGGACACATGGCTGATGGCTATGCTCGCGCGACGGGCCGCGCCGGTGTCTGCCTCGTAACGTCCGGTCCCGGCGCAACAAATCTCGTTACCGCGCTTGCGACCGCCTATTCCGATTCGTCGCCGGTTGTTGCTCTTACGGGTCAAGTCCCAACTTCCGTCATAGGCACCGACGCGTTTCAGGAAGCCGACGTCGTCGGCATTACGCGTCCCTGCACCAAGCACAACTTCCTCGTGCGCGATATCAAAGACCTCGCCCGCACGATCAAAGAAGCGTTTTACATCGCGACGACCGGGCGTCCCGGCCCCGTGCTGATTGATATCCCGAAGGACGTTCAACGCGCGACGCTGGAAGATTATGTCTATCCCGAAACCGTTAATATCCGCTCTTATTCACCGCAGGCGGATGGAAATTCGCAGCAGATCAAACGCGCGGCGAAAGCCATCGCGCAATCGAAGAAGCCGATTCTTTATTGCGGCCAAGGCGCGATGAATTCGGATTGCAACGCGGAACTCGTCGCGCTGTCCGAGAAATGCGACATCCCGGTGACGACGACGCTGCTCGGCCTCGGCGGTTTCCCCGAGGATCACCCGAACAGCATTCGTATGCTCGGAATGCACGGCACTCAATACGCCAACTACGCGATGCACAACACCGACCTCATCATCAGCGTCGGCGCGCGGTTCGATGACCGCGTGACGGGAAAGCTCGACGAGTTCGCGCCGCACCGCGAGCAGGTCATCCACATTGACGTGGATCCTTCTTCAATCTCGAAATCGGTTCCCGTCTCGATTCCCATCGTCGGCGATTGCAAGCGCGTTCTGCAAAAGCTCCTTGA
Source organism: uncultured Candidatus Sumerlaeota bacterium (assembly GCA_964586185.1). Lineage (GTDB taxonomy): Bacteria > Sumerlaeota > Sumerlaeia > MVZB01 > JAJFLK01 > CAZPIK01. The sequence continues at coordinate 5,264 of CAZPIK010000224.1, read as the reverse complement.
AGTCGTCGAACCGGCGAAGCATACCGAGTGGATGGATCAAGTCCGCGCGTGGAAAGCGGAGTATCCCCTTTACTATCCGCAGGACGACAAACTTCGTCCGCAATACGTGATTGACGAACTGTATAAGGCGACGAAGGGTGACGCCATTATCACGACCGAAGTCGGCCAGCACCAGATGTGGGCGGCGCATTATTGGTTCTACAAGAACCCGCGCACGTTCATCTCGTCGGGCGGCATGGGGACGATGGGTTTCGGTTTTCCGGCGGCCATCGGCGCTCAATTCGCCCATCCCGATAAGCTCGTCATTGACATCGCGGGCGACGGCTCGATTCAGATGAACATTCAAGAACTCGCGACGGCCGTCATTGAAAAGATTCCGGTTAAGGTCGTGATCTTAAACAATCTTTACCTCGGAATGGTGCGGCAGTGGCAGGAACTTTTTTACCAGCACAACTACTCAGCGGTCTGGCTCGCGGCCAATCCCGAACCGGGCAAGGCCACGGTCTATCCTCCCGATTTTGCGAAACTCTGCGAAGCCTACGGCGCGTTTGGAATCAAGGTCACAAAACGCGACGAAGTTAAAGACGCTATCAAAAAGATGCTCGATTATCCCGGTCCGGCGTTCGGCGATTTCTGGGTCGAAGAAGAAGAAAACTGCTGGCCCATGATCCCTGGCGGCAAGAGCATTAAAGACATGATGGGTCAACCGAAGGAAGGCTGATCCTCGAAAGGTACGAACTGTTGTAAAATTTGCAATGGTTACGCCCCAAGTTGAGTTATTACAATATTTGCAACAACTGACAATTCAAGAAACTCCGCGACCTCTGCGCCTCTGCGTGAGTAATTTTTCAAACTCGCCTTGAATCGCACTATCCCCAACCTTGCGGGGAAAGTAGATCGTGCGCTATCCTCCCGCCGATGGCCTCCGATTCGCCCCCTTCCGCACGACGCACAAATCTCGAATCGCTTGAATTCTATCGCGTACGATATTTTGTGCCGTTGCTCCTGTCTCTGATCGCCGTTCGTGCCGTGACGTCGCTTGCCTATGGCGTGGCTCTGGTCCCGTTCAAACCCGATATCACTTTTCCCGAAGGGGCTATCGTCTATGGAGCGGGACGAGTCGCCGCGGGTCAATCGCCCTACACCGATTGGCGGGAATGGCCGCACTACTTCGCACCCTACGGTCCGCTTCTCTACTATCCCGTCGGCATCATCGCGCGGATGTTCGGTTCGGGGGCGACCCACGATTTGATCTACAAAATCGGCCGGATTCAATCGGTCGCGTCGCTCCTCGGCATTGCGATGGCCGTCGTCTTCATTTCAGGACGACTCAGTATCACGCGATTCGCGCAATGGTTGCCCGCAGGACTCCTCTTTGTTTGTTCCGATGAAATCATCCAGTTTGCGGTTACCTATCGCCCCGATTCGCCGCAGGTTTTCTTCTCGATGGCCGCGCTAGCCGTAGTTCTCTCGGGATCGCCGACTCGCGCGCGGGCATTGACCGCTTATACGCTTCTCTTCATCGCGTTTTGGTTCAAGCCAACCTCATGGGGAATGGCGCTCGCGCTCGGATACTGGGTTGGCGCCGCGCATGGTCGCCGCGCCGGAATGCTAGCAATCTTTGCATTCGCCGCCGCCGGACTCCTACTCTTTGCCCTGATCAATTGGATGATGGAAGGCCGACTCTGGCTCAACATGGTTGTCTCCATGGACAATGGAATGTATCCAAACGCGATCCTTGTTTTTTGGGGCATGTTCAGATGGGCATTTATACTAACATTTCTCATTGCGGCGGCGACGGCGATCATGATTTTTCGTGGACGCGCTTCGGCAACTCCCGTCCAGAAAGCCATTGCCGCGGCGTGGTCATGCAGCCATCTTGCAACGTTCATCCAATGCCAAAAAGTCGGGGCAGATTCAAATTACCTTCTCGAACCATTCACGCTCTCGGCTGTTATGGCTGTCTTGGGAATTACCACGGCGTTTTCCATCCAAAACACGAACGCACGTTGGGCGAGGGAAACCATCTTTCTCGTCGTCATCCTTCCCGTTATGACTTATCAATGCGGAGCGGGGATCGTCACGTTCCGCCGTGACATGAAGACCGTCGTATCCCATTGGGAGCATTATGCCTTCGCGAAAAAAATCGCCTCCAAGGGCGGACCCATCCTCGCCCGCGAATCTTATTGGCCGCTCATCGGCAGCACGATTCCGACGATCATGGATCCACGTCACTACGGATTGCTTGTGCAGCGCGGAAGGCTCGACGATTCAGAGATCATCCAGCGTGTGGAGCGTCGCGCATTCCCTGCCATTATATTTGGCAAAAGCGATTTCGATCCCGTCGGACCCAACTATCGTCTGTTTTCACCGCGATTTGCCGAATCATTGCGTCGCAATTATCATATTACGGATGCCTATGAGGAGTGGCGGATGTGGGAACCATTACCCGCCGAGCCGACTCATTGATCCAAGAAGAGCCAAAGGTTACATGATCGTTCGTAAGCTGTTGTGTATTTTTAGTCTGCTTACGTAGGCTTACATTATGCGCCCGACTTCAGACCGGTTAGAAAAAAAATGGAGCTAATTCGATGTTATTAGCCTGCTTCAGCAGGCTCACGATTTGCCCCCGGCTTTAGCCGGGCGGAAAAGAAGAACAAAATAATAGCCCGCTTTAGCGCGGCTTTTCGAACGGCATCAGCCTTTGCAATAACTGACAATGACGAACGACCAACAAAACTCAGTACAAACCCTTCGAGGCCGTTACCTTCAACCCTTAGCGCTTGGACTTTGGTCGGCTCGCGCATTCTTTGTGATTGTCGGTTGGATTTTTCTTGTTCCGTTGACGCTCGACGTTTCATTTCCAGAAGGGGCCATCGTAGCTCGCGCTTGGGATGTCGCGATGGGAATTTCCCCCTACCACGATTGGCGCGAATGGCCGCACTCTTTTTCTCCCTACGGCCCGCTGACCTATTATCCCGTCGGTTGGCTTGCGCGAATTCTTGACGCCACGCCTCATCCCCGACTCGTCTATACGATTGGACGATTGCAATCGCTGGGTTGCCTCTTCGGAATCATTGCCCTCATTTTCATCTTGTCGAAAGCCTTGGGTTTGAATCGAACATGGCGGATGGTCGCCATCGGCTCATTTCTCGCGTGGGGACAGCTCATGGAATACGTCATGAGTTTCCGTCCCGACGCGCCGCAGGTGTTGCTTTCGGTGGGCGCGTTTGCACTCTGCCTTGCTCCCGCGCTATCGCGAAAGCGCATGATACTTGCCTTGGCATTACTCTCGGCCTCAATGTGGCTCAAACCGACTTCATGGGGAGTGTCGCTCGCGATCTTTATCATTTTTTTCCAAAAACGTGGACGGCGCGACACGTTGATTTCCGTCATCGGATTTGCCGTCATCAATCTCGGCCTTGCCCTCGCGCTCAATTATATTCTCGACGGACGTCTCTTCTTGAACATGATCGGTTCGCTCGACAATGGTTGGAAACCGATCAACATCTACCTGTTCTACCGTCATCTCGAGCGCATTCCCGAAATCATCCTCGTCGTCGCTGTCGTGATCGCGTGGATCATACTCATCGTTCGAAACGCGAGCCAACCGATCCGTCATGTCTCGCTTGCTCTCGTGCTTGCGCATCTTTCGGCGACGCTCCAAAACACAAAAGTCGGCGCGGATATCAACTACTACCTTGAATCCTATGCCCTCGCCGCGCCACTCTTTGCCTGTGCGATTGCAGAATTTTGGAAGAAGCAAACCGAGCGCCCTCGCATGAATTTCGAAATCGCAACCTTTGCATTGCTCGCGCTCGCCGGTTGGGACAGCGCGACCGAACTTCAAATTGTGCGCGGTCGCCTTGAAACTCTGTCTCGCGCATGGCGGCGCACACCCGCCGCTGATTACGCGGCAAAGATCGAAGGATCGATCCTAACCTCCAATCCTTGCTTCGCACTCGAACGCCCCGCGCCACCAACGATCATGGATCATGTGCAATACGGCATCTTGCTCGAACGTGGCTTAATCGAAAAAAATGCCCTTACCGAAAAACTTTCACTTCGCGAATTCTCCCGCGTTCTGATTTCGACGAAAGACCACGACGATCCGCAGGCGACACTGTATTCGACGGAAGCCATGAAGCTTCTGCGCGCGAACTACGTCGAAGAAACGCGCATCGCAAATATTTGCGTGATGAAGCCGAGATAAGCTAAATGCCTCGCATACTGCCGTTCTTGTGTCTTGGTGGTGAAGTATTCAGATTTGGAGAATTTCACCACCAAGACACCAAGCGCACCAAGATGAAAAATACGTTCAGTTAATTTGTGGACTCTCCGCTCGAAACCTCGACAGCGCTCGTCGCACCCTGAATCCATTTTAAAATCGTCTGATACGATTCCTCGGATTTATCGGCGGGCCATCTTACGTTTCCACCGTGCGATTTACGGTAATGTCCCGGCAACTCAATCCCATCGAACGGCATCCGCGGTTTGATGAGAAGCAAACTTTCCTCCGGGTTTTTCAAATCCACAACTTTGAGCGTCGAGAGATAATTTTCGCGCAATGCTTCATCCGTTAACGATTCCCCCGGATTTAGCTTCAAGATCGTGTGATTCATGTGGCATTCCGCGCAGGCCTCGCGGTCAGCTCCCTTCGCCTGTAAAATCGGGTTGATCCGCTCCTTAAAGTAATTGAAATCCGGCGCCGGATGCTTTGTCTTGGTGTCATCCTTCGCTTCACGAGAACGAATGGATTCGAGCATTGAACTCGCCGACTCTTTGACTGACGGCTCAGAATCTTCAGTCAGTCTCTCAAGAGAATGAAGCACGGCGGGATTATCCTGGAAGACAACAAGTGAGCGCAACGCATCTACACCCGCGCGTCGCAATTCCGGTTCCGGGCGATTGAACGCCGTCGTTAAGAGTCCCAATGCGAGACTCTGCCCAGATTCACTTCCGAGTTTCTTGAAATCGATTTTCTCAACCGACTTAAGTGCGTCGGAAAACAGAGCCGGATCGGCGACGTTCATTTCGGCCTGAAACCGCTCTCTCGGCGCGCCGGATATCAGAAACCGTTCGCCCCGGATCAGGGCGGATATTCCCGCCCGCCGAGTTTCCGAGTTCCCCGCCAGCATGACATCGAATGCCTTATCCAAAACGGCGCGATCCGATTGCAACGAAGGCGCAACGGCCAACATCCCTGCGAGCGCGGGACTTTCCGAAGCGTCGGGCGGCACTGCAATCCAGCGGGACTTGATGAC
>CAZPIK010000223.1:0-7395 GCA_964586185.1 uncultured Candidatus Sumerlaeota bacterium | reverse complement strand
TCGACCCAATGGATTTTCTTTTTTCCGCCGTAAGCCTTCGCCACCGCCGCCTCGAATACCGCGACCGACGACCGCCAAATATCGGGTCCCGTGCCGTCGCCTTCGATAAAGGGAATAATCGGTTGATCGGGGACGATGAGCTTGCCCCCCGCGCCGACGGTAATCTGTTCCCCTTCGGTTGGAATTAGAGCTTTTGGAGATTCGGACATGTTGGAGACCTCAACGCTAACGATTTACCTTTTAGAAAAAGGCCGTCATATCAAAGGTTCCGCGCGAGGGGATGTCAACGGTTTTATCGGAAGTTAATGCCGCGAGGGGGCGCAATACGCGCAAAAAAGGAAATCCTTTGCGCCTTATGCTCTTTTTTGTGGCCATCGAAGTCCGTACCGACCTGATGATGAAACAACTTCGCAAAGACGACCCCATGCATCGCTTAATACATTAGAAGTCAGAACTTCATTCTTGTTGCCTGAGGATAGAGCTTTGCCTTCTTTTAGGATCAATGCGTGATTCATGAATTCAGGAATTTCTTCGACGTGATGCGTGACGAGGATAAGTGTTGGCGCATCGAGTTGTTTTGCGAGACTCGTTAGATCATCGAGGAATTTTTCTCGCGCGGGGGGATCGAGGCCGACGCATGGTTCGTCGAGAATGAGAAGTCGCGGGCGGTTGACCCAGGCGCGCGCCAAGAGGACACGTTGTCGTTCGCCTTGAGAAAGAACGCCGTACGGGCGATCCATGTATGCTTCGCCGCCGATGTCGCGGAGACTCGATTCGGCGAGGCGGATTTCGTCTGGTGTAAATTCGCGCCAGAGACCAATGGAAGCATCGAGTCCGGAAAGGACGTGCTCCAATGCGGTGTTGGTTTCCGGAAACCAACTGAGAAGCGAGTTCGTCGCCCAGCCTATTGACTTGCGGAGTTCGCGGAGATCGGTCCGTCCGATCCGTTCGCCCAAAAGATCAATCGTTCCCTCGTGCGGCCACTCGTGTCCCGTCATGATTTTAAGGAGCGATGTCTTGCCCGATCCGTTCGCGCCGAGAAGGGTCCAATGCTCCCCTACCCCAATTTCCCAATTGATGTTTTTTAAGATGGAGCGGCCATCGCGAATCCAGTGGATGTCGGTCATTCGGACAAGAGGCGGTGTCATCGGTTCATTCGCCCTTGTATCCGAGACGGATGAGATGCGCCATCAGGCTTTTTTCGGCGAGAGGCCATGCGCGTGGATCCACATCGTCGTAGGAGGCCTCAAGAATTTCTTTGAAATTCGTGATTCCGCGATCGAGCACGGATTTGATCTTGGCCTCGCGCATGTTTCGATGGGCGATATATTGACGGATTTTGGCTTCGGGTTTTGGAATCGGAAATCCGTGCGCGGGAATAAGGAGGTCAGCATTCAGCGTCAGCATGAGGTCAAGACTCGCGAGATACGCGGTCATGTCGCCACCCATATCGGCGGGAACAATGATGGTTCCCTTTTCTGCGATCATATCGCCACCAATAAGCGTGTTCGTGGTTTCTTCAAGAAAGCATAGATGACCGGGATCGTGTCCGGGAGTGTGAATCGCGCGGAGCCGCCAATCGGGATCGCCCGCGATTTCAATGACTTCGTCGTGCCCGAGATGACGATCCAGTTTGAAGTTCACGCGATCCGCAGTGATGGCGTGCGCCCAAATCGGCGCGCCGTAACGCTTGCGGACAAACTCCGCCGCGCCGACGTGATCGGGATGCGAATGAGTTAGAAGCGACGCGGCGATTCGACCGCCAAGTTCGAGGATATGATCGAGCTGATGTGCAAGATTGAACTGTTCCTCCTCGTACGGCGTCGCGGGATCAATGACGTAAAGTTCCTTTTCGCCGACGACGACGCAGTTGGTCTGATCCGAAGGCGGAAGCGCCGGGGCACGGAGAGGCAGGACATTAATACCGCAGCGATATTCAATTCGCCCCGGCGTTTCCGGAACGACGTGAGTGGTGCGGCGGAGAGGCTCCATCACTTCGGGATATGAAAACGCGGCCAGCTGTTGAAGAACGTACGCTACAGGCGGTGGAAGAAGAAGTTCCCCTTGTCGCCAGAGCTGGCGCGTGAGTGTCGGTTCCATCCACTCGACGCGATCCACCTCGCCTTCGATGAGTTCGTGATGAGGTTCGCCGCGAAAAAGGTGGAGGTAATAACGCGAGTGAAACCGGATCGGGCTTCCCTTGGGTGTAATCCAAAGTCCTGCGGGAATAAATTCGGATGCATCAATCGTCAGACCGAAGCGATCGAGTATGGCGTCAAACGATTCAGCTTCGGCCAAGAGCGCGCGTCGCGACTTCTGTATTTCGTCCCTCGCGGGAAGAGCGCCCCGAACGGCCAGCATTCCGGTTTCTTCGAATATTTCTCGGGCAAGCGCATGAATCGCGCGCGCTTCATCCTCCGACGGAGCGTTCACCACCCGATGCGAGGAATCATGATCGTCTATCCGACCGCCGGGGAACGCATGGTGCCCACCCATGAATCGAAGTTTTTCGTGCCGACGGATCATCAGCACGCGAGGCGTCGGCTCATTGCTCAAAATAACCCCCGCCGCCGATTGTTTGGGCTGGACGGTATCGTTTATTGGAGCGGCTTGTGTGGTCATCCCGACATCGTAGAGCAATGAGAACGCAAATTCAAACCAGAGACGGCACGCGCCGCATTGGGAAGCGGGATTGACTTCACCTTGTCGCGAACTTTACCATCGCCCTTCGATCATGAAGTCCCCCGCCCGATCCATCCAATCCCCAACCGAAGAAACGCCACGCGAATGGATTATCTCGCGCCTGCCGTGGATTCTGACGATGGAGGCGATCCTCGTCGCGCTGATCTGCTATCCCCTGCGGCTGGAACAAGATTGGCTCGGCCGAATGGTCAATCAATGGAAGCAAACGGCAAGAGATTCAGCGTGGTCCCGTTTTTGCATCGAGCAATTCGAGGCGATGTTCTCCTTCTATTATTCGCCTTTGGTATTCAAAGGGACTCTCGCTGCAATTTGCGTCGTCGGTGCAGCAAGCGTCTATCTTGCGATCTCGTTCATAAGACCCCTTGCGGGTCCCGAAAAAACCGAAACTTATAAACGATCCCGCTGGGAGTTTGCGTTCTTTGTGGCGTTTCTATCGTGGTGCGGCGTGAGCGCGTTTTGGAGTCCGACTCCCGGATTGGCGCGCGAAGCCATTCTTTGGTTAGTAACTCTCGGTGGTTTCATCTTTCTCATGCTCAAGAGGGGCGTGACTTTCGACGAAGCGCGTCAAGTCGGCGTTCTCCTGATCCTGATCGGTTTTGCCGTTGGCGTTGTCTGTCTTCTGCAAGCCACTGAAGCGTTCCATGGAATCATCTTCAAATACTTGCTCAAATTTGACGATGAGCAACGGCGAAATATTTACGGTTCGCTGATTGGACACAATTCGGCGGTCGGACTCTATATGATGATGACCTCGTTTCCGGCGCTGGCCTTGGCGGTCAATGCCCGCACGGTTTATTCGAGGCTCGTGTATGTTGGGTACATTGGCCTTGCATTGATGTGCGCGCTCGTGACTCAAAGTCGTTCGACTTGGGTTTTCGGTCCCCTGCTGGGAGCGGCTTTCATCGTTGTAGCCTCGCGGCAACGAAGTAAAGATTGGCCTTGGCGCGTCGTTTTTTACGTCGCGGGACTGATGGGACTGGGGCTGATCTCCCAAACTCTCAAAACCGAATGGAATCCCTTTTACATCAAGGAAAGCCCGCTCGCTAAGAGACTGAGCGGCCTCGCGACAACAGGCTACACCGGCGACGCGCGGATGCGACTCTTCGTCTGTTCGCTTCCGCTCATCGCGCAGAAACCTCTCTTCGGTCATGGATTGTATTCGTACGCTTATGTATATCCGAAGGCGCAGGGAGAGTATTTCAAAGCCAATCCCGATTCCAAATTAGGGCGTACCGTTTTCCGCTCGAACATCGCCCACAACGAATACCTTCAAACATGGGTCGAACAGGGTTTTATCGGCTTTGCGCTGATGCTGCTCGCGCTGGGCGAAATCTTCTGGCGAGCGAGCGGCCGATTGTCCGCGCTTGATCCTGCGCCACGATTGCTCGGAACCGCGTTTGGCTTTTCCGTGCTCGCCTATTGCCTCGATTCGCTCGTCAATTTTCCCATGCATGTACCGCAATTGGTAATCGCATGGATGGCGTGCCTTGCGCCCTTTGCTGCAATTAAAACCCGAATCGCACCTTGGGCCGCTCCGATCCAAGAAGGAGGCGGAACGCTGATCGAACGCGGAAAGAGACAGAATGAATTCCGAACGGATCATGTTGCGCGGCTAACGCTGGCGCTCGCGACGATTTTAGCCATTCCCTTTGTTACCTATCCATTTGCCCGCGCCCATCAAGCCGATATTGATTACTGCTACGGCGAATCGTACATGAACACGCTGAGGGCCGACGCTGTAAAAATGGACCCCAAAATCCGTGAATCGTTTTTTGCCGAAGCCCGCGCCCATCTCTCTCGCGCTTTGATTCGACAACCGACTCATGACACGGCGCGATACACGCTGGGCGAAATGTATTACCTTCACGGCTATTATTTGGCGTTGGATGAGCGTCGCGCCGCGCAAGGAAGTCCCATGTTAAGTGCGCCTGCCCTCGCCGAAATCAAAGCGGGCATCGAGACCATCGAGCAAAGCATCGGCTCCCTCCGGTATCACAATCCCTACATGACGCTTGCGTTGGCGCATGAACTCATCCGCGCTATCAGCACCGATCCGGCGGAACAGGCGCATAGCGCGGCGGAGTACCGCAAGAATCTTGAAGAAGCGCTCTTCTATTGTCCGACGCTTACGCAGGCGGCCATTCTGCTGGATCGCCTCTTATCCGCGGATGCCGACCCCGACCGCAATCGAATTCTTCGGCTTCGACAAATGATCTACCGCCATGATCCGTTCAAATTCAAAATGTTCTATGAACGCGAATACCACCAACGCCTTCAGGAACAGCAATATGCCGCTGCGATGGAAGGCGCGGAAAGTCTGATCGAGGTAGATTCCGAACGCCCCGCGCATCTCATTTTTGCCCTTGAAGCAAATCTTTATGCAGGCCGAGTCGCCCGCGTGCTTGAAATTGTCAAACGATTGAAGGCAGTCAAGGGCGATCCGAAGGAATTTTCTTCCCCGCCGATTTATTCGAGTTACGGACTTCTCTATGAAGCGCTGCTTCAAGGCGATTGGACTGGCGCGCTAAATACTTTGAGCAACCAACATGCCGATCTTCCGCGCAATATTGCGCTGCTGGCTGCGGTCGAGGAATATGCGCGAGCAAAAGCGGGCGTCACGGGGTTACCCAGCCGATTCAAAAAACCGCCTGGATTTTCTGATGAGATGTGGTCGCGCTTACGGGCGGATCAAAAGCCGGTCGCGCTTTACTATTGGATTCGCGATCTTGCGGGAGCGCAGGAGGCGTTTGAGGCGCGGCTCGCGATGCCGGGATTGGGACCGGACGCAAAGTTTTGGACCGATTACGCGTATCTATCGCGCGAACTTGGCCATGCGGCCAAAGTTGAGGAATGCGTGCGGAAGATTCGCGAGCTAAATCCCAAGGCTCCGGCGCTTGGGGTGTTTGTTGCGCCGAATGCCTGAGTAGTTTTATTCGTATAACAGCCAATTTCGGTTGGCATTAGGCGGAGCTTGAACGGTAACGGCGATATTGATGACCGGGCCGAAAGGGCCGGAGCCGCTGCGGGTCATCTGCAATTGCGCGGAGCAGAGGGTCGGGGTCGTCGGGGCAGAGATATAACAAAGGAAATCGTGTTGTTTGTTGATACCGGCGGGAAAACCGGGCGCGAGGGTCAGCGGCGCGGTCGTGAAGAGATCGCACGGGTCGGAGATAACACTCAAGGCATAACAATTCTCCATGCTCCATGTGGTGTTGCCATTGTTGCGGAGCGTAATCGCGCAATTGACGCTCTGCCCCGGCGACATTCCGGGCGGGATCGAGTGATTAAGAAAGAGAGCGTTATCCACGGGCGCGGGGGCGTCAAGATTCGAACTCGTCGCAAAGGCGATGTCGAACTCGCCAAAGCTGCCACCTGAGCCGCCGAGCGCTGGCTCGGAAGAGAACCAAACCGAAAACCAAGTGCCCGCTGCATCCGTTGCAATCTGAGGGCTATAATCCCAACCTAGGTCACATTGACCGCTTCCGTTCAGCATTTGTATCGGAGTCCACGTTGCGCCATTATTTATCGATCGAGAAACATTGACATCTAGGTCTGGTAATTCGTCGAGTTCTGCAAAAGCCTGCGACTCCCAAACGACCAACCAATTTCCCAGTTGGTCGGTTGTAATCTGCGGTGCCAAATCTGCACGCTGAGGATAAACAGTAAAGTCACTGGATGCATTTGAATTTAGGGGCGAAGGCGAACTCCAAGAAATGCCATTATTAGAGGAATGAGCATAAAGAATGTCCGGATCTATGTCTATGGTTCCGCCCAAGGAATCAAGGGACGCCCAGACAGCAACCCAATGATCATTTTCATCGGTTGCAATGCGTGGTCCCCATGCAGCAAATCCAACGGGCATTTCTCCATCGTGCCCCACATCAGAAGCTCCGTTGGTATTAAGTAAAGTTGGGCTTGACCATGTTACTCCATCGTTGGTTGATCTGGATACGAAGAGATCATAGTCTGTTCCACCTGTGCCCATGATATCTTGATTTGATGACCATGCGCAGATCCATACACCGGCCTTGTTTGTTCGTATCTGCGGATACAAGTCCGCTCCGGTATCCGTTGTGGCATTCAAATTTAGTGGTGCAACAACGGACCACGTTTGACCGTTATCTATAGAGCGGCTGAATAGAATATCAGCATCATTTCCAGTAGTGCCGCCGAGCGTATCCGATGAACTCCAGACAGCGATCCATTTGCCGTTTCCTGAGCTTGCGACTTCAGGTCGTCCATCAAAACCGCTATCCGTGAAAGCGTTGGAATTAAGGGGAAAGGCAGGCGACCAAGAATTTCCATCGTCAAGCGACCATGATGCTTGAATATCAAAATCTATTCCCGTATTTCCTAGCAATGTATCGCTTAGGCTTGTATTCGAGAACCATAGCGCAAGCCATCGTCCGTGGTCATCAGTTTCAATGATGGGTGCTAGATCATTTCCGCTATCATTATAGGCCGTACTATTAACGGGATTTGGATTTGACCAAGTAATGCCGCCATTAGAAGTATGTGATTCTAGAATATCCGCGTCGCTTCCCACCGTAGCGTTCAGATCATCATTCGAATACCAAACAACGATACAATGCCCATTTGAATCCATTGCAATCCGGGGTACAAAATCAGGACCTAGGTCGCTTAGTGCATTGGAGTTAAGATATTTTGGTGAGCTGAAGCCAAAAGGAAGCG
>CAZPIK010000222.1:2346-7421 GCA_964586185.1 uncultured Candidatus Sumerlaeota bacterium | reverse complement strand
CGCCGAGATGAGCAGTGAGTATTTCATGCGCTTTGACAAAGAGGGTGCCTCCAAATCGGTAGTTACATACGACCACCGAAATGGATTGTATCTACCTGTGGTGGGTGCGACAAGTCAGTTCGATCCGAACTGAATGGAAGACTGCAACTTGGGCGTTCGTGAGCAACGCTGATTGACGTGGCTCGAATCGGGCGATAATCTCGTTGAAGATGGAGGGACAGCTAAGACAGTCCCCACAAACCAGGTAATTTGAAAGCAACCGAATATGCCTTGGAAAGAATGGTATGACGCCCTCGACAAGCCCTCGTGGACTCCGGACGGTTCTACTATCGGAACGGTATGGTCCTGCCTCTACCCGATCATTTTCCTGAGCTTTGGTTTCGTTTTCGTTCAAGCTCTACGGGGCAAAATCCCCCGCTGGATTGCCTTACCGTTTGCCATCAACCTTGCCGCTAATCTGATCTTCACGCCGATCCAGTTCGGTCTTCGAAATCTACCGCTCGCTGCCGCGGACATCCTGATCATTTGGGGAACGATCATCTGGTGCGCCATCGCGGTTTGGCCGCATTACCGCTCGATAGCCGTGGCGCAGGGACCGTACTTCATCTGGGTTTCCATCGCCACGACGCTTCAGCTTTCCATCACTTGGATGAACAGGTAACAGACGGTCGAATTATGGATTGTTGAACGCGCAGCGGTCGAAGTTACGCGCCCGCTTTAGCCTTATCCCAATCAGCGAAGGTCTTGCCCTCTTCGGCGAGTTTCTTCAGCAAGCACGACGGCTTCCACATTTCGCCGTGTTTCTTCTCGAATTCGCACACCTTATCGTAAACCTTCTTGAGGCCGACCGTGCTGCCATACCACATCGGCCCGCCGCGATAGGGAGGAAACCCGTAACCAAAGACGTAGATGATGTCTATGTCGCTCGATTTGCTGGCGAACCCTTCATCGAGAATCTTCGCCCCTTCATTGATAAGCGCGTAGATCGTCCGCTCGATGATCTCCTCATCGGTGATGGCGCGGCGAGTGATCCCCGCTTCCTTCGCGCATTGCTCGATGATCGCCTCCACTTCGGGATCGGGCTGCGGCTTGCGGTCGCCCTCTTTGTAAAGATAGAAGCCCTTGCCGTTTTTCTGGCCGTAACGCCCCGCTTCATAAATCTTGTCAATGAGGTTGGAGATGCGCCACCCGGGGGGAACGAGCGCCTTGCCGCCTTGCTTGACCTTGTAGCTGACGTCCACGCCCGCGAGATCGGTCATCGCAATCGGACCCATCGCCATACCGAAATCAGAAAGCGCCTTATCCACCTGCGCGGGTGACGCCCCTTCTTCAAGCAGGAACTGCGCCTCGCGGGTGTATTGCCCGACCATCCGATTGCCGACGAACCCGAAGCAATTCCCGACGAGCACGCCGATCTTTTTGATCTTCTTCGCAATCGCCATCGAGGTCGCGATGACTTCGGGGGAGCTCTTCTCACCCTTCACGATCTCCAGCAGTTTCATGACGTTCGCCGGGCTAAAGAAGTGGTGACCGATCACCCGTTCGGGGTTCGAGACGACACTCGCCATCTTGTCAATATCGAGCGTCGAGGTATTCGTCGCGAGGATGCAATCGGGACGAGTCGCGCCATCAAGTTCCTTGAACACTGACTTCTTAACCTCAATATCCTCAAAGGCTGCCTCGACGACAATATCGGCCTCTTTGAAGCCGTCGTAAGTCAGCGTCGGCGTAATGAGCTTCAGCCGCTCGGCCATTTTTTCGGGGGTGAGCCGCCCCTTCTTGACCGTCCCTTCGTAGTTCTTTTTGATGATTTCCATCCCGCGATCAAGGAGTTCCTGTTTGGTCTCCTTGATGATGACCGGAATGCCCGCGTTGGCATAATTCATTGCAATGCCGCCACCCATCGTTCCCGCGCCTATGACCGCCGCTTTTTTGATTTCCTTCGGCTTTATATCCTTGGAGAGTCCGGGGATTTTTGCGGTCGCCCGTTCGCTGAAGAAAATGTGAATCATCGCGCGCGATTGCGGTGACACCAAGCAATCGAGGAAGAGCTTCATCTCTTGCTCGCAACCTTTGTCAAAAGGCATCTGCGTGGCCGCTTCGACCGCGTCAATTGCCTTGAACGGAGCGAGCATTCCCTTGGCCTTTTGCTGCGTCATCTGTCGCGCCATCGCAAAGATCGCCGTGTTCTGTTGCGGATTGCCAAGCTTGTCATTCAGGTCACGTGTGCGTCGCGGCGGTTTGCCCTCGGCGATAATCTCCTTCAAATAAGCGATGGCGTTTGTTTTCAAATCACCATCAACCACGCGATCCAAAATTCCGAGTTTCAGCGCTTCGGGTGCTTTGACGGGATCGCCCTGCGCGCACATTTCAATGGCCTTCATCACGCCCGCGAGTCGCGGCAATCGTTGCGTTCCGCCCGCGCCGGGAATGATGCCGAGTTTGACTTCGGGCTGACCCACTTGCGCCGAGGGAACCGCAAGGCGATAATGGCACGCCATCGCAAATTCCAATCCGCCGCCGAAAGCCGTACCGTGAATCGCGCAGACGATGGGCTTTGGGCAGAGTTCGATCTTATTCAAGACCGTGTGGAGTCCTGCCGGATCGCGCTTGGCGTTACCCGAGGTAATCATGCCGAACTGTTTGATATCCGCGCCCGCGATGAAGGTCGCCCCTTCGCCGATCAGGATCGCCCCCTTGATCGCGTCGTTCTTTTCGATAGCCTCGACGCTCTCGTAAATCCCTTCGGGCACTCCCGGACTCAACGCATTGACGGGAGGATTATTAACGGTAATGACGGCGATATCGCCCTCGATTGTCATTTTAACCAAATCGCTCATGGCGCGTGTTCCTTGTTCATCCTCGTGAATCTTGCTCCCGGTGTATTCAGGCGGGAGGGGCGAATAACCGCGCTTCTGCGGGATCGCCTTCGACTTTTTAGACCCTCTTTTCTTTCACGGCGGGCATTGATTGTCAATGACGCGACAATCAAGAAATTGACGTCTTGTAGCGACGCGGATTCATTAATCCCATATCTTGGGTTGGCCTTGCGCCGTAGGCGCAGTCGTGAAAGGATGGGTGGGGAAAGGGCTGAAGGATGACGGTTTGCGCTCTTTTGATATATGCGAAAGGATCGGCTGGCCTGTTGGCAAAGGACGAAAAGTGAATTATTTTATAGTCAAACGTCCCGGAATTCTCGGAATTCTTGGACGAACACTCCTTTTCCTACTTGCAATGTTCCTTATGGAAGCGCCATCGGGACTTGGTCAGGGTTCCTTTGTTAACTGGGAAATACCCCCTGTTCATCCTGTTGATCTTTCGCCGAATGGTGAGCGGCTTGCTGTCTGCAATCTTCCCAATGATCGAGTTGAAATTTTTGAGCTTAGTTCGGGAATCCCCATACTGGAGGCAGTAATTCAGGTCGGGATTAACCCCGTCACGGCGCGTTTCCGCAACAACACCGAACTTTGGGTCGCGAACTTAATTTCCGATTCGATCAGCATCGTGGACATCCCCACGAAGCATGTCACGGCAACAATCGCGACATCGGAAGAACCGCAGGATATCGTTTTCATCGCAGGAAGTCCTGAGCGGGCATTCGTGACTTGCTCCCATGATAACCGTGTCCAAATTTATGACGCATCGTCGCGGGTCCTTATACAAAACTTGACCTTGGCTGGCGAAGAGCCGCGTTCGATGGCGATCAGCCCCGACGGAAGCAGGGTTTATGTGGCGATTTTTGAATCTGGCAACGGATCAACGCTTCTTGGCGGTGGAGTGGACGCAGGTCTGATAGGGGTGGCGTTTCCTCCTAATGCCGTTTCCGACCCGGGTAGTCCCTACAACGGGAAAAATCCACCCTCGAATACGGGTGATGGAAACAATGACGAATTCAATCCACCGCTCCAGGGCGGATTGGATGCTCCTCCTCCGGTGGGATTGATCATCAAACAGGACGCGCTCGGGGTTTGGCGCGATGACAATGGAAAAGATTGGTCGTCTTGGGTTAACGGACCGAATGCCCCTGTTTCCGGCCGCGTGCCGGGATGGACGCTTTTGGATAACGATCTGGCCATTATTGATACGGCAACCTTGGGGATCACGTATGCAACTCGGATGATGAACATCTGCATGTCCGTTGCTGTCAACCCCGCCAACGGTAGACCTTATGTCGTTGGATCGGATGCAACGAATCAGATTCGTTACGAACCGCTTCTCACCGGAAAATTTTTGAAGGTCGAGATCGCCGAGGTTGATCCTACCGCTCCCTCAACCCTTGGCGTTGTGGATTTGAATCCGCACTTGGATTACTCGACGTCGGCAGTCGCGGAGAGCGAACGGAATAAGTCTTTGGGTGATCCACGTGGAATCATCTGGAATGCGGCAGGAACGCGCGGTTACGTTACGGGCATGGGATCAAACAATATGATTGTGATCAATGCCTCTGGAGCAAGAACGGATGGGACCGATGTTAATCCGGTCATCCTAGGCAAAGGCCCCACGGGATTGGCTCTCGACGAGGTTCGTGGTCAGCTCTATATATTCAACCGATTCGAGGGAACGATATCGGTCATAAAAACCTCGACTCTGATTGAATCGGCGCGCGTTGCCCTAAATTATGATCCGACGCCGCAGGTCATCAAGACCGGAAGAAAACACTTATATGAGACACACAAAAACTCGGGATTAGGGCACATCGCCTGCGCGTCATGTCACGTTGACGCGAGGATGGACCGTTTAGCTTGGGACTTGGGCGATCCCAGCGATACACTGAAATACATAAATGATAGTACCACATCAACGCAGGGTCAGACTCCCGATCACTACAACAATTTGGTCGGTATGGGAGCGATGCTGGGTTATAGTCTCGATACGCATTTCCACCCGCTCAAGGGACCGATGATGACGCAATCCCTCCAGGACATCATTGGGAAGGAGCCGTTCCATTGGCGCGGCGACCGCGCGGGACTGGAAGAATTCAACGAGTCCTTCATGGATTTACAGGGTAATGACAGCAAGCTCACTACGGCTCCCAATGGGGGAGAAATGAAGGAGTTTAAGGAGTTTCTCGCCAC
>CAZPIK010000222.1:0-2336 GCA_964586185.1 uncultured Candidatus Sumerlaeota bacterium | reverse complement strand
GATTCATTTCCCGCCGAATCCTTTCCGAACCGTATCTAACGAACTACCCACCAGTCTTGATACTTCGGCTTATGGCCAATACGCATCGGGCAAACACACGAGTGCGGCGGGAACGAATTTGCCCCTGGGCAATGCTCAGAATGGATTGAGTAAATTCCGACAGAGCATGCTGCAAGTGAACCATTTTAATTGCGTTTCATGCCACAGCCTTCCGACCGGTGCGGGAGCGAATCGCATCGCAACTTTGTCAGGCGCATTCCCCTCCATTGCGGTCACCTTTACACCGATTGATCCCAATCCCGACGGTAATTTGCATGCGACGGTGGTTTCGCTCGACGGATCAGCGCAGCACGCATTTAAGGTGCCCCAACTTAGAAATCTTTATGAGAAGATCGGCGCCAATATGCGACCGCATACGACCGCGCTGGCGGGTTTCGGTTTTTTTCACGATGGAAGCGTGGATACACTTTCAAGATTTGTCGATCAGCCGACATTTACGACGGCTACAGATCAGGACGTTGCGGATCTTGTCGCGTTTTTGATGTCGTTTGCGGGCGGCGACTTTCCCTTGGGGAGCGAAACGGGAAGTTTCGAATTTGCGGACACTTTACCAGTGCTGGAAATTCTATCGATCAACATTGAACAGGTGGGCGAACCTTCGCGCGATACGCATGCGGGAGTTGGAAAGCAAGCCGTGATTACCTCTGCCGCCCCGGTGCCCCCCGAAGTTACTCTCATGCTTAGTGAGGCTCGAGAAACGGGAATGGAATCACCCATCCCGCTTCGTGGAGTTGACCTTATCGTCAAGGGACGTAAAGACTCTGGAGGCGGCAATTTTGTAGAACGCGGTTGGGTCTATGATCCTGTGGCAGATAATTTCAAGGAGGATAAGAACGGTGACACAATCTCGATAGTGGACTTGGCCACGATTGCATCCGCGAGCAACCCTCTTACCTACATGATGGTTCCGCGCGGCAGCGGGACGAGACTCGGCGTAGATCAAGACGAGGATGGATATTACGACAGGTCGGAGATCGAGGCTTGCACCGATCCCGCGAATCCATTATCCCATCCCGGCCTGGGAGCGCCGGACATTGACATTGCGAGTGGACTCTTGAACTTCGGGAGCCGGGACGTTAACGCCGGACCGAGCGGCTCACAATCCGTAACCATCTCGAATACGGGAACGGGCGCGCTTTTCTTTAAAGGAGCCAAAGTCGCAGTCATCGGCGCCGATGCCGATCAATTTGCGATCAGCAACAATCCCTCTCTCAATCCAATCAATCCGGGCTCCAACCAATTGCTGGATATCATATTTGATCCCTCAAGCGGTGGAGTTAAGGCCGCTAGTTTATTGATTGTTTCGGATGATTGCGATAGTCCAACTAAGACGGTTTCATTGACCGGAATCGGGACAGTGTCAACCACTACTCCAACACCGACGGCTTCGGCTACGCCTTTAAATGCCGTGAAGGACTGGGCGACTTACCAATAAGTTTTAGAAGCGGCTTGATCAGCTGGAATTGGGGACATTAAACTACCAACATGAAACGACGCGCTTTCACACCCGACGCATTCACGCTCATCGAACTTCTGATTGTTGTCGCCATTATTGCTGTTCTTGCCGCCATCGCCGTTCCCAATTTTTTAGAAGCGCAAACGCGCGCAAAAGTTTCACGCGTCAAAGCCGACCTTCGTAGCGTGGCTACGGCCATAGAGGCCTACGCCGTGGATGAAGGACAATACCCGCGGGATGGCGACGACATTGATCCGTTCAATGCAGCCAATTTCAATGCCATGACCCGCCTTGCCGCGTTGACGACTCCCGTTTCCTATATGACCAGCGTTCCCTACGATCCTTTTCATCCCGATACGCTCAATGATGTGATGATCTCCATGTTTTTTCCCGCGCCTCCCTACCCGTACCTGTACCTAACACACGGGGGGTACCTTGCCTTTCCCCCTTATACCCCGGCAAATTACGGGCGACCTGATAACTGGAGGTTGATTTCTTTCGGTCCAGATACTTTTTTCGACGCGTATTCGATTGATAAACTTGTGGCCTACGATCCGTCAAACGGCACAGTCTCCACCGGAGATATATTCCGCTTTGGCGGCGCGCCAGTTGTGGTTCCAAGTCCAACCCCATAATCAGAACTGAAAACGAGAGTGATTCAATCTCGATTTCGGTTCTGGCGTTTAATGCATGGGCAAGATGTCCACGCCACATTCCGAAATCGCGCCTTAATTTGACTTCTTGGACGCACCTCTAATTCACTGCCCAATCTTCAACCCACGATAGTGGGTGGCGAAATAAAGCGAAGCGTGAGCGTAGC
>CAZPIK010000221.1:0-7425 GCA_964586185.1 uncultured Candidatus Sumerlaeota bacterium | reverse complement strand
ACTTGGAAAGGAACGCGAATTTCCATTGTCCTCTCTCTTTGACCAGCCCTTAAGTCCGATAGGAACAAGCAGCGAGGAACCGCCGCCCGACCTCGTGGGACAAACCATCGAAGGTCGCTACCGCGTCATCAAGTGCATTGGCGAAGGGGGCATGGGGCAGGTGTTTCTCGCCGAAGACGTGGAACTCCGAACGAACGTCGCCCTGAAAGTTCTGCGCTCAGAGTATCTTCTTAATTCCGAACTTCGCGACCGGATCGAGCGCGAATGCCGGCTCATGGCGCAACTCCGCGGCCATCCGAATATTGTTACGCTTTACAATCGTCTGAAGATCGGGAATAGCCTAGTGCTCGTGATGGAGTATGTGGACGGCGAATCGCTTGCCGAGCTTATTTCCCGCACAAAACGAAAGAAACGTCACGATGACAGCGGCGACAATCAGGATGGAACGCCCGCCGAACCGATCATCACGCTCGATGAACGCAACGCGCTGCTCATCGCCCTGCAATGTCTGGAAGGCATTGATCGCGCGCACGCCATTGGGATTCTGCACCGCGATATCAAGCCGCATAACATTCTCTTGACCAAGTATCACGACGGCGCGGTTCATGCGAAGGTGACCGACTTCGGCATTGCGAAATCCATTTCGCCCAACGCCGATCACACGCAGTTCCAAGATTTGACTCTGCCCGGCACAAGCCCCGGCTCGCCGCATTACATGGCTCCCGAGCAGGCTCAGCACGGCCTTGGCCCAACCGATTTCCGCACCGATCTTTATTCGATGGGCGTGACTCTCTACGAAATGCTCACGCGCAATAAGCCGTTCACCGGAGATATTCAAACGGTGATTCGCTTGCATCTGACGGCCGAGCCAAAGATTCCGCCGACCTTGACTCCGACCACGCAGCGAATGCTCGAAAAGGCGCTTCAAAAGCGTCCCGAAGACCGCTTCCAATCCGCCCGCGAATTCATCACCGCCATTGAGGATTGCCTAAGGGCACTGGAGGCATGGGAAGCGGAAGAAACTTCGCAGGTCGTTCAGTCTTCGAGTCCGCCGCCCTTGCCGCGACGCGACCGATCTGAAACGACGGAACCCTACACTCCACCCAAGTCAAAAGGGCGCCGTCAATTCAACGCACCGTCAGTTTGGCAAAAGCGCGGTCTGGCTGCCGCGATCATTTTGTGTTTTGTTGCGGCGGCATACGGAGTGGTAGTTCAAGGCAAAAAGATTTTTGGTTCAAGTAAAGATCCATCGCAGCTCGTAGAACCAGAACCTATCGATGAGGGAAGCCCTAAAGTATATCTTGTTCGGCTCACGCCAACCGAGACTCCCGCACCCTCTCCAACTCCAGCTTTCGCTACGTTTGAGATTACGGCGACTTCAGCGTTCGTTTACTCCGTTTCGTCGTTCAAGGGCGATCCTATCGCAACTCTCAAGAAGGGTGATTCTGTCCAGCTTCTTAATAGGGAAGATGACGCTATCAAAGTTCGCACCGAGTTTGGCACGGAAGGATGGATTGAGAAATCAGCGATTGAAGCTGCCAAGGCCACGCCGGTCAACACTCCCAAACCGAAACCCATACGGACCAGAACGCCCCGTCCCATTACTGCAGAATCACCGGTAAAAACCACGCCAGCACCCACGCCACTTCAGACTATGAATCGCGATCTCATTAGAGAATTTGAAAGGCGAAATGAACCCTCTTACATTAATCCAGGCGCCTTTCGTTAACTAGTCCCCAGACTACGACATGAAACCTATGAACAAAACATTTTGAATCGAGAAAGGAACAATTCTGTGAATGGAAATTTTGGAAAAATCGAAGGTGTGGCCCGACGAGGAATTACGATCGCGATGATGGCGCTCGTTGCCGCATGTGCAATGGATAAACAGACGGTGACCTCCACTCCGCCTGCTTCAATTGGCGAACTCCAGCGCCTGGCCCCTGACGACCGTCCCCGCATCGCCGTATTGGAGTTCTGTAACAAGTCCAATATGTCTAGCGCGAATCAGATCGGAACAGGAATGTCAGATATGTTGGTGACTGCCATGGTGCAACTCAACGCTTTTACGATGATTGAGCGCGCGCAAATTGGGGCGATTGATTCGGAGCAGTTTTTCAGTAATTCGGGACGATTCAATCCGGAAACGGCCGCTCAAATTGGCAAACTCGAAGGCGTTGACTTCTTTGCCGTCGGCGCAATTACGGAATTCGAAGGTGACGCGGCCAAAGCTGGCTTAGACGTGAGAGTGCCCTTGCACATTTACTCGGGTGATTGGATCAGTGTAATTTTTACCTTCATTCAGGGCATGTTCAAGCAGTCCCATCTCGCCATTGACACCCGCCTGATTGACGTTCGCACCGGACGAATCGTACACGCCAATTCCATTGAAGGAAGCCCGCGTGAATTTGATGGTATGTTCGGAGGCGGATGGAACAACTTGATGGGTAGCTTTGGGGGCGGTGTAAAACAGCCTATGGAAAAAGCGGTTCGTGCCTGCATTGCCAAAGCGGCGGGCGAAATTGCGACGGGCATTACAAAGGATGGATGGGTTCCTTCCCATAAGCTTCCGCCGCCCACTCCAACGGAAGTCAAAACCGATCCGAGCGTCATCAAGCTGACCATCGCTGACGATCCTTCCTTTGTCCGGAAATCGGCGGCAGATAACAGCGTCAAATTGAAAACCCTCCGCAGAGGCGACGAAGTTGAGCTTCTGGACGAGACGGGCAAATGGCTCAAGGTCAAGTGCGAGGACGGTACGATCGGTTACACCTTGAAGTCCAATATCGAGGGAGAATAGTGTTAGTCTGAAATGTTTGAAATATCTCCGCCTTTGGCAGCACTATCCTTTTAGAGTGTCGGTCGGGGCGGGATTTAATGAATACCCGCAGGGCACTCAAGGAGTTCGAAAATGAAACATGCATACCTCACCCTCGCCTTGGCGGCAGTCAGCTTGATTCACTTGAGCAGCCCAGCCGCTGGCCAAGGAATACTGAATCCCACGAAAGTTACCGGCGGGAGCCAGACCACCGTTCGGTCGCATCAGGAACAAGACCCCAACGGCGACAAGCCGCGCATCGCCGTGGAAAAATTTACCGATAAATCGGCAAAAGGCGGGGGACATCTTGGAACCGGAATGGAAGATCAACTTGTCACCGCGCTCGAACAAACCAACGCCTTCATTGTCATCGAACGCGCCCACCTTGACGCAGTGATCGCCGAGCAGGACTTAGCCAATTCCGACAGGTTTGACAAATCCACGGCCCCAACTATCGGCAAGCTCGAAGGACTCGACTTCAAAGTCGTCGGAGCCGTTACCGAATATGAAGATTCGCAAAGCGGAGGGGGCGTAAACATCCGCTCGCGCAAAGGACACATCGGCGATGTCATCGCTCCGGCACTCAGCGCGGGGTTGAACCAAGCTCATATTGCCATTGATCTCCGGCTCATTGACGTTCGCACGGGCCGCATCGTAAGCGCGACCTCGGTCGAAGGTTCGCCGCGCGATTTGGGCGGCGGAATTTCGGGCGGATTTTCCAACGTGCTGATCGGCCTCAGCGGAAGTTACAAAACCCCGCGCGAGAAGGCCGTCCGCGCCTGCATGATCAAAGCCGTCAATTGGATTGCCGCCAATGCCCTCCGCGATGGCGTCGTTCACTCCAATGGCGTGGATTCACGCAACCGCCCACAACCTGCGCCTGCCCCAAAACGGGATGGCGCTGTGGAAAAATTGAAAGCCATTGGATTTGCGCCCGTCGAGTCAACTTCGGCCGAGTCAGGTTCTGACGCCAGTTCCTCCTCCGATGAAGTTGAAGTTCAGGTCAGTCGCTCGGCCAAAGTCCGCTTTAAAGCCGATACCAAAAGCGTCCCCATCGGATCGGTAAAATCGGGCGAGACCGTCACCTTGATGGATGAGGAAGGAAATTTCGCGAAGGTTCGCATCGGTTCGGGCAAAACGGGTTGGATCGAAAAATCCGCCATCGAAGGCGGCGAGTAGGTCATCGTAAAAATTGAAACAAGACGTGGCCAATCCTGTTGATTATTCCGTGGGCGACGCGGCCGACGGGACGATCAAGATGGATGACCGCGAACTTGTCGAACGCCTGCTCGCCGGGGATGAAGCCGCCTACGCCATCTTCTGGGAGACCTACTACACTCGCATCGTCCGATTCACGCTACGCATCGTGCGCGGAGATCACGATGCCGCCGAAGATATCGCGCAGGATGTCTTCGAACACTGCCTTCTAAAACTCGATCAGTTCGAGTTCCGCAGCAAGCTCAGCAGTTGGATGATGCGCATCGCCTATTTTAAGGCGCTCAAGGCGCTGAAGGACGGCGCGCGCAAAGTGGCGTCGAACGTGATCGGCACGGATGAAGTGGAAATAGACTTGATGGATCGAATGGCTTCGCCCGCTCCGAATCCGCATCACGAAGCCGCCAGCCGTGAAGCGATGGAGCGTTACCGCGCCGCTCTTTCTAAATTGGATTCAGAGGAAATCGCCATTTGGACGATGCGCAAGGAAGAGGGAATTCCTTACGAGGAGATGGCCGTCATTCTCGAGAAGTCGGCCAATTCGCTCCGTATCACCGTTCATCGAATCAAGGGTTGTCTGCTCGAAGCTCTCGCGGAAGTTTAAAGGTGCCGATCATGCCGGATCATTCTGAAAAACCCGTAAAACCGCTATTGGATGACAATGAGGGTTTTGATCCGCGCGCGTCCGATACGCTCGATCAAATCGCCCGTGATGCCGGGACGGAATCCGTTCCGCCGATGCGACCGGATACCGCCGCGCGTATGCGACAAACTTGGGAACAGGCCGTTACCCAGACAGCGATGAAACGAGCGGCGGAAAGTCTTGGATCCACCGAGCTGCGACAACCGTTCATCCTCCCTTTTTATGCGAAAGTCGCGCTCTTGGTCTGCGCGTTAGGTGTCGTGGCGGCGCTCGTTCTGCTGATGAGTCGAAAATAATTATTCACGCGCAGGAGGCGCATTCGCCATAAAGCATGACCTCGTGACCGGTGAGGCGAAATCCTTTGGGAATGAGCCGCTTCAAATCGCCGGGACACCCTTCGATTTCGAAAACGCGCCCGCAACGGCGACAATGGAAATGATGGTGATGCGGCTTGCCCGCGATTTCGTAGCGCGGCGGCTCGCCGGGAACCTCGACCGATTGCAGTTCGCCCTCTTCGCTGAAACCCTTGATCGCGCGATAAACCGTTGCGACGCCCAGTCCCTTCGATTTCTTTCTCGCCTCGCGCCAGATTTCATCCGGACTCAGCGGGCGATCCGCAATTTCAAGCACGGCGCGGATGACCTTCTTTTGCGTGGTATTTCGCGTCGTCACAAAAGTCACCCTCCCCGCAAATCAGAATGAACCAACGTTTGCATGTCAAGCCTGCAAATGAAAAGCCGCCGCAATCCCAAGGAATCGCGGCGGCCAATTTAACCGAGTCGGATGGCAAAATTATTCGGCATCAACCAAGTTGACGATTTTGCTTTCGTTTTGCTTCTTCTGGATTTTGAGCATACCCGAAACGCCCTCGGAGAGCGCCAATTCCAAGGGGGTATGCGGTCCCTGGATATCCACCAGAGCGCGGCTCCCGCGCTTTAAATCCGCGGCGCGACCCGCAACGAGATTGATCATGAGATACTTATTATTGTTTCCCTTGATCATCTCCTGCAGGTCGGTTTCGCCGAGATTAAAATCGGCTTCCTGCTGTTGCTGCTGTTCCTCAGCCTTCTTCTTACGCGATTTCTTTGCCATTGCAGATTCCTCTAATCAAAGGGGTTACTTGTCGCCGCCGACCTCGAATTCGGCGTCCACGACTTCATCGGGATCCACCGTTGGCTTGGAGCCGCCCTCGGGGCTGCCTCCGGCCTTCTGGTAGAGCTTCTCGGAGACCTTGTGCTGATGATGCACAAGATCGTCAAGCGATGATTTTATATCGTCCGCCGAGCCTCTTTCAAGGTCTTTGCGGAGTTTATCCACCTTTTCTTCGAGAATTTTCTTATCTTCGGCGTCGAATTTGTCGGCAAGCTCTTTATCCTTAAGCATCCGCTCCGTGGAGTAAATCTGCGAGTCGGCGGAATTCCGCATCGCGATTTCTTCCTTCCGAGCGCGATCTTCGCCCGCGTGATCTTCGGCGTCACGCACCATCTTCTTGATTTCGTCCTCGGAAAGGCCGCTGGAAGCCTCGATCTTGATCTTCTGATCGCGACCGGTTCCAAGGTCCTTGGCGGAGACGTTGATGATGCCGTTGGCGTCAATATCGAAAGTGACTTCAACCTGCGGAACGCCGCGCGGCGCCGGCGGAATGCCAACCAAGTCGAATCGGCCGAGCGTGCGGTTGTCGCGCGCCAGATCGCGTTCGCCTTGGAGAACGTGAATCGAGACGGCCGTTTGGTTATCGGTCGCCGTTGAGAAGATTTCGCTCTTGCGGGTCGGGATCGTCGTATTGCGTTCGATTAGGCGAGTGAAAATTCCACCCTGCGTCTCAATGCCGAGCGAAAGGGGCGTCACGTCGAGCAGAAGCACATCACTGACTTCGCCCGCGAGCACGGCGCCTTGAATCGCCGCGCCAATGGCCACGGCTTCATCGGGATTGACGCTCTTGTTCGGTTCCTTCTTGAAAATCTTTTTGACGACGTCCTGCACAGAAGGCATGCGGGTCATACCGCCAACGAGAATCACTTCGTCAATGTCGTCGGCTGTAAGCCCAGCGTCCTTCAAGACTTGAATGCAGGGTCCCTTCGTCCGCTCGATCAGCGGGGCGCAAAGGGCGTCAAGCTTGGCGCGGCTGATTTCCATGCTGAGATGCTTGGGTCCGCTCGCGTCCGCCGTGATGAAGGGAAGATTGATCGAGTAACTCATCGAACTGGAGAGCGCGATTTTGGCTTTCTCGGCCTCTTCCTTCAAACGCTGGAGCGCCATGCGATCCTGCCGAAGGTCAATGCCCTGCTCTTTTTTGAATTCGTCGGCCATCCAATCCATGATGGTGGAATCGAAATCGTCGCCGCCCAAGTGGGTGTCGCCGTTGGTTGCCTTGACCTCAAAAACGCCATCGCCGAGTTCAAGAATCGAAATATCGAAAGTTCCGCCGCCCAAGTCATAGACGGCGATTTTTTCTTCTTTCTTCCGATCAAGCCCGTAGGCAAGCGCGGCGGCCGTCGGCTCATTGATAATGCGAAGCACTTCAAGTCCTGCGATTCGGCCCGCGTCTTTGGTCGCCTGACGTTGACTATCATTGAAGTAGGCCGGGACGGTGATGACGGCCTGCTCGACTTTTTGGCCGAGATAATCCTCCGCCGTTTGCTTCATTTTCTGAAGCACGCGGGCGGCCATCTCGGGCGGCGAATAAGCCTTGTCGCGAAGCTGAATGGCCGCGTCGCCATTGGCCGCGCGGACGACTTTATAGGGGACC
>CAZPIK010000220.1:0-7464 GCA_964586185.1 uncultured Candidatus Sumerlaeota bacterium | reverse complement strand
TCGTTTTTAAGTATTCTTCATAACGCCCGACCAGCGCGTTCAAAACCGCATGTTCAGCTTCTTCTCCTTCGAACTCCTCGCCCACCAAGGGCATGATGGGCGATTGGACTTCAAGTTCGATCTTTTGACCTCGATCCGACCAATACGCGCAAACGGGGATGATCGGCGCGCCTGAAAGAACGGCGAGCGCACCGAGCGACCTCCGAAAAGGCACACGCCTCCCAAGACAAGGGAGTTCGATGGCTCCCTGCTGATCCTTCAAACTATCAAAGGCGAGATAGACATAACCGCCCGAACGGAGTCGCTTTAGACATTGCTTCAAAACCTTAATTCCGTTGTCGCGTTCCGAATCCCAGACAAGCGCTTCCCAGAATTCCGGCATACCGTATTTGCTCATACCGTAAACTTTGAGGAGCGGAATTTTTTCCTGAAAAAAACCGACGTTCAGTCCTGTATGTGGTCCGGCGTGCCACGTTACGAAAATGGCTGGCTTTTTTTGTGAGCAATATTCATCGAGAGTTTCCTTTCCGTGCCAGCGCAACAGGGGATAGGCGATTTCAAATCCGCGCCGCGCAACGAGTTGCTTTAGCAACATGTTCCGCGCCCGGCAGCTTGCGTTCCGCCGCACGAGATTCTTGAGTCGCGCCTCATCCCAATGCGGAAAGAGTTGTCGGTATTCTGCAACCGAAGGAACTTTTTCTCGCTTGTCGTCGCTGATCTTGAGTCCGACCCGGCGCCCCCCCCGATCGGCAATCAAAAGTCCCAGAGCGGGCGAAACCTCCGCCGTCATTTGAGAGAAGGATTTGATGAAATGATACACTCGCGCGCGCTCCAAGGGCGGGGGAAGTTTAACTTTCCCTATCGTCACGCCCAAGTGAAATCACGCGCGTCTGGTCGTAACGGGCGCGATCTCGTTCATGTGGAAGCGGCATCTTGCCGCTTATCCTCCGAAGAAAGCGGTTGTAAATCGCTTCCACTTTGTTGAATTCGTGTTATCCATCGCGCATAGTTATCCGCCGCCGCAATGGCTGGAGTCTTTTAAGTGTGGAGGTTTTCCGATGAAGCGAATCGTGCACGTGTTCGGATGGATGGCGATAATACTCATCGGCGCTCCTGCAATAGGGCAGATCGAACCGGGTGAAGCGCTTGGGCAACTCAAGGTTGCAGATGGACTGGCCTCCACGCTTTTTGCCGCCGAGCCGGATGTGCTCAATCCCACCGCGATTGACGTGGACGCCGCGGGTAGGGTTTGGGTGTGCGAAGCCGTCAACTATCGCATTTTTCAGAATCCCGTTGCGCGACCGGAGGGCGACCGCATCCGCGTCCTTGAAGACACCAATGGCGATGGCCAGTGCGACAAGGCGACGACGTTTTATCAAGACCCTTCGCTCCAAGCGCCGTTGGGTATCGCCGTTTTGGGCAAGCGCGTTTATGTCTGTCAATCGCCCGATCTTTTTTATTTGGAGGATACCGACGGCGATGGAAAAGCCGATAAACGAACCGTCGTTCTCACCGGTTTCAAAGGCAAGGATCACGACCATGCCATCCACGGCGTTATGTTCGGTCCCGATGGAAAACTTTACATGAGCAATGGTGACGAAGGTTTGGACGTTACCGATAAATCGGGCAACCGCATTCATGTCGGTAGGAACGCCCCGCACGGCGCGGCCTCGGTGCTGCGAACAGATCTCGAAGGGAACAAGCTCGAACTTCTCGCTGAGGGTTTGCGTAATCCCCTCGAACCCGCCGTGGATTCATTCGGCAATGTTTTTATTTCGGATAATGACGACGACGGCAATCAACAATGCCGGATTTGTTACATCATGGATGGGGGGAATTACGGATATTGGCCGAAGCGCAAGGGGGATCGGCGGCTCGATTCGATTCATTGGAATGAAGATCGTCCCGGAATTGTGCCGAAGATTTTGAAAACTGGATTTGGTTCGCCCGTCGGTTTGACCTTTTATGAAGGCACGCTTTTGCCACAGGGGATGCGACGAACTCTGCTTCATGCCGACGCGGGACCCGGCGAGGTGCGCTCCTATCCAACGACTCCCAAGGGGGCTGGGTTCTCTGCGGAAATAAACGTCGTACTTTCGTGTCCCGACGACAAATGGTTTCGCCCAATAGACGTTTGCACCGCGCCCGATGGGTCGGTGTTCGTAGCCGATTGGTACGATCCCGGCGTCGGAGGACATAACCTGCGCGATTGGACGCGAGGTCGGATTTATCGTCTGGCGCCTCCTGACACAAAATATTCCGTGCTCCAAGACGCAATGCTTTCGGCGGGCGAGGCGATAGACGCGCTGAGATCGCCGAATCAAGCGAGGCGGTTTAATGGATTCCAAGCGCTGAAGGCTGATCCCTCAGAACAAGCGACGGAATATTTGCTGAAGCTTACGAAGTCTGATGACGAGGTGATGCGCGCGAGAGCCTTGTGGCTTCTTTGGGATCGAGGGAGAAAGGGTCGAAAGGCCGTTTTGAAAGCGATGCGCGAAGAGAACCCCGCGTTTCGCGTTCAGTTCGTCAGGATCATGGCGGGCATGGGCGCCGAAGATTTGCGCCGTGCTGAAAAATTGCTCAAGGATTCAGATTCAGGCGTCCGGCGTGAACTGCTTTTGAGTCTTCAGCACATCAAGGAAGATTGGGCGGAAAAATGGATCGTGATACTGGCCCGGCAATTTGACGGCAAAGACCGGTTTTATCGCGAGGCCATCGGTATCGCTTCGCGAGGCCGCGAGGAAAAGGTTTTCGCAGAGATCGTCAAAGCGTTCGACGGCAAGTGGAATCGTGCCGTTTCTGAAATTGCTTTTGATCTTAACGTGAAGGAATCGTTGGAGAAATCGGCGCAAATACTGGCCGACGCCAGTGCGCCGATGGAGACCCGACTCGCTGCCGTGAAGGTTGTTTCTTATGGTCCCGCAGAAAAAGCCGCGCCTATTTTTATGGGATTGCTGAACGAACAAACGCCCAAAGAACTTGTCGAAGCCGTTCTTGCCGCGATCACCGCCGATGGGGATGAGCTTTGGAGCGCGGTAAAGGAAAAACCGGAGTTTAGGGAATTCCTTCGGCGGGCGATCAAAAAT
This sequence comes from uncultured Candidatus Sumerlaeota bacterium, assembly GCA_964586185.1. Taxonomy (GTDB): domain Bacteria; phylum Sumerlaeota; class Sumerlaeia; order MVZB01; family JAJFLK01; genus CAZPIK01. The sequence continues at coordinate 4,378 of CAZPIK010000220.1, read as the reverse complement.
CGGGACCATCGTCCCGCCGCGCTGGCGATGATCCGAGACGCGCGGATCATGGACATGGTTCCCGATGCGCTGGCCGTCGCGCAGAACGCGTCCGAAGAAAAGGAAGATCGGCTCAAGGCGATGAGAGCAATTGGCGCGATGCAGACGATTTTCGCGCTCGAAGGGCTTAAAGGACTCACTCATGATCCCGATCCTGAAATTGCGTCCGAGGCCGTGAAGGCCGTCGGTTCGATTAAGGGAGACGATACGCTGCAAATTCTGGAGGGAGTATTGGGCGACGCCGCGCTCACGCGGGATGTTCGGCGCACGGCGGTTCAATCGCTAGGAACCTCGAAATCGGGGACGTTGCTCATTCTCAAAATTGCGGAGGAAGGACGGCTTGCGCAAGACCTAACGCTTGATGCTTCGACGGTCACGCACGCCAGTCCCTTCGAGGACGTGCGGCTCATGGCCGATCAGATTCTGCCCGCCGCGCAAACGAAGGAAGGGAAGGCGCTGCCGCCGATTTCGGAACTCGTCAAAATGAAGGGCGAAGCCCCGCGCGGACGCGAAGCCTTTTTCACGACCGAAGGGCCGCAGTGCTTCAAGTGCCACAAGATTAATGGCGAGGGAAAAGACGTGGGGCCAGATCTCTCGAAGATCGGTTCCAAACTCGCGCGGGAGGCGATTTACGAATCTATTTTGAACCCCAGCGCGGCGATTTCGCACGAGTATCAAGTCTGGATCATTCGCAGCAAATCGAAAGGATACTTAAACGGCTACATTCGCGCCGAAACGCCCGACGGAATGGAGCTGATGGACTCGAATGGCGAGATAACAAAACTCCCTGCGAGCGACGTGCTTGAGAAACGGAAAAGCGCAATCTCGCTTATGCCGACGGGGCTCTCGGCGGGGCTGACGACGCAGCAATTGACGGATTTGACGGAATTTCTGGCAACGCTCAAGTAGTATTGATTATTTCACGACGACATAGCGGAAACCAAGGGTGGGTGAGGCGGCCGTTGGGTCTTCATATTGGCTTTCTTCGACGTCGAACGATTCGGTTTTCATCGTGTGATCGCCGCCGTAAACGAGCCTCTTGCCGCCTTTTTCATCCTGTCCCCATTCGCGGACGTTGTTGAAAAGATCGTAAACTTGCCCGGTTGGGAAGTAGAGCGTATCTGTGTCTTTATTGGCTTTGGCATCCGAAAGTTGGGTGATCTTGTTCAGACCGACGGCTTTCCAGAAGCTGGGTTGAGACGTGCCCACGCCGCTCTTCATCGGGGCGCGGGTCAATCGGCGGAATTCCGCTTCGTTCGGGAAACGGATCGCGCCGGGTTGCAATTTCATCGAGCGCGCGAGCCACTGCAAATACGCCTCGGCATCGGCCCATGGAATGCCCGTGACCGGCTTATTCGCGCTGCCGGCGGGAAAGCTGAAATCCGCGCTCCATCCCGCAGGATAATTTTTGTAAAAGGTATCCTTCAAAAATTTTTGGTATTCAGCGCAAGTTACCTCGGTGATTTTGATGTCGAACGCGGGCGGATCGGTTGGTTGTTCAGGCTCGATAGGCAACATACCCGAAACGGGATCAGGCTTGGGGTTTTTCCAAGGCTCATTTTTTGCCGCTGCTGAAGTCGCATTCGTATTCGCGTTGTCTCCCGGCGTTTGCGCGGGCGTGAATGCGGGAGGGGAGATCACCCGGCGGGAACCGGCGGACGATCCTCCGTATAAGTAGATACCGCCACCAATTACCGCTATGGCCAGGACGATCCATCCGGGAACGGTCGTGAATAAACCGGTGACAGCGCGAGCGATGATATTGCCGCGTCGGTCGTAAAGAACAGTGTTTTGATGCGCGAGCAGTCCCTCGATCTCGCCCTGATCGAAGGCGGAGACGGTTAGATGCAGCGAGGCGAGGTCCTCTTGCGACGCGCCTGTGAACGTGAAATCGGAAAGAATTTCGAACGCGCGGTCTTGAGCAATTCCCAAACCCGCCGCTTTGGGCATCAAGAGCTTGGCTTGATTTTCATTAATCGCGCCGCCCTGCGCGACTCCTTCGACCATCCGTCGGAAATACGCGGCGGCCATGCTGCGCATGAGTGAAGCAGCATGGGCGGAATCAATGCCGAATTTGCCGGCGTCGCCGAGGAATCGAGCGGAAGTTTCCTTATTAAAGATACCCGCGTCGAGCATTGAGTTAACGGCTTCGGTGAACGCTTCCGCGCCGCCTTCGGAAGAGGAGAGTTTGAATTCCCACGCGCGGTCGGCTTCTTCGGCGGCGGGCCGAGCCTTTTTCATCGTCGCGGTGAATTCGTTGACGATCATCGCCGCTTCGTTCGAGGCGATGCCATGTGCGGAGGCATATTTAAGAAGTTCGGATTTGCTGGCCTCGTCGAGTTTGCCGTCGGCGCAGGCGGCACGGACGATTTCGCGGAAATCGCCCTCGGCATCCACGGGCGCACCGGAAAGGACGCGATCCACTTCCTTGGCGTAAGCATCGCGGCGCACAGGATCCTTAAGGATCGCCGCGATGCGATGGAGCATCGGGAGCAGTTTGACGATGTCGGGGCCGTATTGAGGTGAATTTTGCCAAGGGCGCAGAGCTTTGGAGCGAGCCATGACGGCGCGATCCACGTCGGCAGCGGCAAAGCCCGAACGCTGGATGCCGAGCAGCGCGAAATAATCGAGTTTGCCCGCGTGACCGGACAGTTCCAATGCCTCAAGCAATGGGGGAGCGAGTTCAAGAAGTAGGTTATCGGCGGCCACTATTCGATGCGGAGTTGTGCCAACCGCTGCTTCGCGATCTCAATCTCCTCAGGCGTCATGCCGGAGGTTCGCTGGATATCTGTTTGCGCGGATTGCTGAATCGTCGGCAAAGAGGCCGAGACGTTCAATCGGCTGTCGCGCGTGTACTCGAACAAAACTTCGATGGGAGTTCCCTGCGCCAAATCCACGGGCAAACCCTGCACAAGGCAGGTTCCGATTTCGGTGCAGGCGTCGGGCTGAGTGCTTTCGCCTTCCATGACGGCGATTCGAACGATTTGCTGTCCGGCGCGCGCGGTTTGGAATTGGCGGACTTCGCGGCAGGGGACGCTGCTCATCTTCGGAATGACGGGAGCCACGACGGTTCGCCCATCGGGATGGAGCGCCTTAATCCCGAGCGTGTGGGAGTTAATGAGTTTTTCTTCCATGAGGCGGAATTTTTCGAGGCTGTCCGAGGCGATATCGGGCATGGAAAAATCGCAGCCTTGCTCGATGAGATCAAGCTGTGTCATGACGGCGTGAATGGCGGCTCCTTGCGCCACGCACTCGTCGGGATTCAAGATGTGACGCGGCATTTTGCCGACGATCCGCTCGAACATCGAATGGACGCCCGGCATCCGAGTGGACCCGCCGACCATCAGGCATTCGTCAATATCTGAAAAGGAAAGCCCCGCTTCCTCGACGACTAAACGCAGAGTCGTTTCGGTCTGTGAGAGTAAGTCCGCGGTCATCTCTTCGAATTGATCGCGCCCGATAGTAACGGTGTGTCGGAATCCGCCGCAGTTTACGACGAAGCGGGTTTCATTAAGTTTGGAGAGGCGGATTTTCGCCTGCTCGGCGGTCGTGAGCATTTCCTGATAGCTTTCCGGATGCTCCCGCGGGTCCATACCCGTTGCGGAAATAAAATCTTCGGCGACGAAATCAATGAGGCGCTGATCCCAATCCTTGCCGCCGAGTTGGACGTCGCCATCGGTCGCGAGCATTCGGACGACGTGTCCTTCGATTCGCATAATCGTAACGTCGAACGTTCCGCCGCCGAGATCGTACACGAGGATGGTTTGATCGCGGCCCAACTGATGGAATCCATAAGCAAGCGCGGCGGCCGTCGGTTCGTTGATGATCGAAAGAACATCGAGTCCCGCGATCCGTCCCGCGTCCTCGGTGGATTTGCGTTGCTGCTCGGTGAAGAAAGCCGGAACGGTGATGACGGCGTGATGGATTCGAGAGCCGGGACCCAGCGAAGCTTGCGCGTCCTGAACCACCTTACGGAGGATCATGGCGGAGATTTCCTCCGGGGTCCATTCGTTGTCGCCGATGCGAATCCGTTTGCGCCGGCGACCCATATTCGTTTTGACAAATTGAATCGTTGTCTCAGGCGCACTCATCGCGATCTCTTTCGCGATGCGGCCCACAATGACCTTCTGTCCTTGAATGCTGACCACGGAGGGGGTCACGCGGTCATTGTCCAGATTAGGAATAATCTGCGGACGCCCCATGGGATCAATCTGGGCAATGGCCGAATAGGTCGTGCCCAAATCAATGCCGACGACTAAATCGTGGTTTGCCATGATTCGCTAAAGGCTCCTCCGACAATCCGACCGTTCCCCCTGGAACCCGAGAGTTTCAGCAAAGA
>CAZPIK010000219.1:0-7465 GCA_964586185.1 uncultured Candidatus Sumerlaeota bacterium | reverse complement strand
GCGTTGCTTCAGGTCTTTGACGAGCGCGGTGCAGGCTTTGTCGGTATTTTCGCAGTTCTTCTTGAGATCGGCCCGCAGATTGCCGTGCTGATCCCACGCCTCATGGAAAAGCTGAACAAATCGAACGCCCTTTTCGACGAGCCGCCGCGCGAGCAGGCAATTGTTGGCGAATGAAGGTGCGCCCGGTTTTGCGCCGTACATTTCGAGGACTTCGGGCGGTTCGGTCGAAATGTCCATGATCTCTGGCGCGCTGGCTTGCATCCGGTATGCGAGTTCGAAAGAATTGATGCGCGTCGTGATTTCGGGATCGTTGAATGCCTCGTACTGTCGTTGATTGAGGTCGCTGAGAGCGTTCAGCGTATCGCGCTGCGCCTGCCGATCCATCCCCGGCGGATCGGAAAGATAAAGCACGGGATCGCCGCTGCTGCGGAAGAGCACCCCTTCATGAACGGTCGGAAGAAATCCGCTCCCCCAATTCGCCGCGCCGCCGCTCGGACCCTTTGATCCCGAACTGAAAACGACGAACGCGGGAAGGTCCTGATTCTCCGTGCCGAGACCGTAAGTCGTCCACGCGCCCATGCTCGGGCGACCGAACTGTTGCGATCCCGTGTTCATCAGGATCTGCGCGGGGGCGTGATTGAACGCGTCGGTCGTCATGCTCTTGATGATCGTGACGTCGTCCACGATTTCGGAAAAATGGGGAAGCAATTCGGACACCCACGCGCCCGATTGCCCCTTTTGCGCGAATTTGTAAACGGAACCGAGCAGTTTGGAATTCGGATCAATAAACGCCGCACGGTAGTTTTCGAGCAGTTCCTTTGGCGGAAGCGATCCATCACATTTCGTGAGTTCGGGTTTGTAGTCGAACATTTCGAGATGGCTGGGCGCGCCCGCCATGAAGAGATAGATAACCCGCTTGGCCTTCGGGACGAAGTGCGGCTGCTTGGGAGCCAGCGGATTCGTGGACGCGCCAAATGCCGTCCCGCCGAGCAGATGACTCAGCGCAAACGCGCCCATCCCGATTCCGCATTGCTGCAAAAACCACCGCCGCGCGACAAGGGGTTCGTTGGGGCTTTGCATCTACCACTCCACAACTAGAGAATAGGCGGTCAAATACCGAAAAATATTTTACCGCAAAGAACGCGAAGAACGCAAAGGAACTGCGAATTCAGGGCGCATCTCATAATTGTCACTTATCGGGAGATGAATTCAATGTGGGAGTCGCTCTCCGAGCGACGATTTTTCCATGTATCGGCGGTCGGAGACCGCCTCCCACGTTAAAAAACACAAATCCCTGCGGCCCGCCTGCGACAAAAGTAAGATACGCCCGCGAATTCATCTCCACTCCCTTGATACTTCGCCAAATCCGCTCAAGCCGTTGATGGCCTGATGAAGGTTCAGGTTCCATTCCCGACCTGTGACATCCGAATCAGACATGAATGGCCTCGCGCTCAATGTAAGGTCGCAACTCGGGTCGCAATGCTTTTTCGGTCACCAAATCCACGCGAGCGCCCAGCAAATCCTCCAAGTAAAATTGAACACCGGAATACCGCTTGGATGTAGCCGGACCATCAAATGCGACGAGAACATCGGCATCACTTGATGGACTGGACTCGTCACGACAGACCGATCCAAATAACGACAATGCGGTCACCCCAAATCGTTGTTGGAGTTCCAGTTTATGCGAGCGGAGGAGGGTTAGAACTTCATCGCGTTTCATGCAGTCATTCTCCCCTTGTTCGTATTGGACGGCAATCGAAAAACCTTTTAGCTTTGGTCATCTCAAGTGGATGACCGTCATCCCTTGATGTATCTGAAACTTAGCAAAAGTCACTTGACCCTCATCGAACGCATGTACTTAATGATACGAATGGAGTAAATTGATGATTTGCGATCTTTTCTCTGAAAAGAATGCTCCTGCGCTTTTTGTGCTCGTTGGAACATTGCTGGGAACATTGATTTCGGCTACTACCACATGGTTGGTCATTGGAAGACAAACCCGTTTAAGGCTGAAAGAAAAGTGTTTAGACCGTAGATTCGAAGCTCACGAAAAGATCATGCAGTTTGCTCAACTAGTTCGTACCATGACGCTTAGCAGCGGGTTGGAGTCCAACGGTGAACCTGCCCGACATCCAGCATTCTTAAATTCGAAAGAGGAATTTGAAAATGGGTTTGATTCATTCTGTGCGACAATGGGCGTTACCTGTAGTTGGTTGCGGAATGATCTCACAAGAGAGATGAATCTGTTTCAAGATTATCTTATTGAACTTTGTGAAACATTAAAAGGGATTCCGAGCAATAAATATCCTGAAGCTGGAAGAATTGTACATTAGACTTTATCAACTTTTCCAGTTCACTTGAGAAAATGGCCTTTTCTTTTTTCTCACACGACTTAACGAGCCTTCGTTTGAACGATTTGCGCAAGTGGCACAAATACCCTCTCAGTTTGACGAATACAAGGCTGGCCAACACCGAACTTCGCAAGAGGATGCACGAACTGATCGCGCTCTCGAAACAGAATTGATGCAAAATCCAGCGGCAAACGAAATGGGGGCGCTAATCTGTCCCGACAGGTTCAAGCCTACTGCCGCGTCATCGTCTCATCCATGCTGAGCATGACGCGCGCGGTGAGCATCCAGGCGGCCCATTCGGGATCGTCCGTGCCCCCGAGCAAGTCGGAGGGTTTTAGTTCGGCGTTGGCGGCGCGGGCGCGTTGTTGCTGAAGATACGCGAGCAACGTCTCGGAGTCCTTGGGATTGGGAGAACGCGCGGCGCATCGTTTGAACGCCCACGCGATTCGGTCCGCGTCGGTAGTGCCGCCCTTTTCCATCGTCAACTTCGCGAGCGATTTCGCGCATTCGACAAAAAGCGGTTCATTCAAAACGGTCAGAGCCTGCAAGGGAGTATTTGAACGCTCGCGGCGCACACACGGCGCGCTGCCGTCGGGCGTATCGAAAACCTGCAAAGAAGGAAAAGGAACGCTGCGAAAACGGAACGTGTAAAGTCCGCGGCGGTAGCGATCCTCGCCGGTCGCCGTTTTCCATTCCTTAGGACCGTAGCTCGCGGGCGGAGTGAAAAGAAACTCGGGCGCGGGAGGATAGACGCTTGGCCCGCCGACCTTTGGACTCAAGAGTCCGCTCGCGGCGAGCGTGATATCGCGAACGAGTTCGCCATCCACCCGAAACCGCGCTCCCCTCGCCAGCAGACGATTCTTCGGGTCTTTCTCAAGTAGCTCCGGCGTCACGCGCGACGATTGCCGATAAGTCGCCGAAGTTACGATCAGGCGACTTAGCGCCTTGATGTCCCAACCCGATTCGACGAAGTTCACCGCGAGCCAATCGAGAAGTTCGGGGTGACTGGGACGCGCGCCCTGCAATCCAAAATCGGATGGAGTTTCGACAAGTCCAGCTCCGAAATACGCTTGCCACACGCGATTAACAAACGCGCGAGCGGTCGTCGGCGCACGGGGATCGGTCAACCAAACAGCCAAGGCAAGACGGTTCGGCGGAAGATGCTCGGGCATCGGGTTCAGCCAATCGGGCGTTCCCATTTCAACCCGTTCGGCGGGTTTCAGGAAATCGCCGCGATCCAGCCGATGCGTTTCGCGCTGATCCTCTCGTTCCCGATAAACCAACTGCGTCGTTCCCGATGGCATGCTCTGCCACGCCGATTCCAACATTTGCTTGGCCAGCGGATAATCTTTCTGCGATTCCATCCAATATCGAAAAAGCGCCGTCGCTTCATCCGCATGACGAAGCGATGCAGGTCGAGCAATGATCTTAAGAATTTCGTCAGGCGCAACCATCGTCGGGAGCGCGGTGGCATCGGTCACGGAAATCCGAAACCGCCCGACGTTGATATTCTCGTTGTTGTCGCTGTTCGAGCCGCCGTGATTTTGGCTGAGTCGAATTCCGATTCGTGGCTTCGCGGTCGTCGTGAGTGGCTGGGCTAAATTGAATATCGCAAATCGCGATTGATTGCGACGCGACGCGCCGTTATCGGTTGTCCACGCCGTCTTGCCGTCACCATCGAGCGCCATTTCGATGGGACCCGTGTAAGCTTCACGTTTTCCGCCCTCCGAGAATTCAGGTGCCAGGCGCTTTCGAGCGGGATTCACATCCGCAACCGCCGACCCCATCGGAACCTTATCCCATCTGTCCATCGCTTCGATCGTTTCGTCGCTCGCGCCCGAATACATTAGAAACTCAGTCAGCGCCAATGTGCCATAAACCGAACGACCGGGGCCGCCGCGCGGGAGGTTCGGATCGGCCAAGACTTCCAGGCGCACCGCCGTAATTGTCGTCAGCGGACTATCGGCGACCATCTTGGGACTGAATCGCGTCGGAGCGTAACCCGCCGCAAGATACGAAGCATCGCCGAGTGGAAGAAATTTCTGGCCGCCCGAAGTCGTGTCGTCGAATTTCAAGTCCAATTCGCGCCAGAACGGACGCGGCTGCTTCGCGACTTTTTCCTGCCAAGCCATGAATCGAGTCTGCCAATCGGGATTCGCGTTCTTGAAATCCGATTCCATGGCTTCGATCTTGGAAAGAATTTTAGCTTTCTGATCTTCCTCATCGTCGGAAAGTACGGTGACGCAGGCCTCATGCGAATTATTAATGTAGGCGAGTAGCCGATAGTATTCCGCCTGTTTTAGCGGATCGTATTTGTGATCGTGGCATTGCGCGCATTGAATTGTGAGGCCGAGCGCGGCGCGACCGATGACGTCCATCCGATTGAACATCGCCTCCATGCGAAACTGTTCGGGGTCTATGCCCCCTTCTTCGTTGATCATGCTGTTGCGCAGAAACCCCGTCGCGACAATCTGATCGCGACCCGCGCCTGGAAGCAAATCACCCGCGATTTGTTGCTGCAAAAATTGGTCATACGGCATGTTGGAATTAAAAGCGCGAATGACCCAATCGCGCCAAGCCCAGACTTGCCTCGGCTTGTCCTTTTCAAACCCATCCGAATCGGCATACTGCGCGGCATCGAGCCAAATTCGCGCCCAACGTTCGCCAAAATGCGGCGAGGCCAGCAAACGATCTACTGCTTCTCCATATGCAGTATTGAAATCAGGAGCCGAGTTGAATTTCTCCATATCCTGTAATGTGGGCGGAAGCCCGGTGAGATCAAGGCTGAGCCTACGAAGCAGAGTCAAGGGATCAGCGGGAGGCGATGGTTTCAGTCCTTCGCTCTCGATCCGTGCCAAGACAAAAGTGTCCATTGGTCCGCGAATCCACCCGAAATTATCCACGACGGGAAGCGCGGGCTTTTCAGGCGGCACGAATGCCCAGTGCGAACCCCACTCGGCCCCTTGTTCGATCCACGCGCGAAGCGTTTCAATTTGTGCGGGAGTCAGGGTCTTCCCCGTTTTCTTGGGAGGCATTCGGCGGGATTCAACCTCCGCTGTAATGCGCACCAACAACTCGCTCTCGTCAGGTTTTCCCGGAACGATGGCGCGAGTTCCCTCAAGATCGGCGAGCGCGGCTTCGCGCAGATCAAGACGCAAATCGGCCTTGCGCGAACTGGCGTCTGGGCCGTGGCAGCTATAGCAATTCTCGCTCAGGATCGGCAGAACGTCGCGCCCGTAAGATACCTTTTCGGCTGATGCGATCGAGGCCATGCTGACCAATACCCAACGCAAAAGAAGCGCAAACGCGCGCCCTCCCCGCTCCGTAACTTCCCTACCGATTTTGCGGAATCGGTTGCGCATGGTTAATAGCGAACTCACATCTGAACCCCATCTCAGTCCATTTTCATTTAGTTCCATTTTGATTTCAAATCCAAACATCGCATTCCCCTTGCAACGTGGCGTATTTATATTCATACTCACTTTAACTTGTTCTTCAAGGCGTCCGCCTTGGGGATTATGCCGGAACCGTCGCTCCAGTTGTATCCATTCTTCCCGTCGGAGTTCCCTCCATGCCGAATCGTCGTTATCACATTTTTATTTTGTCCTTTTCGTGGTTGTGTGTGATCGCTTGGCTCGCGACCCCGATCTGGAGCGCGACGGTTTCCACAGACTCGAAGAAACCCGCCGCGAAGTCCGCGACGACTAAGTCGAAATCTAAAACGACAGCTTCAAAATCCAAGAAAACCACTTCGAGCAAAACGACCGCTAAGAGCAAGCCGAAGACCTCGACAAAATCGAACGCGAAAGCAACAACGGGGACTCAGACCGTCGCCATTCCCTCCGTCGCCTCTACAACTCCCAAGGGTTCGCTTGCCGAGTATCTTAGCGCACAACTCGGATCAAAAAAATTTCATCGCCGGGTCGAATGGGCGGGGCGTTCGGGAGAGTTCACACCCAAGACCGGTGCGCCACGAGTATGGAAATCGGTCGGTCGAGTTGGATACCTGACGATTCATCACGCTGCGGGAATCGAACCTGAACACGCGGCGGCAATGATCCGCAATATTTACGCAGGGCATGTTTCGCCAAACGGTCCGCTCGATGGGGCAGCTGACGTCGGCTATCACTTCCTCGTGGATCGAAACGGGGACGTTTGGGAAGCCCGCGATGCATCCAAAATCGGTTCGCATGTCGGATCCGAACCCAATGGCCTAAACAATTATGGCAACATCGGAATTTGCGGTTTGGGCGAATTCATGAATTCACGCCCCACGAAAGCGATGAGCGAATCCATAGCCAATCTCTGCGCTTTGCTTGCGAGATACTACCAACGTCCGCTCACGGTTCGCGGCCATAAGGATTGGAAGGGGATTAACCGATTCGCGCTCCGCAAACAGATTGATTGCCCCGGTCAGCTTCAAGCAACGGTATTCGAGGCGCGGCAGAGAATTGCGGCCTTAAAGTTCGAAAAACCCGCGCCCACGGACAAGCCGAAGCCCGTCGTCGCAGAGTCCAAAAGTGAAGTCCCTGAAAAAGTGGTTGGAGCCGCCAACTGATCAGCGGACAATGAGAGGCTTTGATCCGCTTACCCTTTCAGCCGTCGGATTCTTGCTTGACTCACCCGGTTGGCATTGTGTAAATAAAGTTTCTGGCAGAGAAATCAGGATCGGAATCGGCGGTCGGAGCAGAAATGGCGATGGGTAACTCAGAAGTTAATTTAACGCCCCCCCCCATTAGGGACGAGCGAATCGGAAAATCGGCGCGGAAGCCGACGTTCCCTTTCGCTCCTTCTTTTCGCCCTTAACCTCGCGTTTTGGGGATGCGGCGGGACGGGGTGTCCCTGCGGCGATCTTTGTCCGGTTCCCGATCCCAATAATCCGCCGATCACGGGGAACATTACTTGGCGGCCCGATCCTTTGGGCGCCGTCATGGATGTCGTTCCGATTCCGGCCGGAACCGCGACTCCGAAAAAAATTTGCGTCGAAATGATCGGTCCCGACCCATCGAAGGATCAAATCCCGGCTTGGACGCTCCAAACTTGGCTTCAACATTTGCGAATCGGCGCGCGGGCCATTGATAACGACAGCGCGTTTCCGCAAGTCTATGACGTTG
>CAZPIK010000218.1:7074-7469 GCA_964586185.1 uncultured Candidatus Sumerlaeota bacterium | reverse complement strand
GACGTGTCTTTGGATCGCATTGATCAAGTTCTCTTGGAGCGGTATCAGCGAGAGCGGCTTCAGAAGGTTGGCAAGGGAACCGTCGGCAAGGAACTCTGCTATATCATCCGCATGTTGAAGAACAACGGGCGTTTGGTACAGAAACCCAGCGTCAAGTCTGGCAAGGTCGGTGAATTGAGGGCATTCAGTCGAGACGAGCTGCAGAAGTTTTTCGAGCATTGTCCCGGAGAACTGAAGACGCTCTTTCTGTTGATGCTTTCCACCGGAGCCAGACCAGCGGAGTTGATTCCCTCTTATCGTTCGTCTCACGTTGCCCTGCTCAAGACCGAAATTGACCCAGCTCGATCCACGATCTCGATCCGTCGGCCACCCTGGTCGACCTGAACCGGGCCGGA
>CAZPIK010000218.1:0-7064 GCA_964586185.1 uncultured Candidatus Sumerlaeota bacterium | reverse complement strand
CTCGATCCGGTCAGCCAAGGTCTTACCGGGGAGCAAGGGAACGCTACGGCAAGTTAGGATTCCATCCGAGTTGATGGAGCAGGTTCAACATCAGGCGCAGGGGCAGGGTTTGGAAACCGTGTTCGAGCCGATGTGGAGTCTTTGCCATCGTTTTGACCGAATTATTACGAAGGCCAAAATTGCCAAGAAGGATGTTTTAGGGAGAAAGCTAACCGCTCATTCCTTTCGGCACACTTTTGCGACAATGATGGCGGAGTCCGTCGGCCACAATCCGTTTGTGGTCAAACAGATTCTCGGTCATCGGCAGATCACCACCACCGACCGCTACTGTCATCCCACCGCCGAAGCGCAAGTCATTGACTTGGCCGAGATATTGGGGCCGAGTCGGGCAAGTAGTCGGGTAAGCGAATGCCTTGAAATCCCTGCAAGCGGAACGTAAGGCTCGAAGAATGAATGGTGGGTGATACAGGAGTCGAACCTGTCACCTCTGGCATGTGAGGCCAGCGCTCTAACCAACTGAGCTAATCACCCACAAGGCGAAGGCATCTTAGCAGACAAAACGGTTGGGTCAAGCGCACACCGCTTTCTAGGCGATGTTTTGGATATTTAGGATTAAGAGAGGAACAATTCCGGGGTTGGCCTGTCTTAATTCTTGGAATGAGACAAACCTATGCCCTCCCTTAGGATATAAACTACTTTTCGGCGGGTAAGTCCGAAAATCCTTGATCGCGTGTGGTCTGAAAAGTTACACTACGGCGGGGAAAATCGGCCTTCTTCCAAACAATTGGAATTGATCAAAGCCGACCTGAATAGGGCAAGAGTTTGTGAAAGAAATCTCAAGGAGGTAATACACATGAGATTCATTAAGAGCAGCGCGATCCTAGCCTTGGCCGCCATGGGACTTCCCTTGGCCGTAGAGGCGGGCAATGTCACCGGAACCGTCAAGTTCGACGGTGAGCGTCCCAAGCGGACGGTCATCAAGATGGACGCCGACGCCAAGTGCGCCGCGATCCACGGCGATAAGAAAGTCGGTAGCGAAGACGCCATCGTCAGTAAGGAAGGGATGGTTCAGAACGCCTTCGTTCACGTCAAAGCGGGCGTGACCGGAAAGTTCGATCCCCCGGCGACGGCAGCCACGATTGATCAAAAGGGTTGCCAGTACACGCCGCATGTCCAAGGAATCCTTGTGGATCAGAAGTTTAACATCGTGAACAGCGATCCGACTTCCCACAACATCCATTCGCTTGCCAAAGAAAACCCGGAATTCAACGTCAGCCAGCCGAACGTCGGCACGTTGGAAAAGGTCATGAAGAAGGTCGAAAAGCCGATCAAGTTCAAGTGCGATATTCACCCTTGGATGAGCGCCTACGTCTTCGTCATGGAACATCCGTTCTTCGGCGTAACCGACAAGGATGGGAAGTTTACGATCGCGAACCTGCCTGACGGCGAATATACAGTTGAAGTCTGGCACGAAACGCTTGGAACGACCGAAGCCAAGATCAAGGTCGCAGGCGGCGACGTGACGCAGGACTTCACGCTTAAGAAGTAAGGCCGAGTGTTTTGGAAAGCGTTCCTCACGACCGCCTGCTGCATCGCTCTGCCTTGGGTTTGGCGGTCTGCACTTTCTTTCTCGTGTGCGCGGGGGCGCTCGTGACAAGTCGAGGGGCCGGTCTGGCAGTGCCAGATTGGCCCCTTTCTTATGGTCACTTTATCGTCGTTCCGCTCGACTGGATGAAGATTCCCAATTTCCGTGCCGAGCATGGTCACCGCGTGATTGCGGGAACCGTGGCTTTGCTGACGATCGGATTGACGGTGCTTTTCGCTCGTCGCGAAAAGCGAAGCATCGTCAGAAAGTTCATGTATCTCGCGCTGGGTTCGGTTTTTCTTCAGGCCCTGCTCGGAGGTCTGACCGTTAAATTCCTGCTACCACTTCCGATTTCCGCAAGCCATGCAATGCTGGGACAGACTTTTTTCTGTTTGCTCGTGGGACTCGCCGTCGCAACTTCGCGCAGTTGGCTCGCGCCCTCGCCCCATTTGCGCGATCCGGAAGGAATATCAACTCCCTCTTTGGCTCTGTTTTTCGTTCTTGTCGTGTATATGCAACTCTTACTCGGCGCGCTCATGCGGCACTCCGAATCAGGTCTGGCGATATTGGATTTTCCGTTGTCCTATGGACGACTCATCCCCGCGACGAACGAAATTGCGCTTCACAACATCAACGTCGAACGCTTGGAGTGGCAATTACCCCGGGTGGAGGCGTGGCAAATCTGGCTTCACTTTGCGCACCGCGCATGGGCCATCATGGTCTGCGCTGCGGCAGGGCTAGTCGCGTTACGCATCTTTAAGGCTCACCGCGACTGCGCAGCCCTCCTTTTTCCGATCATGGCCATTGTACTTTTGATCGTTATTCAGATTGGCCTAGGTGGTATGGTGATTCTGACTGGCAAGCAACCGCACATCGCCACGGCTCACGTCGGAGTCGGCGCGCTGATTCTTGCCATCTCGGTCGTGCTCTGGCTTCATGCCCAGCGAATTTTTGTTTGGAGCCGCGCCTCGCTGCCTGCAAATTCCGCGCAAGTTTCATCTCTCTCTCGCGAGGCGCATACATGAAAGCCGAAGCGACGTCCGCGCCGCTCCTCTCTGCACGAGCGCGATGGGCGGATTTCTTTGAACTCACGAAACCCAAAATTTCGGGCATGGCGCTCGTTGCCGCGGTCACGGGTTTTTACATGGGATCGGGCGCCGAGATCGAATGGGCGCTTCTTCCCCACGTTATGCTCGGTTCAGCGCTCGTCGGCGGTGGCGCAAATGCTCTCAATCAATGGATGGAACGCGGACCCGACGCTCTCATGCAACGAACGAAAAATCGTCCGTTACCTGCGGGAAGGATGACTGGATTTGAAGCATCCGCTTTTGGCCTGTTGCTTTCGATTATGGGGCTTCTCGATTTGGCTCTATTCACGAATCTTTGGGCCTGCTTTGCTGGAGCCGCTTCAATTGCGCTATATCTTGCCCTATATACGCCACTCAAGCGGATTACGTATCTCAATACAATTGTGGGGGCAGTGCCGGGCGCATTGCCGCCTCTTATCGGCTGGGCGGCGGCGGCAGGAGGATTAACGGGTCCTTCATGGACCCTCTTCGCGATTCTCTTCTTCTGGCAGATTCCCCATTTTCACGCCATCGCGTGGCTTCATCGTGAAGATTATTTGCTAGGTGGTTTTCGGATGATGACCGCTGATGATCCGCTGGGAGATCGAATCGCGCTCCGAATTTCAGGACAAATCCTCTCGCTCATTGCGGCTTCGCTCACGCCGACGCTTTGGGGACTCACCGACCGCTTTTATTTCTTTGTCGCGCTTGGTTTGGGTGTGCTTTTTATGGCGGGTGGGATCATGATGAGCCGCAGCAAGTCCAAAACCAGTGCGCGCGGATTGCTTCTCATTTCCGTCGTCTATCTTCCCCTCCTCCTTGCCGCGATGATGCTTTGCAAGAAAGCGCCTGCGTTAATTACCCATGACATCCTCCTCTGATAACGCCGTATCCACCGTCGCTTCTCCACGTCCTCCGGTTCCAACCGGCGTGTGGATCGTCTTATCCATGCTCTTGTTTTTCATCATCGCGTTCGGGAGTCTGCTCGTTTGGGTCTTCTTTATAGGCAAACCCGAAAACCTGAAAAAGCGCGGTCTCTCCAAACTTCCCATCGTCGGAAACGTGCCCGAATTTACGCTTCAAGAGCGCGGCGGCGCAACCATCGGCCTCACGGATCTCAAAGGTAAGGTTTGGATCGCGGATTTTATTTTTACTCGCTGCTCGGGGACCTGTCCGACGATGTCGCTCAATATGAAAACACTTCAGCAGGGACTCCATGATGTGCGGGGACTGCAACATAAAATCAAGCTTGTCTCGTTCACCGTGGATCCCGAATGGGATACGCCCAAAACATTGACCGATTACGCGGATAGTTACGGCGCAAAAAAAGAGGGCTGGTATTTCTTGACCGGCGAATACGACCAAATCCAAACTCTTGCGCGTGAGGGCTTCAAGCTCGGCATTTCCAAAGCCGATCCCGACGCCGCCGAGCCGATTATTCATAGTCAAAGTCTGATCCTCGTGGATCCCGACGCCAATATCCGGGGTTACTACGACGGGACCAACGCGAGCGAAACGAAGAAACTCTACAATGACGCGTTCAAGTTGATGAAAGAGTTTCCCTAACCATGTCCTTATTCCTTCATCAAGCTCATTCCATGCCGCCGACATGGATCCTCCTTTTCGAGCGCCAACGGCGCGGATTTATAGTAGCCTGGGGCAACGCCCCAGGTAATCGGACATGGAATTCAAGGGCTGAAAGCCCGCTCTAATTGGGGCGGGCTTTCAGCCCTTGCGACTCTTGGGGTGACCGTTCACCTAGGGCGTTGCCCTAGGCTGGAAATGGTACGCGCCTTCGGCGCTTAAGAAGGTTTGATGAAGGATCAAGGATCATGGGTGAATCGGCGACTTTCGATATAGCGTGGTGGCCTGCGTTGAACGCGACGCTCAATGCCACGAGTGCGGTTTTCCTTTTCATCGGCTGGAGGTTTATCCGTCGCAAGGAAATCGAAAAGCATAAATTCTGCATGTTGAGTGCCTGCAAGGTTTCCGCGCTCTTTCTGGTGAGCTACCTTACTATGCACTCCATCTATGGCTTCACCCGCTTTCAGGGAGTAGGGACGATACGGACGGTCTATTTCGTCATACTCCGCTCGCACACGACACTGGCCCTCGTGGTCTTTGTGCTTGCAATCTATGTCCTCCGCAAGGCGCTCAAGGGCGAGATTGAGCGGCATCGCCGTATGGCCCGAATCACGCTCCCCCTATGGTTCTACGTCTCGGTGACGGGCGTCATTGTTTACTTCATGCTTTATTGGCTTTGAGATTGATTTCCTCTGCGCAAGGCGTAAAATATGGACGACTTACGGGCGCGATCCAAAGGACGCTCCGCCCAACGCAGGAAGGAATCCGCCATGGCCGACAAAAACGCAAAATATCCCGATAACGCTCCCGGAAAATTCTACGTGGACGACACCTGCATTGACTGCGACGCCTGCCGCGCCGCCGCGCCCGATAATTTCATGCGAAACGATGATGCGGGGTACTCTTTTGTTCACAAGCAGCCCGCTTCGCCCGAAGAAGAGCAACTTTGCCAGGACGCGCTCGACGCCTGCCCTGTTGAGGCCATCGGCAACGACGGCGACTAATCGCTTTTAGTCGGATAACCGAGGCTGAGTCAGCGGCAATCGGACGATAAACTCGGCGCCTTTGCCCGGTTCAGATTGAACTTCGATCGCGCCATTATGGTCTTGAATGATTCGCTTTGATGCGGCGAGTCCGATACCCGTCCCCTTTTTTCCCTTCGTCGAAAAGAACAAATTGAAAAGCTTGGACTTGTCCTCCTCGCTAATTCCGCTCCCGTTGTCCAAAACGGAAATCAGGAATTGCCGCGTCTTTTCATCGAGTCGCGTTCTCACTTTCACAATCCCCTTGTGGTTATCGGGAATCGCATCAAGCGCGTTTGTAATGAGATTGATCATCACGTCCTGAAAAGTGTCGGGATCAAGCTCGACCTTTTCGAGCCGCAAATCGAGATCGGGAGTGAGGACGGTATGTTTTTCCATCGCCCGATCCTCAAGGTTCTGTAAAACTTCGAGAATGAACGTATTGATCTCGACGGGGCGCGGATTAATTTCCGTTTCGCGATAGAAGTTGAGCATGTTCTCAACGAGATCGCGAATTTTGGAAGTCGAGCGCTTCAGCACGCCCCATCCTTCGCCGGTCATTTGCGAATCCTGCCGCTTGAGTCCCGTCTCGATCAGGTATTCGCCGCCACGCATTGAAAGGAGCAAATTTTTGATGTAATGCGCGACACCGGAAAGCGAAACGGCGACGGCGGCGAGTTTCTCCGCTTCGAGCCGCGCGAAATAGAGTCGCGACTTCTCAATGACGATGGCGACCTGCTTGCAGATCGTCTCGTAAGTCGTTACTTCGTCTCTTGTAAATTCATGAATCGCCTGTTTGCGAAGCACCATCACGCCAATGATGTCATCCTGAATTCTAAGCGGTGCGCAGAGATACGCCCGCAAGTCAAGATTCGCAACCGTCGGCAGCGGCGCGTATCGCGGGTCGCTCGTCGCGTCGGCCAGATTGATCAATTCGCCCGTCCGCGCAACGTGACCGGAAATCCCCTGACGCAATTCAAACGCCGCCTTACCGACCAAACTTTGATCGAGTCCCAAGGTGCATCGCATGATTAAATGAGTATGTTCCGCATCCCAAAGGTAAATGGAACACGACTGCGCATCCATGAGTCGAGAAGTCACGCCGACGATTCCCGTGAGGATGTCGTCGAGAGCCATGAGCGATCCGACGTAATTACTGATTTCAAGCAGGGCGGACAGCACTTCTTGCTTTTCGTTGTGCAGCCCCGCACGGCGATCATTTTGCCGACGCTCCCGCGACTCGAACCGCCGGTCTTCGATCGGCATTTCACAATCAAGGGCGTCTAATTCGAATTCGGAACTCATCCGACATTGATACGCGAGGCGCGCGGGCGGTTGCAAATGAATTCATCTCAAGCCAATTCGCGATAAACTTCACGCATCGCCGTCGCCGCTTTCGTCCACCGGAATTCTTTGGCGCGTTCATGTCCCAACGTAGCGCGTCGCGCACGCTCATCGGGATCGCCTAACAAGCGACGCAAGGCCTCCGCAAGCGATTCCGCGTTTCCGGGCGTAAAGTAAGCCGCCGCATCGCCGCACGTCTCTCGGAGCGCGGGCAGATCGGAAACGATAACTGGAATCCCAAGCTCCATCGCCTCCAGAGGGGGAAGACCAAAACCCTCTTCGCGCGAGGGATAGACAAACGCCTTTGCCCCCCGCATCGCCGATAAAATCTCCGAATCGCTCGCGTAGGATTCCCAATGAAACCTTGAGCCTTCACAGGTCGTGCGAACGAATTTGAGAAATGCTTCACCGCGATGTCCCAATGGACCGATCCACCGCCACTGGAGTCCCGGAAATTCCTTC
>CAZPIK010000217.1:1103-7508 GCA_964586185.1 uncultured Candidatus Sumerlaeota bacterium | reverse complement strand
CCATCAAGCGCCTCCGCGAAACGGGATTGGTAAAGGCATGAATTTCCTGAATCCATTGGCCCTTCTTCTTGGTTCGCTCGGCGGTCTGATCGTGCTTATGTATCTGCTGAAACTAAAGCGCAAGCAGGAGATTTTTTCTTCCACGCTCCTCTGGATGAAAAGCATCGAAGACCTAACGGCCAACGCGCCGTTTCAAAAGCTACGCCAGAACCTCCTGATGTATTTGCAGATTTTGTTGCTTCTGTTGCTTGCGTTCGGACTCGCCCGTCCGACGATGTGGCTCAGTCAATCGAAGGGGAGTTCGGTCGTTCTTCTCTTCGATAATTCCGCGAGCATGAACGCGACCGACACGCCTCCCACGCGGCTGGCCGAAGCAAAAAAGCAATCGCGCGCGATCGTGGACAATATGAAAGCGGGCGATCAAATGATGATCGTGACGTTCGGCGGCTCGGCAAAAGTCGTGCAACCGTTCACGGCGGAAAAAGCGACGCTCGAATCGTCTATCGAAGCCATCGCCCCAACTGACGCCGAATCGAAAATCCGCGACGCGCTTTTGATCGTTCAGAGTGTCCGCAAAGTCGAAAAAAACACGATGCTGACGATCATCGGCGATGGCGGCGTCGGCTACCTCGGCAACCTGGTCGGCGATAAGGAAAAAGATCCGATCCGATTCATCAAAATTGGCAAAGACGGACGCGACGGCGAGAACAACCGCGGCGTCATTGCATTTGATATCCGCGAGTCGTTCGAGAGGCGCGGGGAGGCGCAGGTATTTGCCGAAGTTCAAAACTTCGATTCGCTCCCCGCGACCGTGCTTGTTCGGTGCCTTGTGGACGGCAAACTCGAACAGGTGAAAGAAGGAAGCATGGAACCCAAATCAAAGATGGGTTTCGCTTTCACCGGACTCGCGGGAGGAAAAAAGCGGGTGCGGGTCGAACTTGAAGGTTCGGACGTATTACCGACCGACGATCATGCCGAGGGATTTATTGATCTGAACGCCGAAACAAAAATCCTGCTTGTCTCAAGCGGCAATTTCTTCCTCGAAAAAATGCTTTCGCTCCTGCCCGGCGCGAGAGTCGTGAAAGCCGACCTTGCGGGTTATGATCCCACCGTCCGATGGGACGTCGTCGTTTTCGATCAACTCGCGCCTCCCGAAATTTCCTCCGGCAATTTTCTTTTCCTGAATGCCGTTCCGCCCATCGAGGGATTCAAGAAACAAGAAGCCACGGTAAAAGATCAGGTCGCGCTCGATTGGAACCGCCTCCATCCGATTACGCGATTTGTAAATTTCGAATCGCTCATGACCGGCGAAACGCTGAGCCTCGCGCGTCCCGATTGGGTCATGCCGCTCGTGGACGGAGCCGAGGCTCCGCTCATCCTCGCGGGCGAGCGCGGCGGCATCCGGGTCGTCTGCGTTCCGTTCGATCTCTATCAGACCGATTGGCCGCTGCAGGTGGGCTACCCGATTTTCATGGCGAACGCGATTCAGTGGCTGACGGGCGCGGGGGGCGGAGGAAATCTCGCCGCGAGCAAACGCGCGGGCGAGACCATCACCATCCAAGGCAAACCCACCTCGAAGGAACCCGCCGTTGTCACGGGTCCCGATGGTCGGTCGTGGACTATCCCGCTCGACGAAACGCGAACGGGCTACTTCAACGAAACATTGCGCGAAGGTGTTTATTCGATCAAACAGGCCGATACCGATTTAGGTTCGGTCGCCGTGAATCTACTTTCGCCGATGGAAAGCGATATCGCGCCGAAGAGCGAAATCACATCGGGCGAACAAAAAATCGTTTCGTCGTCGGTCTCAAAAGAAAACCGCGAAGTCTGGTCGTGGTTCGCGATGCTCGGCCTCGCCGTCCTCTTCGCCGAATGGCACATCTACTGCCGACGTTCGTGGCTGTAAAAATAAAACCTTTTACGCCGTCGAAAGCCGTTTAACCTCGCCGCCGCCTAGCAGAGCATGGGTCTCGGCAAGCAACTCCGGGATCCGCTTCGCATGGGGACTCGACGCAAGGCACGCCGCCAGATCAAGCTCATTAACCTTCGCCGCGTTGAGTCCCGGGAACCAATGTCCGCCGTTGCCGAGCAGGTTGTAGCGCATCTTGCCGTATTCGATCATGTCGTACGCAAGCGCCAGATTCCGCAGCCACAGAATGATCGGAATATTGATCGTGCCGGGGGTATCTCCAAATTTCGGCAGACCTTGATTCCATGTTCTCGACCACTCTTCACCTACAACGTCACGCATCGTCCGTTCGAGTTTTTCGATGATGGGAGCCAAATGATTCTTCGCGTTGTCAAGAAGCGGCAGCGCTTTCACATGTTCGTCGAAATCGGTTGGCCGCGCCGCACCGACGCTGAGCGTATGAACTTCCGGATGCGATAAACAGAAAAGATCATTGAAGACTATCGGACTGAGCGGCGCGCAAAGTTCCGTGAGTTTCGCTGAAGGCTTATAGAGCATTCCGCCCTTATCCGATGGGCTAATGATGAAAACGCCCATGTCGTGCTTCCGCGCGGCGAGGACGGCAGGCCAATTATTCTGATAAATGTAATACCAGTGAAGATTGACGTAATCGAACGCGCCCGTCTCAACGGCCTTCAGAATCGTCTCGGTCGAGCCGTGAGTCGAAAAGCCGATATATCGCGCGCGGCCCTCCTCGCGGATTTTCTGCGCGGCTTCGAGACAGCCCCCCTTTTTCAAGCTCCACTCGATCAGATCATCGTTGTTAATCCCGTGGATGGCAAGCAGCTCGACGTGATCCAATTTCAAGTAGTCCATGGACGTGTCGAACGTCTCGCGGAACTTATCGGCGCTTTCAAACGGCGAAATCTTGGTCTGAACGATCATCTGATCGCGTGGCAGCGTCGGCAGGATCCGCCCAAGCTGCATCTCCGACGTGCCGTATCCGCGCGCGGTTTCGATGTGATTGATTCCAAGTTCGAGCGAACGGCGGATCGTCGCTTCAAGATTCGATTGGTTGTCTGGTGGAATCTTATCCTCGGCAACATCTTGCCAAGCATGCTGATACCGCATTCCCCCGCAGGAGAAAACGGGCATCTGAAGTTCAGTGCGTCCAAATCGTCGGTAAAGCATTGGATTCATCTTCCACTGGGATTGAAATTCAATGTGGGAGGCGATCTCCGATCGCCGATTCGGCAGTCGGAGACTGCCTCCCACATTGATTATCTGCCCCTAGCTTGGTGAAACGGGACCCCCGTGTGCGATTAGAGATTCAACGTATAGATGAATGGCTTCCCGAATATTGGCGCATGCTTCCTCCGGGTATTTTCCCCACGTATTGCATCCCTTAAGCGCCGGGCAAAACGCGCTAAACACAGGCGTCCCATCCTCAAGAACATCCGGCTCGATGATGACCCCAAATTCCAAAGAATTCATAGGAACGCGCAAACAAGATTTCAGTCCATGCCAACCATCGGGAACTGCTCGCTCTTGATGTCGAGCGCGCTGGTATCGGCGTCGGCGATGATCCCAGCCTTCATCTTTACGCCGGGCAGAATCGCGCGAACGTAAAAACGCGCCCCATGAATTTTGCCCATGTAGAAGTTGAAGTCGCTGTCGGTCTCCGCCATTCCTTGCATCTTTTCGTGCGCGATGACCGCCCCTTCGAGCAGCAACCACGCGAGCGTGACTTCCGAAAGCATTTCGAGGAAACGCGTCGCCGTGAGCGGAATCTGAAGCAACTGCCCCGTTTGGAAGAAGCTCATATACTTCATCGTCGTCGAGGTCAGCGCATCCACCGCTTCCTTCAATCCCTTCATCTCTTTCGCAAACGCCGGATGCTCGGCGTGCTGCTTCATAAACGCTTCGATGTCGGCGAGATAAGTCTTAACGAGCGCGCCGCCATTTTGATTCAGCTTGCGTCCGACCAAATCGAGCGACTGAATAAAGTTCGTTCCCTCATAGAGCGACTGAATCTTGATATCGCGGCAGTATTGTTCGACCGGGTAATCCTTAATATAGCCGTATCCGCCGTAAGTTTGGATCGCGAGTTCGGAAACCTTGAACCCTTGGTCGGAAAGATAGGCCTTCACGAGCGGAGTGAGCAATTCGACATAGCCCATTTCGCGGGCGGCTTCCTTGCTGCCCTTTTCCATCGTCGCCGCGCGATCCATGTGAACCGCCAGCTTAACCGCGAGCGCGCGGCATCCCTCGACCTTCGATTTCATTTCGAGCAGCATCCGCTTGATGTCCTCGTGCTCGATAATCGCGACGCTCTCGCTCTCGCGAACGCCTTTGGCGATGTCGGTGAACCGCTTGCCTTGAACGCGGCTGCGAGCATAGGAAACGGCATTTAAATACGCCGACGAAGCCTGCGAAAGCGACTGCATACCTGTGCCGATCCGCGCCTCGTTCATCATCTGGAACATCTGCCGCATGCCCTTATTTTCCTCGGGACCGAGCAAGTAGCCGATGCACTTGCCGTTATCGCCGAAGTTAAGCGTGCAGGTCGCGGAGGCGTTGATCCCCATCTTCTTCTCGATGCCGCGACAGACCACGTCGTTCGATTCGCCGAGCGAGCCATCAGCGTTCGCGCGAATTTTCGGAACGATGAAAAGCGAAAGACCGGAGGTCCCCTTCGCCGCGCCTTCGATCCGCGCAAGCGCAAGGTGAATGATGTTATCGGTAAAATCGTGATCGCCCGCCGAGATGAAACACTTCGTGCCGGTGATCGAATAAGTCCCGTCGGCGTTCTTGACCGCCTTAGTCGTGCTCCTGCCGACTTCGCTTCCCGCGCCCGGTTCGGTCAGGCACATCGTGCCCATCCATTCGCCGCTATACATCCGTGTGCAATAAAGCTGACGCTGTTCGGGCGAACCGAAACTCTCGATCAAGTGCGCCGCGCCGTGAGTCAGGCCGTCATACATAACCCAAGCCGGATTCGCGCCCGAGAAAAACTCGCTGATGCAAAGCGCGAGCGAGAGCGGAAGCTCCTGCCCGCCGAATTCCTTGGAGATGCGAAGCAGATGCCAGCCGTTCTCATTGAACTTCTTTTGAAGTTCCTTCAGCAGCGGCGGCACCGTGACCTTCTTCGTCACGGGATCAAAGTGGCAGCCATGCCGATCGCCATAAGCGTTCAAGGGACCGATCTCGCGCGTCGCGAACTTCAAGGCTTCGGAAATGATCATGCGTGAATCCTCTTCGCTGAATTCCGCGTATTTCGGATGCTTGAAAAGCTCCTGCACACGGAATTGCTCGAAAAGGAGAAAGCAGGTTTCCCTCTCGTCGGCCTTGTAATGGTTGATTAGTTCCTCGCTCATGACGGCTCCTTCGCTCTCTACTCGGCTGGCAGAATTTGGAATCCGGGCGCGCCCACGCGGCGTTCCCTTTCCGGTCTTCAAACCCAGCTTTGTATCATGACGGGCGTACAGGCGTCCAGTTATGAATAAACGTAATCTTACGTTGTCGCAATTTCGCGCGATAGCTTTACTTCAACCAGCCAACCAAGTCCCGTGGGTGAAAGCTTGACGATGGCGGGATTCTGGACCGCTGCTTCATTTGCTTTGCAAATACGAATAGCTTCGGGCGCTCGCAGATCATGCGTGCCTTGGGAAGTCGAGATAAATCCAAAACTTTCCCCGCGCTCCGAGAAAGTTCCCGCCACCGCGAGTTCGATAGCAAGCCAATCGCCCTTAACCGTTGAAACGAATTCGGGATCGAGTCCCACGCGTACGACATCGTTCATCGGTTCAAACCAGAATTTGGCGGAACCCGGCATTGCTGATACTCTCGCAGTTGATCAAATCAGTTGCGCGATTATTCCATGAACTCGATTAGCTTCTTGCGGCGGCTCGGGTGGCGGATTTTGTTGAGCGCCTTGGTCTCGATTTGCCGCACGCGTTCGCGCGTGACGTTGAAGATCGTGCCGACCTCTTCGAGCGTTCGTGGGAAGTCGCTGTTGCCGATGCCGAAACGAAGTCGCAGGACTTTTTCTTCTCGGTCGGTGAGCGAACCGAGCACGTCCTCGATCTTTTCCTGCATGAGCCGGTAGGCCGTCGCCTGCACGGGGCTGGTCGCGTCCTGATCCTCGATGAAGTCGCCAAAGTGACTATCGCTGTCCTCGCCAATCGGCGTTTCAAGCGAAATCGGCTGTTGCGCGATCTTGAAGACGCGGCGGATTTTCTCGACTGGCATTTCCATCTTGTCGGCGATTTCTTCCGGCGTCGGTTCGCGGCCCAGTTCCTGCACGAGGAAACGCGAGATGCGCGAGAGTTTATTGATCGTCTCGATCATGTGAACGGGGATACGGATCGTGCGGGCCTGATCGGCAATGGCGCGAGTCACGGCCTGACGAATCCACCACGTCGCGTAGGTCGAGAATTTGTAGCCGCGGCGATACTCGAACTTATCCACCGCGCGCATGAGGCCGATGTTCCCCT
>CAZPIK010000217.1:0-1093 GCA_964586185.1 uncultured Candidatus Sumerlaeota bacterium | reverse complement strand
TGCAACCCGCGGTTCGTGTATTTCTTCGCGATGGAGACGACGAGACGAAGGTTCGCCTCAACGACTTTCATCTTGGCGATGTGGGCTTCGCGTTCGCCGACGTCAATGTCCTTCACGATGTCGCGAAGCTGTTCGTAGGTATTGCCGATCTCGCGCTCCATCCGTTTGATGAGCTTCCAAGCGGTCCGAACCTGCTTGTACATCTTGATCAGCTCGTCAATCGTGAAGCCGTATTTTCGTTTAAGCGCGCGGGCTTCGGGAGAATTTCGTTTCGTCCGCTTTACGATCTTCGCAAGCTCGTCCTCGGAAAGCGCCGTACGACGAATGATCGTATGAATTTCGTCGTGCGCAACTTTAAGACGGTTATAGACCGAACGAATGCGGCTCGCGATCTGCTCGATGATGTTGTAGTTCAAATCCACGGCAAGCAGGGTCTGAACGAGTTTCTCCCGTTTGGCTTCGATCCTTTGATAGATCGGTTGAGTTTCCTCTTTGGTCAGCGCGGCTTCGTTGATGCCGTCTTTGTCGGAATCAATGGCGTCATAAAACTGCATGACCTGCTGAAGCTTGCTCATCGTCCGCTTGACAACCCGATTTCGTTCTTCGGCGTTGCTTTCGTCAATGTTCGGACGAAGGAGATCGTTCAGGTTGATCGCGTTTTGTTCGAGGCGAAGGATGATCGCCTTAAGTTCCTGCGAGGTAACGGCGGCTTTGGCAATCGCGCGCGTTGTTTTGTGGCGACCGCGCTCGATCTGCTTGGCGAGCGTCACTTCTTCCTCGCGCGTGAGCAGCGGAACTTTGCCCATTTCCATCAGGTAAAGCCGAACGGGATCGTCAATCTTTGCCGTCTCGAGATCGTCTTGCGTTACTTCCTCGCGGAACGGTTCGGCAAAAGCATCCGGCTCATCCTTAACCTCAAGGCGTAAACTATCGCGCTCAATCGGCTCATCGCTGACGGTAATGTTCTGCGACTCGAGTTCTTCGAAAAGCTCTTCCAAGTCCTCCGGCGTCACGTTTTCCGGAAGGCGTTCGTTGATTTCGTCGTAAGTGAGCTGGCCCTTCTCTTTGCCGTATTCAAGAATGGGATCGAAAT
>CAZPIK010000216.1:3295-7529 GCA_964586185.1 uncultured Candidatus Sumerlaeota bacterium | reverse complement strand
AAATTCCGACCTACCCGACAGAATTTTCGGATACCACTCTAAAGACCGGACAAAGCAAGTCAACCGTGCTCTTCGATCTCCCTATTGCATCCGTAGGTGACGCTGATCAAATGGGCCGCTAATACCGGATTTCAAATTCCGTGTTTCACTTCCACTCTAAGCTGTAGTAGAAAATGAATTCATGAGCCGCCGCGATACCACTCTCCCGCGTCGAACGTTCCTTCGGGGACTTGGAGCGTCGCTTGCCCTACCTGCGCTCGATGCGATGCAACCCGCGCGCGCGCTGGGAGCCGCCGCCGCGAAACCTCCCGTTCGCATGGCTTGCCTCTATTTTCCGAACGGCGTTTGGCAGAAAAACTGGATCCCGGAACAATCGGGCGCGGATTATGTCCTTCCGTTTTCTCTTGAGCCGTTGCAACCGGTGAAAGAAAACGTGCTCGTCATTTCTGGTCTCGACAAAGCCGCAAGCCGCGAAGGTGACGGCCACTACGCCAAGACCGCGAATTTCCTGACCGGCGCGCACATCAACAAAACGGTCGGTAAGGACATCAGCGCGGGTGGGATTTCGATGGATCAGATGATTGCCGACAAGATCGGACATCTGACTCCGCTCCCCTCGCTCGAACTCGGCATTGATCCCGTTATTTCGGGGATTGACAGCAACGTCGGTTACACGCGGCTTTACGGTTCCTATATTTCTTGGCGGACTCCGACGACCCCCGTCGCGCGGGAGATCAATCCCCGTTTTGTTTACGAACGGCTGTTTGGTTCGATGGAAACATCAGCGGACGTCAGTGCAAAAGAGCGACGTCTCGCCGAACGACGCAGCCTCCTCGACTTTGCGCTCGAAGATGCCCATGCACTGCGCGGGCGGCTAGGTCGCGACGACCAATATAAACTCGATGAATATCTGGATTCGGTTCGCGCGGTTGAAAAGCGGATTGATTTCTGGAGCAAGCCCGATCCGCGCGAGTGGAAACCGGAAACCGCCGCACCTGAAATGGAATCGCCCGGCGAGAAAATCCCCAAGGATTACCGCGAACATGTCCGGCTCATGATGGATTTGATGTTGCTCGCGTTTCAGACCGACTCGACCCGCGTCTCAACGTTCATGTTCGCCAATGCCGTTTCGGGGCGCGGTTTCTCATTCATTGATGGTGTTGCTGCGGGACACCACGAACTCTCGCACCACGAGAACAAGCCCGAAAAAATCGAGGGTTACAGCAAGATCAACCGCTGGCACGTTGAAGAATACGTTCGGCTGCTCGAAAAAATGCGCGCGATTCGCGAAGGCGAAGGAACGCTACTCGATAATTCCTTGATTCTGATGGGATCGGGTCTTTCCGACGGCAATCGCCACGATCCGAACAATCTACCCATTCTGCTTGGCGGCAAAGGCGGCGGCGCGATCCGGTCGGGTCGCCACCTCGCGAATCCGAAAAACACGCCGCTCTGCAATCTTTACGTTTCGATGCTTGAATGCATGTCCACGCCAGTCGAATCGTTCGGCGACAGCGCAGGGTATTTGAATGATTTGACGTAATCGCAATTCGAATTTCAGTATATAAGCTGAAACTCCGGCGATGCGGCGAGCGACCAGAGGAGGTCTTCCAATCCGGCGGTTTTTTCGCCCGACGCAACTGTCGCTTTGGCTAATTCCAATTCGGCGGAGTTGGGTTTTCGTCCGAGCGCGCGGAGATAAAGATCGGAAATCGCGTCGTCATCGAACGCTCCGACCAATCCCTTCTCTTTTCGCTCCGCGACGATTTTTGCAGCGCCCTTTTTGAGCGTCCCGGAGAGCGTCGCGCCGTTGGTCATTTCCAGCGCTTCGAGCGTCGTCGCGGTTGAGGCGCGGCGCGTCACGACCTGCTCGCGATTGGGACGTCCGAGCGCGCGCATGAGCGGATCGGCGATGGCCAGCCACGCGCGGACAGGTTCGTTGCCTTCGCGATTGTAAACCGATTCGGTCATCGTCTTTTTGAACCGCCAAGGCGAGCCGTTCAGTTCCGCAGCGACGACCGCATTGGGCCAATCGAGCGGAATGAATCCGGGCTGCTCCCAACCTTTGAAAAGCTGCGGCGAGCAAATCCACGTCGGATCGGAGCCGAATCCCGCAACTTTCTTTCCTTCGCGGAATTGAACGTAGGCAACAAGACCCGCCGCGCCTTCGAGCGTGTTCAAGGCTTCAACGGCAAGGATGTTTCCCGTGGGTCGCAGCGCCGCCCGCAAATCTAGCGCTGTCAATTTATTCCATTCGGTTCCTCCGCCGATCTTTGTCCCGTTGAGGTAGAGCGTAAAAGCGTTGTCGCATGAAATATAAGCGTCCGCTTGATCAAGCAGCGCGGGATCATCGAAGGGGAGATCAAAGGACTTCAAAAAATAAACCGTCTCGGCGGGGGCTTTTTGTGCGGCGTTGCTCGTGCGCCAAATCCAATACGCTGAATCGAGCCGCCGCGAAATCTCTTCTTTGACGGCCTGTTTGTCACTGCCCGCCGATTCCCCTTTGAGTTCGAGCCGCGCGCCCGGTTGCTCCTGCCAAACTCCGGCAACGCACCCCAGCGAATCGAGGAATTGCTCGACGGTGATGCGTCGGACGAGCGGTCCCTCAAAAATGAAATCAGACGATGCGATTTCTTTTCCGGGCCGCGAAGGCATCCGATACGCGCGCGAAGTCAGAATGATTTTCATCGTGCGCTTCAAATCGAATTTATTCTCCGCAAGATCGTATGCGAGCGCGTCGAGCAAATCCTCGTTCCAGGGCGATTGATCCATATCGTCGAGCGGCTCGACGATTCCGCGACCCATGAATTGTGCCCAAAGACGATTCACTATTGTCCGCGCGAACCGCCCATTTTCTTTGCGGGTCATGAGGTCGGCCAGTTTTTCGAGCCTCGCATCGCGCGTCGCCGTGGGATCAATTTCGCCGAGTTCGGGATAAAGAAATTTCATCTCTGCTTTTTCGCCCTGAGGCACGTCGCAACGGATGATATCGAGCGGTTCATCGGAGAAAATCGCCGCAAGCCCGTAGGCGTCCTTCAGTTTCCATGCATTCACGAAACTATCGTGGCACGAAGCGCATTTCATGTTCGTGCCGACGAAAATCTGTGAGATGTTTTGCGCCGCCTGCATGGCTGGAGTCTGACTTGCGTTCGTGACGCCGCGCCAGACGATACCTTTGATGAACCCTTCCGACTTTTCCGTTGGTCGAATCAATTCGCGCGCGAATTGATCGAACGGCTTGTTTTCATACAGCGCGTCGTAAAGCCAATTTGTGATTTGTTTCCGTCCGCCGTCAATGTAACCCGTTCCGACGAAATCATTGCGGAGCGCGTCATTCCAAAACGTCATCCAATGCTCGGCATAAGCCCGCTTGTTTTCGAGCAGCGAAGTCACAAGTTTTTCATGCTTTCCCGCGTCGC
Source organism: uncultured Candidatus Sumerlaeota bacterium (assembly GCA_964586185.1). GTDB lineage: Bacteria > Sumerlaeota > Sumerlaeia > MVZB01 > JAJFLK01 > CAZPIK01. Next base: position 4,110 of record CAZPIK010000216.1, on the reverse strand, counting down.
TAGCGGCAATAAAATCATTCAGACTTTTCGGATCGGGCAACAAGCCAACGGCGTCAAGCCATACGCGCCTCGCGAATTGCGCGTCGGTTACTTGCGGTTTTGCGTCTACACTATTCTTTACAAAATAAGGCGCGAGAATCCGATCCACCAGATTAAGTTCCCCAAGACCACCCAATTCGGTTTGGGAATCAGGCAAGGTGGGCATCCTCGGCGCGAGCGGCGCGCGGCGAAATTCCCTCGCCTTCGTTGTGATATCCCACTCGAAACCCTGATCAATCCAATTGCGGAACAGTCCAATTTCTTCCGGCGTAAGTCGGGGACCCTTCATCGGCATGATCAGCCCTTCGATTTTTCCCTCGACCATCTGGATCGCGAGGCTTTCATCGCTCTTGCCAATGATGATCGCGGGTCCCGTGTCGCCGCCTTTAAGAAAAAGATCGCGCGTGTCCATTCGGAATCCGCCCTTATCGCGACCTCCCATGTGACACGACCCGCACCGCGCGGCGAGGAAGGGATGAATGTCGTTCGCGTAACTGACCTTGGGTTTCGCGGAGGCGTCTGGGGTTTGTGCTGGCGCGATACTCCACATGGCTATTACGAAGCAACACGCGGCAATGCGGGCAGTTAGACAATATGCATGTACCGAAACGTTCATCTTCAATGTCCTTTAACGACGAAATAGCGTTTCACCTTCTTAATGATACCGATGCACGCTTTGATCTTTCAAAATAAATCACCACAGAGACGGAAGTCGAAGTCAGAAGAGTGAAGTGAGAAGAATGAAAAAAGAAGTAAGAACTTTTGTCTCCTCACTC
>CAZPIK010000216.1:0-3195 GCA_964586185.1 uncultured Candidatus Sumerlaeota bacterium | reverse complement strand
TTCTCACTTCACTCTTCTCACTTCACTCTTCTCACTTCACTCTTCTCACTTCACTCTTCTCACTTCACTTTTCTCATGGCACAATCCGCGCGATGAGCGATTCCCCTCCATCCGCCCCGTTGCAATCGGGGCTTTCTGCTGCAAGCGTCCTCGCATTTGTATGGCTGGCGCTCATCGTTGCGACGCTTTCGTTCACGCCCATGCGCTCTTCGCACGACGAGTGGTGGCATCTGAAAACCGGGCAGTGGATCGCCGAACACGGACTTCCCAAGAACGACATTTTCACTTACACCGCAGAGAACATTGAGTGGCATAACCACGAATGGCTTTCGCAAATCGCGCTCTGGAAAATCTACGAATGGGGCGCGACGAAGGGCTTAGGCGGGATTCGTTCCGTCATCGCCGCCAAGACGATCTATCTTGTCCTGTCTTATTTGTATTTCGCGTTTTATCTGGCTCGCCGCAGCGGTAATGGCGCGGTCTCGGCGCTGGCGGTGGGGCTGGCGTTTGGACTCGCGCGTCGAACTCTCTATTTCCGACCGCCCTTTATCACCTACGGATTTCTCGCGCTGACGCTCGTCGTCCTCATAGAAGCACGGCGAGCAAAACGTTTTCCGATTTGGCTTTGGGGATTGATTCCGTTCTTTGCGCTATGGGCGAACCTCCACGGCGGGTTCATGGCGGGATTAGTGATCGTCGGCGCGTTCGCATTTGAATCGGGAGTCAATTGGCTATTGACGTTTTGGCGATCCGAACCTAAGGAAGTAAAGCGACAAGCATTCCGCCAGCTTGTTCTCTACGCCGCGTTTTCATCGAGCTGTTTTCTGGCCACACTCGCGACGCCGTACGGAATCCATCTTTATGCGCTGGCTGGACGGGTCATGAGTGATACGTCGCTTATGAAAATCATTTTCGAATTGCAGCCGCCCGACTGGCATTTCGTGTGGATTCTCGATGCGACATTGCTACTGCTCATGGCCGCCGTTGTTCAACCTTCAACACGGCGTGGAATCGAATGGAACTTGGGAGTTGGTATTGCTTTCCTTCTGATCGTGCGCGGCTTACCCGCTTATACTTCAAACGAAACGATTCACGCTCTTCTTCAGGTTTGGTTCCGTGAGCTTTTCGCCGTTGCGTTGCTTCTCGCGGCGGGATTGCGTTTCAAAGAACGAATCGGACTCGCCCAAACCCTCTGCGCAATCTTCTTCGCGCACCAGGCGATCCAGCACGTCCGGCATCTTCCTCTTTTCGGAATCACGCTCGCGCCGATCCTTGCCTTTGCGATGACCGATTGGATTCAAGATCGTCCGACTGGCGCATGGAGGCAAACGCTCAAGGTTGCCGTGGCGCAGAAACCCCGGCGCGTATTTACGTTCGCCGCTCAAACTTGGCTTGCGCTGCTCCTGCTTTATTACCTTTTCATTCCGGGCGAAAGCTCCGCGCTCATGGGCGGGTGGAACGAGCGCGAAATGTGGGCGAATTTCTTCAAGGGACCCAGCATGCTCAATCGCAACATCGCGCTTTGGAAAGGGATCGAATGGAATCCCGACGAGTATCCCAAGAAGGCTGTGGATTTCCTGATCGAGCGCGAACTCCCCGGACGGATTTTCAACGGCGGCAACTACGCGGGCTATCTCATCTGGCGTCTCGCGCCAGAGAAATACAAGTTATTCACCTACAACCGCTACGACATCTACGGCGGCCAGTTCATCCGCGACGAACACATCGTCATGGACGGATTCGAGGGTAACGAAAAAGAAGGCATCCCTGACTGGCGCGCGGTGCTCGATAAGTGGAAGGCGAACACCCTCTTCATCCCCGTAAAAGCAGGAGTTCAAGCCGTTCTGCTCGAACACGCTTCCGATGCGGGCAACGTATGGAAACAACAATACAACGACGGCCTCTTCGCAATTTGGGTTAGGAATTGATCGCCGAATTTGTCTTGCCTTCAATCCCAGCCCTCGTACGTGGGCAATGCGGCAGTTTTTCCCGTTCTTCACTCTTAGCCCTCGGAGAGGGCGGCGAAATAAAGCGAAGGGTGACGCGTAGCGGAACCCTGGAAACGCTGGTAACGCAAAATTCAAGCCCCCGAATGGGGGCGACGGAGATTCATCTACTCCTCCTGATTCCTCCTATTTCCACACATACTCCGGATCAAACTCGATCCCCTGCGCTTTCAAAAACCCGACGAACTCTTCCTTGAACGACTTCGTACGATGATGCTCCTGCTGATTTGCGATATACGCCTTAACCCTCGAAACCTGCGATGCGCTGACCGTGAACGCTCCGTATCCCGCCTGCCACGCAAATCCCTTCATATCCGCGCGCGTCTTATGAATCCAACCGGACGAATTCGATTTGATCGCACGAACCACGTCCGCGACCGAATGGTCCTGTCGGAGTTTCATCAAAATATGAACATAGTCGGGCATTCCGTTGATCAGGATCGCAATGCCACCTTCGTCGCGAATAGCCGCGCCGAGATAAGGATAAAGAAGAGCGGCGAGCTCCGAATCAATCCAAGGGTTCCAATCCCGTGTCGAGAACACGACGTGATACAGAAGATTGCAGTAGGATTGCGGCATGGAAGAAGGAGAATAGCTTGGAAATCACTTGTCCGTCATTATTGACTCACTGGGAAGTGTCGCTCTTATCGTTGCCTTTAATTGTTCGGCGGTTTCCACTGCATTCTGCTTGCTCCACTTGATGGTATGGCAATGGTTTGTATCAAAATGTGTTTTCTTTTCGTCGAAAATATCTTGCTTGCATGTATAAATTACGGGTTTCCCAAGTCCCTCGGCAAATCCTGCTTCCCAGTACGCACCAGCGTTCCCATGTGAAAGATCGGCAATCATAAAACGTGCAGTACGAATCTCAACCCGAAGTCTATCATCAATAAGTCCAGCTTTGGGAACGTCATCGAGTTTCATCAATACGAATCCTGTTTGCCGTACGGCCTGCACGAACACCTCTCGATACATCCAGTCCAATTCATCATCATTGAATTGCATCGCCATAAAGGCTTTTTTCGTTAGCGATGATCCCTCTTCTTTCAGCCTATCGTAACGATTCCAACCACTGGCCGTTAATGATACACAATATTTTGTGACATATGATTCGTGAACGTCTAGCAACCCATTTGATTTGAGTTCATTTAGGATGAAGCTTGCGCCACGATCGTTAATAGCTCCGATC
>CAZPIK010000215.1:0-7539 GCA_964586185.1 uncultured Candidatus Sumerlaeota bacterium | reverse complement strand
GCTCTACCAATTGAGCTAGTCGCCCACATCTTTGGCGCGGAGGAGACCGCGAAAGCCTTCTCCACGCGCGCAACCCCCATACCCTACGCAAGTTCGCGAGCCATTTCAAGCCGCGCGCGTAATTTTTTGGCGACGCTTTAATTGAGCCGCGCCTTCAGCGCTCGAATTCATGCGCATGTCGCAAACCCAGGGCGATGCCCTAGGCTGGAAATAAAGCGTGCCTACGGCACTGTTGCGTGATTGATGAAGGTTCAAAAGATCCCCCCCGACTCTTGCACTGGCATCTTGCGAGACCCGGCGCATCCCTCTACAATTCCCGCCGTCGTGACGACGGAACCCACACCGATGAAATACACCGCCCCAACCATTTCCCTGATTCAATCTTTGGACGCCGGGAGCGCCGCGGCGAATTTGGATCGCACGCTGAGCATGATTGAGGCGGCGGCCAAAAACGGCGCGCAGGTTATTTGCACGCAAGAACTTTTCTTGGGTCCCTATTTCTGCCAGACGCACGATCAGAAAAATTTCGATCTCGCCGAACCGATTCCGGGGCCGACGACCGAATCGCTCTCGAAGCTGGCCAAGCGATTCAAGATTGTCATCGTCGCGTCGTTATTCGAAAAGCGCGCGCCGGGTATTTATCACAACACCGCCGCCGTGATTGACGCCGATGGTTCGCTGCTCGGAACCTATCGCAAGACGCACATTCCGCACGATCCGCTCTTTTACGAAAAGTATTATTTCACGCCGGGCGATCAAGGTTACCGCGCGTTCGACACCGCCTACGGAAGAATCGGCGTGCTGGTTTGTTGGGATCAATGGTTCCCCGAGGCCGCGCGCCTGACCGCGCTGCAGGGGGCGCAGATTCTTTTTTATCCAACGGCCATCGGCTGGCATCCGCGCGAGAAGGCGGAGTTCGGCGCCGCACAACGCGACGCATGGATCACGATGCAGCGCGCTCACGCCATCGCGAACGGAGTCTTTGTCGCCGCGTGCAATCGGATCGGACTCGAAAAAAGCTCAGAGGGCGAACTGGAATTCTGGGGGAGTTCATTTATCGCCGATCCGTTCGGGCGAATCCTTGCGCAGGCTTCAACCGACGAAGAAGAAAACCTCACCGCGCGTTGCGACTTCAATCTCATCGAAGAAACGCGGCGCAATTGGCCGTTCCTGCGTGACCGCCGAGTTGACGCTTACGGCGACCTGCTCAAGAAATTCGGAGACGTCGCGCCGTGACTGATTGTCCGCAGTTTCAGATGCCCGCCGAGTGGGAACCGCACGAGGCGACGTGGATCGGCTGGCCGACGAATCCCGAAGATTGGCCGGGCAAACTCCCCGCTGTCGAGTGGGTATTCGTCGAGATGGTTCGGCACCTCGCGCCTCACGAACATGTTCATATCTTGATCGGCGACGCCGAGGCCGAGGAATCCGCCCGCGCGAAGCTCGACATGGCCGGGGTCGAGCACGAGGCCGTTTCGTTCCACTTGCTCGAAACGAATCGCAATTGGTTGCGCGACGCCGGGGCGATTTTCACCCGCAACCGCGCTTCGGGCGAACTTAAGGCCATGCACTTTAAGTTCAACGCGTGGGCGAAATACGACAACTATCATCTAGATCAAACGATTCCGGAAACGATGGAACGGGTCGCGGGCGTCGCGCGGGAAAAAGCGCTCATCGCCGGTTCCGCCAAGACCGACTGGATGGTTTTAGAGGGGGGCGCGATTGACGTGAACGGCGCGGGGATTCTGATGACGACCGAGGAATGTCTCCTCTCCGACGTGCAGGCTCGCAATCCCGATTTCACGCGTGAGGAAATCGAATCCGCGTTGAAGTCGAATCTCGGTGTGCAGACGATCCTTTGGCTCAATAAGGGCATCGCGGGCGACGACACCCACGGTCATGTGGATGACGCGGCGCGGTTCGTTTCGGAACGCACCGTCATCGCGATGGAAGAAAAAAACAAGGATGACGAAAATCATGAGATTCTTGCGGAGAATCTCGAAATCCTACGCTCCTACCGCGATGCGAAAGGCGCGCTCGACGTTGTCCCGATTCCGATGCCCGCGCCGACGGTTTTTGATGGCCTGCTCGTTCCGGCGAGTTACGCCAACTTTTACATCGCCAACGAAACGGTCCTCGTCCCCACCTTTAACGACCCGAACGACCGAATTGCGCTCGGCATTCTTCAGGAACTTTTTCCCTCGCGCGTCGTGCGAGGAATTCACGCCGTGGATTTGGTTTGGGGATTGGGAACGCTCCACTGTCTGACTCAACAGCAACCCAAATGACTCTTAATTCCGAACCCTCACCCGAAGCAATCCAAACGGCCATCGAAACCGAATTTCAATGCCACCGTTGCGGGCATTGCTGCAAAGGCGATGGCGTCGTCGAATTTGGCGGTGTGGAGGCGGATCGCATGGCCGCGTATCTCCAAATGACCCGCGCCGAGTTTCTGAAACGATACGCGCGAAAATACGGCGCGACGACTTGGCGGCTGCTCGACCAGAACAACCCCGAAAAATGGTGCATCTTTCTTGTCGTGGATTCCGAAGGTCTTTACGGCTGCTCGGTCAATCCTGCCAAGCCCGATCAGTGCGGATCGTTTCCCGCAAAATGGCGAAACAGCGATTCATTTGAAACCTGCGCAGGACTCCGAATCCTCATGCGCCAATTGAAAGATCGGCAAGAAAATCGCAAATAACGAGTTCTGCTTGTCTCACGCGCATTTGCACCCTAAGATGTTTCTCCCGCTGTGATGGCGCGGAGTCTCCATGAAGCACTTCGATTGGAAAACCCAGCAAACCAAGGTTCGAGAGTTCCTTTCGCGCGATCAAGCCTCCCGATCCGATGTTGGCAAGACGGTTGAAGCCATCATTCGAGCCGTCGCCAAGGAAGGGGACAAGGCCCTCGCGCGGATTACGAAAAAATTCGACGGCGTTGCATTGAAGCCGGAGCAGTTCGAGGTGACGAAGGCTGAGCTTCGAGCCGCGTGGGAGGGGCTTCCCCCAAAATTGCGCGATGCGCTAGAACTTGCCGCTCGCCGGATCGAAGCGTTCCACAAACGCCAGCGCCTAAAAGGCTGGACGATGGATGATCCCGCGCTCGGTCGCATGGAGCTTCGCGTGCAGGCCGTCGAACGCGCCGGAGTTTACGCACCCGGTGGCCGTGCGGCTTATCCTTCGACCGTCCTTATGGACGTGATTCCAGCCAAGGTCGCGGGCGTGAATGAAGTCATCCTCGTGACTCCGCCGGGAAAAACCGGTTCGCCCAATCCGGCGGTTCTCGCGGCGGCGCATTTGGCGAAGGCCGACCGGGTTTTCAGAATCGGCGGGGCGCAGGCGATTGCCGCGCTGGCCTATGGAACCGCGACGATCCCGCGTGTGGATAAAATCGTCGGTCCCGGCAACAGTTACGTCGCGACGGCCAAGCAACGGCTCTTTGGTCGCGTGGATATTGACAGCATCGCGGGGCCGACCGAGGTGTTGATCCTCGCGGACGAATCGACGCCCCTCGATTGGATCGCCGCCGACATGCTCGCGCAGGCCGAGCACGATCCCGAAGCCTCGGCGGGAGTGGTTTTCATCGGCGCGCACGATTTCAAGAAACGCGTTGGCGGACTGGAAGAGGAAATCAAGAAGCAGCTCAAGACTTTGCCGCGACGCGATATCGCCGACGCTTCCATCAAAGATAAAGGTTACGTCATCGCGGCGAAAACGTCCGACGACGCGGCGGAAATTTGCAATTTGAAATCACCGGAACACGTCGAGGTCATGACACGCGACGCGCGGAGCCTCGCCGCAAAAATCCGTCACGCCGGAGCGATTTTCATCGGCGGGCATACTCCCGAACCGGTCGGCGATTACATCGCGGGACCCAACCACACGCTCCCCACGAGCGGCACGGCGCGGTTCTTTTCGCCGCTATCGGTCTGGTCGTTCTACAAAACCTGCCACACGATTGAAGCGACACAAGCGGGATTGGCTCGTCACGCCGAAGCGATTCAGACGCTCGCCGAGTCCGAGGGGCTAACCGGTCACGCCCGCAGCGTTGCGATAAGATTTAGAAGAGCGCGTTGAGCGGCGAATCGCAACATTGTTTGAGGACATATTAAAAATTCGCCCTGTAGGGGCGAGAGGACAAAGCCCAAGGCAACGCCTTGGGTACAAAGTACTCCACCCAATGTGCAGGCCCTGCAAGGGCGACGGACAAACTCGGATCAATTCGTATGCCGTCGCCCTTGCAGGGCTTACAATCTAAACGCGATTCCTTAACCCAAGGCGTTGCCTTGGGCTTTGAACCGGCGTCCTTACAGGACGCACTAAACCAATGCCCGCTGTTCTCGGCCATTGACTTCCATGGATTCAAACGAACTATGAAATGCATCCCGTTGAGCTTGCGTTGGCACGTCGCGTGCCGCAAAATGGAAGTTTGCGTGGCTCCATGCCGAAAGAAATGGCGGCTCCGCAAGCGAGCCAACCGATGAATCAAACGAATCTCCCCGAAGACCACGAAACCGACGGTGAAACCCGCCTGGGAGTCATGGCAATTTTCCGCGAGTGGGGCGATGCGCTCGTGATTGCGTTTGTGCTCGCGATGTTCGTCCGAATTTTCCTTTTTGAGCTTTTCAAAATTCCGACCGGTTCGATGACGCCGACCCTTCTCGGTGATCTCATCTGCGAAGTTGACCTCAATGATGATGGCAGAAAAGACCTCATCGTTCGAGGCGCGGGACATCAAACGCTCATCTTCATGGATCGAGGCGACCGGCTGGAATATGACGGCGATATGACCCGGAATCGCGCGGACTTGGCCGACCGACTGTTTGAAGAAGGGCGTTTTGAGCCGGAATACGACCGCATTTTCGTGAACAAGTTTTCCTATTGGTTTCATCATCCCGAACGGGGTGATGTGGTCGTGTTCAAGGTTCCCGATGAGATTTGGGATCCGGCCAAACCGATCTATATCAAGCGATGCGTGGGCGAACCGGGCGACCGAATTTCGTTCAAGGGCCGACTGAAGTTAAACGGCAAGCCGGTCGAAAACCCGGAATTTTTCCGCAACCAAGAATATGTGAACGAAGCGAACAAAACAGCGCGCGGATTCGTGCATGATTTGAAATATGTGGAGCAACACAACACGCGTTATCCCATTACCGAAATTGACGAAGTGCGCGTTCCCGAAGATGGAATGTATGTGCTTGGCGACAATACGCACAGTTCGCTCGATAGCCGCTATTGGGGTTGCGTGCCGCTCGAAAACGTCAAGGGGCGCGCGTTCATGAGATATTGGCCGCTGCGAAAGTTGAAGTTCATCCGATGAGCGAAGTTTCCCCCGTTTACGGTCCTGTTCGGTCGTGGCGATTCGGACGTTCGCTCGGAATTGATCCGATCGGCGCGGTTTCGACCTGCTCGTTCAATTGCATCTATTGTCAGTTGGGGGATATACAGGTCGTTACCAACGAGCGACGCGTTTACGTTCCGACGGAGCGGCTTGAAACTGCGCTTAGGAACGTCAAATGGGACGAAGTGGACGTCGTGACTTTTTCCGGTAGCGGCGAACCGACGCTCGCGACGAACCTCGGCGAGATGATCGCGCTGGTCAAAAAATGCGCATTGCATAAGTGGAGTCCGAAAGCGGGGACAGGCACGGCGTCGCTTCGCTCCGCTTCGAGCCAGTCCCCGGTTTCGGAGATACCCGTTCATATTCTGACCAACGCGACACTGTTTCATCTGCCGGAAGTCCGTGCGGCGGTTGCCGGAGCGGACGTTATCGCGTGTAAACTTGATGCCGCCAGCGATGCGATGTTGCAAAAATTCAACCGTCCTGCCCCGGGAATCACGGTTGAATCCATCATCGAAGGAATCTTGAAACTGAAAGCCGAGTATAAGGGCAAACTCGAAATTCAGACGATGTTCATGCCAATGAACAAAGGAGAGCTGGAAGGGTTGGCCGCGCTAATTCGGCGTATCCAGCCCGCTGAAGTCCAACTCAATACTCCCAAGCGGGCTTACCCGCTCGAGTGGCACGTCGAGACTCGTGGGGAGCATGAGAAAAAGGAATTCGAATGGCCGACGCGGAAGCTCTCGGTCATAACTCCCGAACAAGCCGCCGAGATCGAGACGTATCTGCGGAAGGAAACCGATACACCGATCACGAGCGTGTATCGCGTATGAACCGCTGATATACGTAGAGTTAAGCCTAACAAAATACCCTCGAATGACGGTATCAATGTCTTGACAAGCCCATTCTGTTTTGCGAGAATCATGGGCTTTTCGACTTGGCGCAGGTGTTTTTATTTGCGTGCGCCTTGCGTTAAAAATAATAACGGCCTCGATTGTGGGGCCTGTTTTAGTTTGGAAAGGGATTCCTCCATGGCAATCACGGCATCTTCGTCTTCGCAATCTTCGCAGTCGGGTATGTTTGGCGGGGGGCGCGGGGGCGCGCGGGGCGGCCCAAAACCGAACCTTCCACAAATCGAAGCCAATAGCGCCGTATGCCGAATCTCGCTGGCGTCGCCCGATCAAATCTTGAAATGGGCGAGCCGTCAGCGGCGCCAGTTCGATCAGTTTTCCTCGTCGCTTCAAATCGGGCGATTCGGCGACGATCTCGATTCGGGACTCTTTGGCGAAGTCAAAAAACCGGAAACGATCAACTACCGAACCTTCAAGCCGGAAAAAGACGGCCTTTTCTGCGAGCGGATTTTCGGACCGGTCAAGGATTGGGAATGCTCCTGCGGCAAATACAAGCGGATCAAGTATAAGGGCATCGTTTGCGACCGTTGCGGCGTCGAAGTGACCGAGGCCAAGGTTCGACGTCATCGCATGGGGTTCATCAAGCTGGCTTCGCCCGTCTGCCACATTTGGTTTTACAAAGGGACGAGCAGCCGCATCGCGACGTTGCTTGACGTGACAGTTCGCGATCTTGGCAAGGTGCTTTACTTCCAGGATTACATCGTCGTTGACGCCGGGGACACGCCGCTTAAGGAGAAACAAATCCTGAGCGACGAAGAAGCGCGCAAATACCGCGAGGTTTACGGCGATCGCGTCAAGATCATGATCGGCGCCGAGGCGGTCCGTGAGTTGCTCCGCAAGCTTCAAATCGGCGACGAATCCGACAAACTCATGATCGAGATGCGTCAATGCAATTCGATTCAGAAGCGGACGAAAATCATCAAGCGGCTCAAGGTGCTTGAGTCGTTCCGGCAGTCGGATAACAAGCCGGAATGGATGATTCTTGAAATCCTACCGGTCATCCCTCCCGACCTTCGCCCGCTCGTTCACCTTGATGGTGGCCGGTTTGCGACGAGCGATCTGAACGATCTCTATCGCCGCGTGATCAACCGGAACAACCGGCTCAAGCGGCTCATGGATTTGCGCGCTCCAGACGTCATCCTCCGCAACGAAAAGCGGATGCTGCAGGAATCGGTGGATGCGCTCTTCGATAACTCGCGCCGCAGCCGTCCGACGAAGGGGCACAATAACCGGCCCTTGAAGTCGCTGTCCGACATGTTGAAGGGCAAGCAGGGCCGGTTCCGCCAGA
>CAZPIK010000214.1:2664-7561 GCA_964586185.1 uncultured Candidatus Sumerlaeota bacterium | reverse complement strand
GAAAGTTGTTCGAGCGTTTCGAGCAGCCGCGCCGTCATCGGGTCGGCGGGATCAAGTTCCTTCCGAATCTCGCGCTCCAAGTACGGCTTGATCGATTTTTCCTTATCCAATTCATGCACCAACTTGCGAATAAACTTCACCGCGTCTTTATTCATCTGCGTCCGTTCGGGGAGCTGCGACGAACTGATCTGAGCGACAATTTGAACCCGCATCGGCTCGTCGGCAAACGCCGCCTCGATCTTGCCGATGACCCCCGCGACCGACGCGCATTCCGATTCCGATTTCAGTGCCGAGCAGGAGACTTGATAAAGATCAAGCCGCTTCGCCTGATCCACGCGCAGCAGCTTTTGCACGCTGCTTTCAATCGAACTATACGGACACGGCGGACAAACCACTATCTTCGGATCCACGGCATTCACATCGGCATCAAGCGTTACCACCCGCGCCGTCAACCATGCGGTCTCCGTCGTGAAAACATCCTGCGTCCTGATCCCCTCCGCCGCCGCCATCGCCGTCGGATACGAGGTCGGATGATCGAGTTCCATGAAGAGCATCGACTTCGCCCACTCGGAGGGGGCACTGGGGCTGGCGAGGCAACGTAGAACGCAGGCGCGGCGCTCGATTCCCTTTTCGTCCTCGCGCGGGAGGAGTTCACGATAGGCGGTGAGTAGAATCTCAGTTCCCGTGGATTCGCCAGCATTATAAGAATTTACGACGCGCGTACGAATCCTCGAGTCGCCATCCGTCGTGCAAAACATTTGGATAAGGTCGGCAATTTCGTCGGGGGCGACTAGAAATGTGGATAGAGGTGTAAAATGCGGTTCTGATTCCGCAGAAATAAGCGGTCGCAAACCTCCCAGCAGCAAGAGGCTCAGAGCAATTGTAAAACGAAAGTTGAATGTCATTGAAATCCTCCTTCGACGCTACTGTGGAATAGGCGTGGGAGTGGGTGTAGGCGTCGCGTCCATCCGCGGAAAATCGCGCGCGCTTCTCGAACCTTCCTTTTGAACCGCGATGGCGGTCCGTAATTTCTTTTGCCATTGGGGATTGTTTCGATCCAATTCACGGAGCCGTTTCAACGCCTCGTGCGCTTCGTTGCCTTGAATCTCTTGAAGACTGAAGATACAACCTCTTTTAATATCCTCGTCCTGAGTCTCGGCGATCAGCCGCTCCAGCGTTCCAACGTGCTCCACGGCCTGAACGTATCCCAAGGCATAAACGGCCGACAGTCGAACGGAAGGATGTTCGTCTTGCAGATGCGCGACAAACGGTTCGATCGAAGCCTTGTCGCCCAAATGACCTAATATACTGATGGTTTCGCCTCTAATTTGCGCGTCCTTGTGCTCCATCTGCAGACGAAGGATCGGCGCGGCTTCGGCACCGTAAAGTTTCGCGAACTTTCCAAACAAGGGATAGAATCCTTTCTGGGCGGCATCAAGCAAGACGGGCTTGGCTTCTTCGTCCGGAATGCGGTCCGATCCGGCCATTATTCTCAAATAGAAACCCGGATGCCCTGTGCCGGGTGGACCGGGGCTTGCCGCCTTAAACGCGTTCCACAGCCGCATGATTTCGGCGTCGGCGTTGCCCCGTCTTTGATACAAAAGCGCGAATACGGCGCCATTGCACAACGAGTCTCCGTCGTTCAAGGAGAGTCGCTCGCGCAGGGCGTAATCCACAAGGAATTTCGCGGCCTCCCTAGATTGGTAAGAAGCAAGCCTATCCAAGATGGCGCGCTCCAAGTACCGATTGATGCCATTAGAGCGGTACGTATATTTATCTCGCAGTTCCGGATCGGATGAAACGTCCTTCAGCAATTGAAGCAGCCAATCGCCAATGCGCGTATCCGAGGCCGAAGTCGAAGCTGTGTCGGCGCGTTCGAGTTGAGTAATTTCCTCTATGATCCGGTAGCATCCGTGTGCGTCACCCGGCGGTAAGCTCATGATGCGTTCACGCATGGATCGCAAAGCCTCGTCAAACGGGACGGAGGCGTTGCTGTCCGCCGGATTACTTGCGATCTGCGATTGCGCGCTAAACGGGCAAGTCCACCCGCTTAGGATGAGGAGTCCGAGTATTGAAAGTTTTTTGTATTTCATGTTCCATTACCTCAATTGCTGTACGGACACACCGTATCACCGAAACAATAATGGCCATCCAAATTGACATGTTGAAGAGGACCCGACTGGGAATCCCGACATCCCGGAAAGGGGGGATCGGGCGGCGCTCCCGGACAATGTTCCTGCGCACCTGGACACACCTGATTGAGCTTACGGACGCCTTCCCTGAGATCCGCCAGAGCCGCGTCTCGTATCTGGCTCTCGGCATCTCCGACGTTGTTTTCGAGACTTTGATAAATCGGAAAAAGGGCGTCGGTCGCAACGTCATTATCGTAATGCCACATTTCGTGCGCTTCTGCGCATGCGATTTGACCCGCGACAACGTCTTGATTATTCCGCCGGTATTCTCCCTCGTCGTACATGAACGGATGGGTGTTGACGTCAATCCTAAACTTGGCTCTGCCAAAATCTTGGATAAACCAGCGTCCGGTGGAAGGGCCGGATAAAATTTCCTTGTAGTTCAACTGGGAGGCGATAACTTCGGCCAGTCCGCCGCCGTTTCGGTGCGGATACGCCCAAGTAATGCCGAATCTCCCAAATTCACTGGCACAGGGATCCAAATTGAATGCGGCAATATCCGAATCGGGATCGCTGGGATCCGGCCTATACGGAAATCGTTCAACCAGCTCGATGGGCGTGTCCCAAGTCCTGGACGTAACCAGCGTGATTTGCTGGTCCGCCTTATAGGTCTTCGTCGTTCCGCCAATCAGGAAGCAATCGTCCGGAAACCGCACTACGACATCGCAGAAGACGGTGAGCGTGTCGTCAATCTCTCCCGACCAAGTGTTACCGCCGTTAGGAAGTCGCGCATGCCGCGATTCCCAGTTATACGTGAAAGTCGCGGCTGATTTCATCCCATCCACTTTTGGGGTTACTGTGTAAGTTTCCGCGCTCCCCCGTTCTGTGCCCGATGCCCCATTGACCCCATCTATCATCACCTTATACAAGACCACCTTCACCTTCCCCGTCACCGTTTCGACTGGCAGTACGGTGCAACTGGGGGCGGCAATGTAATCGGGAGGATAATGTTGATCCGGTGAATTCTTGACCGTAACCGTCAATTCATACTCGCCCGGTTCCCACTGAAGGCTACCTGACCATTCGTATTGCACGGGCGAAATAAACGGATACGCCGTCGGAAAGGTGTTGTAGTCGCATTCCTCCTCGGTGCCAACGTCATAGACTTGCGGAAACGCGCTGTCGTTATCAATGGCCCGCGCGCCGATCCCGAATTTGTCGAGCCAATTCTGAAGCGTCCAATTTTGACCCGCCGAGGGATCGGGTCCGATCATCTCAATGCAGATTTTTTTCGGCGTCGCTGATCCCGCCGGAATCGGCACGACATCCATGACCGCGGATTGCTCATTCGGCCGCCAAGTAATGTTCCCCGTGATCGGCGGATTATTGGGATCGGGAACCGGACAAAGATCGCCGCAGGGACACCCCGTCCCGCCGCAACCCCAAAACGCGAGGTTAAGGGCGAAAAGAAGGAGCGAAAGGGAACGTCGGCTTCCGCGCCGATTTTCCGATTCGCTCGTCCCTAATGGGGGGGGGCGTTAAATTAACCTTGGAGTTATTCATCGCCGATTCCGCTCCGAGTGCCGATATCTAATTGCATTTCCTGCCAACAAACCGCTTATACATGAAGCCAACCGAACGGGTCAAGAGAGTTATGTCACTTGAATTGCGGCTCTCCGCGCGGGTCAACGAGGGTTGGATCGGGTTGGTCTTTGTCAACTTCCGGGCGCTTTGCCGAATGGGCCAACGCTTTTGGAACGTAATTGAACCACGGCAACTGGACGAGCGGTTGGTTCAGCCATCCGCGAGTGGGATGGTAATTAAGGAATTCCGTGATGAAAATCTGCGCCACAAACGCAAACCAAAGTAGAAACGTCGCGATCCTTGCCGTCCATCGCCCGACTTGGCTCCCCGTCCAAAAAGTTGCACGAATCAGAACATGGCGCTTTTCGGATGGTTCAGCGGGTTGGTAACCAAGATCCGTGAGCGCTTGGGTTTCGCCCTTCGAAAGTTCCTCCGGTTTAATCTCGCCTTCCGTCCAAAGCGCGGCGATTCCCGAAGCGTAAACCCGAGTCGCCATAAGCCGCACAAACACGAACGCGGGAAAGAAGAAGAGGCACGCCCTGAAGAAATAGGCGCGCAGGTTGTGGAAGTATTCGGCGTCGGTGAGCATCGCAAGTTCGGGATGCGCTTGCTCGCGAAACCCGCCGAAAGTCTTTAGGAATGACAGAGGAATCGAGACCAACGCGAAAAGCGCCGCCAACGCCACGCACGATAACCACTTTCGACGAATGATCCGGCGGATGAATTTGAAATGATAAAACGATCGCCACTGTCCCGTCGTCGCCTGTCGCGCTTGCGCCAGCGGAAGGTAGGTCATCGCGGTGATGAAAAGCGCAATGCCCGCGAGTCCGGTGACGAGTCCGACCCAATATTGCTCGTAACCTTTATGAAAGGAATTCTGCCAACCCGCATACCAGGCCGTGAGCCAGAGCGCGCAGGCGGGAATCGTGATGAGCAAGGCATTGAACGCCGCTTGAGCTCCGAGCACAAAATTCTCCCGCAATGAATGAACGAGCGAGATCGCGGCGAGTTTGACGCCGTTTATAAAACCCGTCCGGTTCGTCCAATGCGCACTCAGCGAATCTCTCCAATTCTGTTCAAGGAACCAATTCGGATAATGGAGATAACGCCGACGCTCCGGATTCGATTCCATGAACGATTCGAAGGTCATCCCCTCCGTTCTCGCGCGACTCAACTTCCAC
>CAZPIK010000214.1:0-2654 GCA_964586185.1 uncultured Candidatus Sumerlaeota bacterium | reverse complement strand
CCATGCAAAGCGCGACGCCCCAAAAATATTTGATCGGCGCAATGACGGCAGTCCATGCCCATGCTGCTGCGCGGCTCTTGGGTTTAGTTGCGAGGGTTGCCGCCGATTGAATCGCGTCGGGCAATGCCGCCGCTTCGGTTGTCATCGGTTCGGTGTTCATGAGAAGACCTCCTCCATTACGCTCCCTTCAGCGTACTGGGCTTTGATTCCCATGAGTCGCGCGAGCGTTGGCGCGACTCCGATTTGTTGAATTCCTTTATCTACTTTTTGATCGCGAGCGATGCCGGTTCCAAAAAACAGCGCGAAGATTTCATGCGACATCTTGCTGTTGAAATGGTGCTGACACGGAACCGACATCCCGCGATTGTTGTCGCGACCGCAATCGGGGACGATCGCAAAAACCGTGTTCTCGCGATACTCGGGATCGGCCTCCACCGCCTCGACGATCCGCTGCAATCCCTCGTCCATGATCTGGATGCCGCGCGTGTAATGACTCAAATATCCCCAATGGACGTAGTCGCAGTCGTTGTAGTTGACCATCATGAGCTTGGGTCGAAGTTCGCGAAGCGCGCGGACGGAAAGCTCGGTCAGGAGCCGGTCGCCGCGCGGATTGACCAAACCCGATTGGCCGTAATACTCGCGCCACCGTTCCCAGAAATTTTCAATCGCCTCCGATTGCATCCCGCGATCCATGACGCGCGGATCAAGCGACATCATCTGGTCGAGCTTGGCTTTCATTTTCTCCAATTCTTTATCTTTGTATCGCCCTTTTTCGATGAGCCTTTTCAGAACGTGAATTTTGAAGCGATAGAGACTGAGCACGTTCGATCTATATCCCACGCCGTAGAGGTGGTGATTGCTGAACGTGAAGAATTCTTCCTGCAACCGATCCTCGCCGTTGACGATGAGCGTTTGATGTTCGGGGACGTTGAACGCTTCGCGCATATACTCGAAAAGCGTCGGGACTTTGGCTTCGAATCGCTCGCCGAGAAATTTCCCGCTCGTGTCTTTATAAGTATCGTATTTCCCCGTGATGATATTGAGCGTCCCCTCGCCGTGACTTGTGTTGAGTCCCTCGCGCGATTCGATTTCCATGAGCGGATAAAACACGCCGCGCTTCATGAGGACATTGACGAGATACGGGCTATAGGTATGTTGGGGATCAATCGTTTCGAGTCGCCTCACGCCTCCTCCAAAGCGAATGATGATGATATTGGGTCCTTTGTAATCGGGTCGCGCGAGCGCAGTTTGATCCGCTTGAGCAAAACCCGAGGCGGACCAACTTTGAATCGCTCCCGCGCCGCCGAGTCCGAGCGCGCCAACACTCGACGCCGCTCCCGCCAAAAACTTCCGACGATTCATTTCCGTTTCCATCTTCCTTCCTCCCTTCAATCTCTCACTCCCACTCATCCATTCTCTTGCGTCCTTTGCATTTAAAGCATTTTGTCTAATATTCATGCTCGCGCTTCTTAACCAATACACTCCGCCCCAACTCTTTCGGCTCATCCTCCACGGCCACCTCCAAATCCTCCTTCCGGCTTTCCTCCACGTATTCGAGCAAATCACTCGGCTGACATTTCAGTTCCCTACAAAGCGCTTCAAGCGTCGAGAACCGGATTGCCCGCGCTTTGTTCGTTTTCAAAATCGAAAGATTGGCAATCGTAATGCCGACGCTTTCGGCCAGTTCGGTCAGCGTCACGCGCCGTTCAACAAGAAGACGATCTAATCGGATGACAATGGGCATGGCATAGTCCTAAACCGTTAAGTCCTGCTCTTGTTTCAATTCCGCGCCGATCCGGAAAACTTCCGCGATTACGAGAATCATGCAGCCGAAAAAGACGAGCGGCAGATTGAAAGTCCATTTCGGTTCGAGCGTCAATCCCTCAGCCATAAAAATGCGCTTCAAGTGAATCGAAACGGCGAGCGTCATTCCCAGTCCCAAAACTTGCGAGACCAAAATCGCCCAGCCCATTCGCCGGAATCGCGTCGCCGTTTCCGGTCGAAAAGGAGTTTGCTCCGCGATGGATTGGAAAATCCTTCGCATCTGGTGGAGACAATAAGCGAGAACGGCGAGCATAAAATAATTCCATCCCAATAGCGCGAACGGGTAGATGCCGCCGGGATTTTGAAACGTCAATTCAGCTTCGGCTTTTCCCAAGGTTGCGCTCGGTATGCCCAATCGGTCGGACGAAATTTTGTAAGCTGCGGGATCGGGAATGAAGCGCACGGGTAGCGTGATCTTCAAATCCGATTGATTCTTGAGTCCCCCAGCCACAACGCCGAGTCCCCATAGCGCCAAGATGATCACGAGCAAATACCAAAGGGCATTCAGCACCCACTTGATCCACCACGCGATGGAACCTTTACCGATTACCTGCATGGCTTGACCTCCTCCGCTCCGTTATTGATATTCAATAAAACATTATTGAATATCGGTCAAGCAAAAAATTATCGATTAGCGATAAAATTATGAATTAGAGGCGAGTAATTAACCGCAAGCGAACAAGGCGACATTTGTTTTTCTGAAGGATGTCTATAAAATTCCATTGGCGAGGGTTCTTTGGCCACAGTGCGAACCGCTTTTAACATCCACCGATGCCCATACAAATTAGCATTTCCAATCGTCGCATCACTCTTACAGGAGTTGGGTGTTT
>CAZPIK010000213.1:0-7606 GCA_964586185.1 uncultured Candidatus Sumerlaeota bacterium | reverse complement strand
GATTCGCTCATCAAATCCGAAATCGTTGAAGCAAAGGTTAAGCGCGCGCGGAGATCGGAATTGAACGCGCTCCTCGTCCGCGAGGGGTTTCATGTCTCGGAGTTTGTCGAACGCAAGCCAACGCTTGAGGATTTCTTTCATCAGACCCTTGCCGAAGATCGCGCGGAGGAGGGCAGATAAACGATCATGTTCCTCTCGCGTTTTTTTACTGTATTGCGTTTCGAACTTGGGAAGGCGCTGCGCGCGCGATTTACGTGGATGGTGATCTTTCTGAGCGCGGCGGCGAGTGTTCTCACCGTCATGCTCGATCAGGCGACGCGAACCGTCCGCGCGGCGATTGACAACGGATCGGAAATCGTCCCCTCCGCTTATCTCGGTTTCGCGAAAGGGATGACCGCCGGATTGGTTTTGGGCGGCGTGCTCCTCTTGCTCTACGCCTCAATGATCATGGCGAATGAAGGGCATTGGCGGACGTTCAAGACGATCATCCCGCGTCCACACCATCGGTGGGAATGGGTCGCGGGGAAATATGCGCTGCTGCTGTTGCTTGCGCTGGTGATGATCACCGCTGTGGGTTGCGCCTCTTTCGCGGCAGGAGCCTATTTTGGCGATTACGGAGCCATCGCTGAGGAGGGCTACGAGATTTATGACGCCGCGTTCATGCGACGATCCTCGTGGCTGGCGGTCGAGCTTGCGCTTCTGCCGCTCGCCGCGTTATGCGCGTTCGGACTCATGTTTTCGGTCATGACCGATCATTCAGGGATCGCCGCCAGCGCGTCACTCGGCGCGTTTATCATCCTCGAAACGGCAAAAGGCTCGATGCCTGAAGGAAAATATTATCTCTTCAACACGTTCATGCCCTCGCTCGTGGATACTTCCTATTTTCAAGCGCTTCGGGGATTCGCCGACGGACTATCCGATGCGGGATGGGAAGACGGAGTGATGTGGTATAATATGGTCTCCCCGCTAGCGGCGGCTGTGATTTGTTTTACGGTGGCCGTCGCCCTCTTTCGGCGCAGGGATTTTTTGAACTGAGTTTTTGAGATGATGGTATTCACCCCTATGAAGAAATTAACGCAGAGATGCAGAGGCGCAAAGGCGCAAAGAAGAAGCTTGCCTGTTGTTCCGAGGCTCATGCGAACGGTTCTGCATTTGATGTTAGTCCCGAAGGGACGAAGGTTCATAGCTCAGGGCAACGCCCTGGGTTGGGGTCGGTTTTTTAATTTAAGCCCTGAAAGGGCGATGCGGATTGATTATTTCACATGTTTTTCTGTCGCCCTTTCAGGGCTTGCGCGAAAAATGAACCGATGTTCATGCAGGACAAACATTAACATTCGCCCTCAACTCTTGGCGGTGTCTGCCGTCCCGACCTTCATGTGGCTGTTCGTGCTTTCGCAAGCGGCCATCGCCGAAGACGCTCCGCGCGGATACCTTGGAGTTTATGCGCAAAGCAACAGTAACGTTCTGCAAAAAGAGCACGGATTCGAAGGAATTACGGTGACGAGCGTCGTCGAAAATTCCCCCGCTGCGGCAGCGGGCATCAAAGCGGGCGACATTATCCTGCGGGCCAATAAGACCGATCTGACCGATCCGAACCAACTGAATGGCCTCGTCGAATCGTTGCCGGTGGGATCGCGGCTTGCCTTACGAATCGAGCGCGACCGAGCGATCCTTGAACTTGAAACGCGAACTGTTGCGAAGATTGTGCCTTCGGGAAAAGCAACAGGAGAAAAGGGCAAATCGTTCATAGAGAACAGGCGGCTCGGGTTTGAGTTCTTCACGCCTGCCGAAGCCACGGCGGTGAAATTGAAGCTGGCTCCGAAATCAGGAATCGAAATCGGTCGCGTGGCGGCGAAAAGTCCGCTGGCCAAATCCAAGCTCGCGGCGGGATCTGTTATCGAATCGGTTAACGGTGAGACCATCCAATCGCCAGAAGCGTTTCTTCAGTTTCTTGATTCGCATCCTGGTCTCACGAAGCTAAAATTGTCAGTGGTCGAGCCTTCTGGCAAACGCCGGACCGTCCGAACCGCATTGCGCGTTCCGCCGCGCGAAACCCGCAACGTCAACGTGTTCCCATTATTCAAATACTCACGCGAACCGAATAAATCGCTCGTTTCGATTCCGATATTATTTACTAAGCGCGAACGACTCGCGGGCGCGACGAAATACCAATTTCTTTGGTTCATTGCGTTTGAGACGGGCGATTCGGGCGAATTGCTGGAGGTCGGTGACGAATAAATGATTTTCGGAATTTGTTTCCTACGGGGTCGCCGTTCGTCATTGTGGATGATCCTTTCAATCTTGTTGGGCATTTCTTCATTCTGCCGCGCGGAATTTAATTCGTTTCCCCTCGCGAGTGAGGGACGAATTTCGGCGGTCGCTTTCAAGGATATGGACGGGGACGGAAAATTGGAAATCGTCGTTGCCGCGCAGAAATCCGGTGCGGGTGGTGTTCGTACTCGCACGATTTCCGTGATGGAAGAAAAGGGCGGGAGTTACTCGGCGCAAAAAACTCTCGACGTTCCCGATGATGTAATCTCGTTCTCGCTCGGCGATTTTCTTGGCGAAGGAAAGCCGCAGGTCGTTTACATCACGGCTAATGCGGTTCTTGCCCTACCTAACGCCGGCGGCGAACCCGTCCGTTTGATCAGCAATCATCGTTTCTTCTTCAATCGTCCCTCGAAGGAAAATCTTTCGTATTGGGATTACGCGCTCGATTTGAATAAAGACAAGCTTGATGACCTTGTGCTGGCCGATGGACGGGGATACGTCGTTTATCTTCAGATAGAAAAACAGAAGCTCGTCGCTCACGGTCGAATTGAAGGCGAGTTTAATTTCGCAACGCAGGGATCGGAAACGATTTACAACGAGACTTTTGAAAATAACCAAAGCAATCAACGAGAATTGGGAGATCGGAAAAATCGTTCGGGTCCGCCGCCGAAGATTGCCAAAGGTGCCGGTTGGCTTGCCGCCGCTTCACCCATCGTCACCGAACGAAGCATCGGGCGGCTTTTCTTTGGCGACGTTAACGGAGACGCCAGAACCGATTTGATGTTGTTAAAGCGCGACAAGCTGCTCGCGCTGGTGCAAAAAACGGATGGCATTTTTAACAGTAAAAACGATTTGACACTGCAATTGGGACCCAAAGGAGCCAAGCAGGCGTGGGACGAATCGCGCTGGCCGGTTGCTTCGGGCGATGTGAATGGAGATGGAAGATCCGATTTCGTGATCTCAGAAGTTGACGCCAAGGACCTTTCGACGAAGTTGCGAATTTATTTTTGGGGCGACGCGGGCATTCCGGCCGAGCCGAATCAAATCATTAAACTTTCGGGATTGGGCGAGGCTGCGCGGCTGAACGACGTGAACGGTGACGGGCGACTCGATCTCTGTTACTTGACGCTCCGCGCCGACAAGATGCTTCAGCTCAAAAAGGCCGAGGTCGAGGAAATTGACGCTTCGCAATTCGTCTATTTGTACGATCCTGCGGCGGGAATGTTTCGGAAAAAGCCCGACATCAAACACGAGTACGCTGTCAAGCTCGGCGGCGATATGGAAGACGACCGCGAGCAGAAGTTTTCGCATTTCAAGGGCGATTACAACGGCGACGGCACGCGCGATCTCCTGACATTCGAGAATCGCGGCGAGTTACTCATTTATTTCACGACGGCGGGGGGCAAGGATAAAATGGATTTGGATATGCCTTCCAAGCCCTCGCTCAAGGTTCCCGTTGCGTCGCCTCCGAGAGATTTATGGGTGGTGGATATTGACGCCAACGGCAAAAGCGATGTCATTACCCGCGGTCGCGAACAGCTGACGGTTCTCAGGGCAAAATAGAATGCTTGGAATGAAACCCACACTTTACATTAAGAAATCAACGCAAAGACGCAAAGGCGCAGAGACGCAAAGAGGTTGTCTTACTTCGGAGCGTTCTTCGGCGCGATTGGACGACTTTGGATTCTCATCACACAACTTACCAAAAGTGGACACCATAACTCCGCGCTCTGGCTTTTCTTGCTTTCTGCTCTGCGCCTCTGCGCCTTTGCGTCTTTGCGTTAATTTCTGTCTCTTCGCGATGTTGATGCCGATGTTTTCTTACGCGGCTGATATCAACTTTAAGGACCTGCAACTCGAGCTTCCCAAGGATCGCTCCGGGCTTGCATGGGCCGAATTCAATGGCGACAAACTCGCCGATCTACTCGTCGCGGATGATTCGGTCTTCACGGTCTATTTTCAAATGCCCGAAAAGACTTATTCGGATGATAACAAACAAATAATATCCGTCCCCGGCGGCGCTGCCTTGTATGATCTAAGCGATTTAAATGGCGATGGAATCTCGGAGATTGTTCTGTTATCGGCGGAAAGTGTCACCGCGTACGCGTGGGACGCTAACAAGCGCGCGATCATACTAAGTGAAAAACCGCTGCTGGAAGGAATTCGCGGAATCGAGCCGCAACACCTTGCGCCTGCCGATTTCATGTTCGATATTGACCGCGACGGCGACGAAGACCTCGTCATCCCGATGGACGGCAAGTACTACATTTATTTTCAGGCCAGCGGCGAATTCACCAAGAAAAATCAGCTATCCTCCAAACCCGTGCGAGTGAGGATGTCGCTCGGCAACGCGGAGAACCCGCGCAGTTCCATTGAAACGTCGCTCACGATACCGCGCCTCGCGTTCACTGATCTGAACGGCGATGGACGGCTCGACCTTCGCTCTTCAACCGACAATCGCGAAAGCTTTTACCTTCAAGGCGCGAACGGCGAGATACCGGAAACGCCCGCTTATGAAGCCGACCTCAAACGCTTTAAGGATCAAATCCCAAAGAGCAACGAAGACATCAAGATTGATCAGTTCCAATTTATTCCCGCCGATCTTAACAGCGACAAGCGGGAAGATTACGCCGTCGTCGCGGGTAACAAGATTTGGGTTTTCATAGCGACCGAGCAGGGCGTCAATTTCGAAAAGCCGGATCAGATCATCAAAGTATCCGCGGATCATATGTCCGTGGTTCTGCTGGAGCTTAACGACGATGGCCGTCCTGATTTGCTGATCGTCAAGTTTGCGCTGCCAAGTTTGGGTCGGCTTGTCGCGGGGCTGGCCGTCGGATTGCGATTCGAGGGTGAGTTTCTGCAGTATGACAATGTGAAGGATACAGTGTTTTCGCGCAGTCCGAACGACCGCGCGACGATGATTTTCAAAATCCCGCCCATCTTAAAATTGCTCGGAGAATTGGACGACCTTGCGAAACAATTCAAGGACATCGAGAAGCGATCCAAGTCCATTGCGGGGGGGGATTTCAACGGCGACTCGCGCAAGGACGTGGTCAGGATCGAGGGAGGTAATCTCGAATTGTTCCTCGCCGATGCCGCGGTGGAGGTTAAAACCGATTACGATAAGGATCAGGGTGACGCCAAGTTTTACAAACGGGTGCTCTTTGGCGAAAAGCGCCGCGACGTGTCGCTCGATACGCTCATGAATTTTTTCTCGAATACCGTGACCGAGTTTATGGACGAGGCCGTCGCGGGTCGTAAACCGTCGTCGCAAATGGCTTTACCGGGCGATTGGGCCGCGCGGGTTCGCCAGATCATCTGCCGCGATATGAACGCCGACGGGAAGGACGACATCGCGCTCCTCCTTGCGCCGCCGCTCGATTCGGAAGGTCGAGAGGACGAGGATATCGAAACGCAAACCATGGCGATGTGGATTTCGCGATAACGCAATTGAGTCGAATCTCCTTGCGGCGCGGAGGCGTCCCGCGGAAAATGCGACCAATGAATGCGTGCGGCGTAATCCTGCCGAAGCACAAGGAACCGTCCGATGGATGACCGCGAAAGTCTGGGCGACATCAAAATCAACAACGAAGTGCTGGTGATGATCGCGTCGCTTGCGGTCGTCGAGGTGGCGGGCGTCGTCAATCTCGCGGGGAAGTATTCGCTCGCCGAGCTTTGGGGGCGCAAGGATATGGACAAGGGGGTGACCGTCGAGATCGGCAAGGATAACATGGCCGTGGTCACCGTCGAAGTGAACGTCGAATACGGAATTGACATCTACCGCGCCGCGCGGCAACTGCAGCTTTCGGTCAAGAACGCCCTCGAAAGCATGACCGCGATTCACGTCAAAGCCGTGAACGTCACGATTCGCGGTGCGGTGTTGGGCGATCAACCGCGCCGGCCGAGCGTCGCGCGCGGGATCGAGATTCAGGCCATCGCCGGGGGCGAGTGATCGCCCGATGCCCGACCACGCCGAAAAAATTTGCGACCGAAAAATTTTGAATGATCGCGTGACGGCGCTCCGCTCGCGGGGAAGCAAAGTCGTTTTCACGAACGGCTGCTTTGATCTTCTGCACGTCGGCCATCTGCGTTATCTGGAAGCCGCGCGCGCGTTGGGTGATGCCCTCATTGTCGCCGTTAATTCCGACGATTCGATCCGCAAACTAAAAGGTCCCGAGCGACCGATCCTTTCCGCCGATCAGCGCAAGCGGGTTCTCGCGGGATTGGAATGCGTGGATTTCGTCACCGAATTTAACGAGGACACACCCAACGAACTCTTGAAACTCTTAAAGCCCGACGTGCTCGCCAAAGGAGCGAATTATCCCGTCGAAGGAGTGGTCGGCCGCGAGATCGTCTGGGGCTACGGCGGCGAAGTCAAGACGGTCGAACTCACCGAAGGTCGCTCAACGACCCGAACCGTGGAAAAAATTTTGGGACGGGATTGATCCTGTTTCTCTATTCTTCTTTCTCACTTCACTCTTCTCACTTTTTCCAATTTCCATCCCATCTCCTAAAAGATTAAGGGCGTTTAAGGGTATTTAAGGGGTTGTAAGGGAAGTCACAAACTCAAAAGACCGGTGTAAGCTCCTCACGTCGGAAGCGAAAAAAAAGCGAAGTCGCTTCGCTCCGACAAAAAGGAGACCGACACCATGCCCGCCGCGCCGAAAACAAAAAACCCGGCACCGATCCTTCCCGAGGTTGCCGCGTTCCCCCGCCCCGCATGGGCGACGTTCATCGAAGGGGAGCGGATCAACCGCAGCATCGCCCGCTCGGAGGAGTATCTCCGTTCTTCCGCCGTTCAGGGCGGACGCGGAGCCTACGGACTCTTCGAGGAAATGGAGGAGAAGGACCCGCACCTTCACAGCGTCCTCCAAACGCGCAAGAATGGATTGCTCGCCCGCGCCCGCAGCGTTGCACCTGCGTCCGATTCGACCGACGACGCCGAGCGTTCGCGTTTCGTTGCCAGCGCGCTGAACGCGATTCCCGATTTCGATCATTCCCTCTCGCATCTGTTGAACGCCCTCGCTCAGGGGATGGCCGTGCTCGAGATCGTTTGGGGTTACGACAAAGAAGGACGCGTTGTACCGAAAGCCTTGAAGCCACGTTCGGCTTGGCGATTCGTGCTCGGTCCCGACGGCTCGCTTCACCTCTCCGACGGCGCGTTCCGATTGGGTCCGCGTCTTCCCGACCGAAAATTCATCGTCATGTTTTTTGGCGCAACCGACGAGCGTCCCTACGGCCGCGGACTCTGCGAACGGGTCTTTTGGCACTGGTGGTTCAAGAAGAGCAACCTGAAATTTTGGGCGATGCACAACGAGCGATTCGGCGCGCCTGC
>CAZPIK010000212.1:0-7608 GCA_964586185.1 uncultured Candidatus Sumerlaeota bacterium | reverse complement strand
GTCTGTCCCTTCCAAATAATCCATCCATCCTTGAGAAACCGCGATTTTACGGTTCTTGTGATCCACTCCTCGCGAACTCCGCGCGGAGTAGGTGAGAATGTGGTACGGAAACGACAAAACCAGTGAATGACAAAACCCGGCCTCGCGCATTTCGAGGAAACGCGATGAGAACGGTTTGCCAACTTGTGCGGACGATGGAAGCTAAGCCGCAACCCGCAAATAGCGGTGATGCAGTCCGCCTGCAACGGGAATCGCGACCAGTTGATTTTGGTTCGCGGGCGCGGAGTTCAGGCAAACTACTTTCGCCCCCTCACCCCCCCATGCGCGCGAGATCAAGACCCAAAGAAATCTGAACGCCGAATCAAACCTCGGCTTCCGCTGCTTCTTCATCACGATCCGGTTCTGGCACAACGCCAACTGGCTCCGCAATGCCACAATTTCCATCGCGGCCTCGGCCCGACTTTGTGCCAACGTCGAGCCAAAAAACCATCACAAATTCCACTATCTGCCCAACAAACTTTAGGATGGTGGCCAAGCTTCGGATCAACGGTTTCATAAAATTCATCAAATTGCTCTCCCAGTTAAATCCAATGGGCTGGGTAAATCATGACCCACTGTATCTGGTCATATGCCCCGCGCAAGTTGCAGTTCCCGATCTTCCAAGAGGCCTATTACTTTTTGGCGTCGCTCTTTCATCGGGTGGGTTCGCCCGAGTTCCCAAAGATGGATCGTGATGTGTGACACGCCGATGACTTTGGCGACCTCTTTTTGGGATACCCCTTTTGCCATCCGATAGTCTCTAAGCCGCTGACCGAGGTCATGGAGGGACACAAACTCGCTTCCGATTTTGATCATAAATGTTGAATTTATTGCACTTAATCGCACATGGCAAAAAGGGTCTCCAAGGGAAGTCACAAACTTAAATTTCCAATGTATCGTCTCCCCATCGCGCGGCGGAATCCCGTTTCCCCTCGCCTATCCATGAATCCCATAGCTCTCCACAGGTCCCATTACTCCCATCATTCCCATTCGTCTCATCACTCCTAGTTCGTCCACCACGTCCACTTTGTCCACTACGTCACTTTGTCCACCATGTCCACCCTCACCCAACTCCCCGCCCCAACCCTCCTCGCCGAATCCGTCGCCCTCGCCGAATCGCTCCTCCACCGCTGGCTTTCCGCCGCCACCGAAAAACCTGAACCGCCAACCCCAAGCGAACTCCAACCCGCAATCCATTCCCTCTGGAAACTCTCCCTCATCCGCAAAAACCTTTCCCCTTCTCCCGATCCCGATCGTTCTCATTCTCGTTCTCGTAATCTTGCTCGGTTTTCTTCTTCCACCCCCACTCCTACTCCCGCTCACACTCCTACTCGAACTCTTGCTCCTCCAATCTCACCCTTCGATCTTCCTCCTCCCTCCACCGATCCTGACACCGAATTGTCCTATCTCGAATCCGGCCTGACCTACCTCGAAAATGAACTCGACGCATTGGAACGCGCCGATCCATCTTCCGTCATCTCTACGTCTGATCCCTACAGCGATGATGAATACGATTCCGATGAAGACGCTGATGCTGATGCCGATGAATTCAGCGATGACGAGGGTTACTCCGTGCAAGCCCCAACGAGAATCCTCCCGCCCGACGTTCCTGTTTCGGCAAGTCTTGAACAGCTTCGCATGAATCTTCTTCGCCGCAAGAACGCCATCTTCCCCGAAACTCGCCCGCCGCCTGGCTGATCCATTTCGAGGACAGGCACACATTGATGAATTTTGAGAACGACTCTATTTAGCCTTGGGCTTGAACGTGAAGTTCGCGTCTGCGATGTCCTGATCGGCGACCTTCAGTTTCAATTCTTGCTGGCCGTATTTTTCGTGCCACGCGACGAGCGTATATTCGCCCGCCGGAAGGTTTTTGATTTCAAACGCGCCATCCGCGCTGGTCGTAGAATATAAAGCGTGTTCCATGACGAAGATGTAGGCGGTCATCCAAGGGTGGATGTCGCACTTGAACTTAACGGCCATTTCGGCTTTGGCAAGCACCTGCTCGCGCGTTCCCGGAACGGGTTGGCCGACGTTGAACTGGCGGTTCTTCTTCGCGAGGCAGCGGATATTGTGCGAAGTTGGATCGCTATTCACGATGTTCAACTTCTGTCCGACGATGGCGGCTTGAACCCGCGGCTCGTACGAACAACCCTTTTGGTCGAGCGTAATCGGTTCGGCGGGCGCTTTTACTTTTGCCGCAGCCGGAGGATTCTTAATATAGACGAAGGCATTCTTCACCTCGCCTTTTGCGCCGATCACTTCTTCCTCGATATATACCTTTTTGTCTCCGTGAATCTTGACGCAATTGGGATCGGCTTCCAATTTGACGGCAACCTGCTTCGGAGCAGGTCCTTCATAGTGAATTGTCCCCTTGACCGAAGCGGCGGGGCTTTTGGAAATCCCAAGCGCCAAAATCGCTCCAGCCGTCAGCCATCCGAACTTAGTTCTCGTCGTGTTCCACATGGTTCCTTGCGCGCCTCCCCAAAACGGAATGCAGCAGCGTATCATCTTGCGCGGGAGTTGTCGCCCGGAATTCTTCATGAAAACGGAGACCTTGCCGGGCACATAGATCAAAGGCAAAATTAAACTCGAGTTCTGCGATGAATCGGTCCTCGAAGGAATTGGGAATGTGCTATGCTGCCCGAAGCAGGGCGCTGGCTCGGCGCAATGGGCAAAAACCAGTTGACTCAAACATGAGCGTTGGCTACAAGGTGCAAGTCGCTCCGCAAGCGGGGGAATCCGGTTAGTTTCCATGGCGAAAATACGTCAATGTCTCGGAATTGATATCGGTAGTCATTCGATACGGGTGGCCGAACTCGCGCTTAAAGCCGATAGCGTGGAAATCAAGAATTTGTTTGAAGAGCGGCTTGCGCTCGACCCGACTCTTTCTGACGTTCAGCGCCAGGCCGCCATCGTCGGTCAGCTCAACGACATTCTCAAAAACAACAAAATCAAGACGCGCAACGCCGTCTTTTGCGTTCCGGGTCAGACGGTTTTCGTCCGGCAGATCAAAATTCCCGCAACCACGCCCGAGCGGCTTCACCGGATTGTCCATTACGAAGCGCGCGAGCAGATTCCTTTTCCGCTGGATCAGACCACGCTCGAGTACCAAGTGTTCGAAACCGAAAACGCGAGCGAGCTTGAGGTGCTGTTGGTGGCCATCCGCAAGGATCACATTGACGCGTATATGAAGCTGGTTCGCAAAACGGGTCTCACCGTCATTGCGATATCGGTTTCGTCGCTTGCGCTTCATAATTTTCATGAGGTCAACGCCTGCGCCAAAGGTCTGATGGACCGGATCGGCGGAAAAAAGAAATCCGCGAAGAAGAAAGGCGCAGAAGGCGAAGAGGAGGCAGACGAAGATTTGGGCGGAATCGAAGAGATTTTGGCCGAAGTCAACTTAGGCGCGATGACGATGGATTTGGCCATACCCAAATCGGGGGAACGGCGTCTCATCGGTTTCACGCGAACCGTTCCCGCTGCGGGTATGCAGATGGATCGGGCGATCAAGCAGAAGCTGAATCTTCAAACCATCGAGCAGGCCAATCAAATTAAGGAGGAACAGACGGCGATTCTCTCCGCCGAGTTCGAGCTCTCGGGCGACGTCGACGCGGTCAATATGGCCGCCTCGCAAGCGGCGACGCAGGTTTCGAATACGATCGTCGCCGAAATCCGTCGCTCGCTCGATTTCTTCATTTCGCAGCCCGACGGCGTGGCCGTGGATGGTGTGGTGATTTCCGGTGGCCTCAGCAGGATGCAGTTCCTATGCAGTTACCTGGAAGAGAAAATGGGC
Source organism: uncultured Candidatus Sumerlaeota bacterium (assembly GCA_964586185.1). Classification (GTDB taxonomy): domain Bacteria; phylum Sumerlaeota; class Sumerlaeia; order MVZB01; family JAJFLK01; genus CAZPIK01. The sequence continues at coordinate 3,773 of CAZPIK010000212.1, read as the reverse complement.
ATGCACGTTATGCCTGCTTCAATTAAGAATGAGAAGCTCGAAATTTCCGATGAATTGGCCGAGAGCGTGCCCGCTTTTGTGATTCCGATTGGTCTTGCCCTTCAGGGAATTGGCTTGGCGCAGGTCACGATTGATTTTCTCCCGCAAGACGTCAAAGACGTTCGGGCATTTGCCGAGAATAAGTATCAACTCATTGCCGCCATCGTCATGTTGTTGGTTATTCTTGGGCTTGGCTCCCAGGCGGGAGTTCGGTCGGCGCAGCAGCAGGAAGCCCTCGCCCAGATTAACGACCAGTTGGTTCAAAAGAACGCTTCGGATACGAAACTCATGACCGAAGCCGAGAAAGCAAATACGACCGTGCAGGGGAAGTACGCAGGATTGGCGAAGGTCGTCTCAAAACGTTTTCTGCCGATGGATCTATACATGGGTTTGCTCATTGCGCGGCCGCCAGCCGTTTTGTTTGAAACACTCAGCATTCCCAATAACGGGGTCATTATGGTGTCGGGAATCACACCGCAATTGGTTGCGGTCAACGAGTTCCTCGAAAGACTTAAGGCGGATACGACGAATTTTAAGGATGCGAAGGTTGAACAACTCAGCAATGAGCCGAACCCCAACCATCCTTTATTTCCCGAAACTCCCGTCTATGAATTCAGCCTTTCGATTTTGAGCAAGTCGCGCGAGAGCCGTACCCGTGTGGCCAAAGGCGCGGAGGCACAAGAATCACAAGCAAACAAAGGGGGATTACTCGGAATTCCTGGTATGCCCTCATTCAAACCCAATACGTCCGGGAGATCCTTCTGAAGCTGAACAACTGCATTTGAGAGCGGGCAGGAATGAGTTTAAAGGTGGCATGTCATGGCCGATAAAGCCGACAAGGGCGGATTCGTAAAGTTAATCAAAGGCAAGACCGACAAATTGGTGGTCATTGGCATTGGGCTTGTTGTTGTGATTCTGGGCTACCTTTACTTGGATGAAGTTTCAACGCCCGATCCACAGGAAAAGGAAGCCAAGCCGATTGATCCGAAAGCCAAGATCAGCGCGGAAGATGACACGCATCAAAACGTTCTGGCGCTGGTCAAACCTTTGACTCCGATCGAATCCTCCGAATACGAAGCGCTAATGCGTTTCAATCCGTTTGATCCCCAGGAAGCCAAGAAATCGAAGCAACTGGAAAAAGACGTAGATCAGTTGGTCCAGCAGGCGCAGCAGTTGTTCGACCAAGGCAAATATCCCGAAGCGAAGGAGCAAGCGGAACAGGCCATCAAGATCGTAATTGGTCACAAAGGCGCCCGGGCGCTTTTGGATGAGATCAAAAAGAAATTGGAACCGGTTGCGACGCCCGCTGGCAAGAAGCCCGGCGCAAAACCGGCGGCGGCAGGCAAGCCCGGCGGCGCAGCGAGTCCGGCTTCAACCCCTGCAACGAAAGCGGCATCAACACCGGCGACTTCATCGGCTCCGACTACGGCTGCGGCAACCGTCGCCGCTCCAGCTTCGGCCGCGGCTCCTGCAGCAGCACCGGCGTCGGGGACAACGGCTCCAACCAAGCCATGACGAGGGGCTTGAGCGTAACCGAGGGACGTTGCAAATGGGTTGGATATCACACGGGATATATGATGCTGCATGAACATTCGCTTAGAGTAATTTGGGGGGAGCCTTACAATTTTTGAACGGACGGGTTTTAGCTTGACAAAGTGTTTCAAATCCAGCATTTATGCCGTGCGAGTGGGGTTCACCCCTTGGTTTTTGTGTTGGTTTGCGACTAATTTTTAACGACGCTGGGAAATTTTGACAGTGCGGGAATGCACCGTCGAAACCCGGTTGATTCCAACAGGATGAAGTGAGACGGAACGCATATGATGAACCGCGCTGCAAAATTGAAGCTGATTCCGGCGGCCATTCTATGGTTGGGAGTCGCCACGTCGGCTCTCTTTGCCGAAGAAAGTGGTCTCGCCGCCCAAGATCCGTCGGCGGGTCGGACGTTGTTAACCGAGTTGACCACATCCGAAAGCGCGGGCGGTAGTAAGTTGGCCTCCCTTTTAAAGGATGGCGCCGAAGCTTACGAGCGAGCTGCATTCGGAATTGCGGTGGATTATTACGATAACGCCCGCGCCCTTGCTCCCCATGAGGCGCGGATCGAAAAGCTGCTCAAGTTGGCCGTCGAAAACCAAGTGAAGCAGCGCGAAGCCCAAAAGGAATTGCCTGCCGACGCCGCCAAGCGCACCGAATATCTTGATGCAAAGTACGCCGCTGCAAGTCAGTTGGCGCAGTCCGGCGAGTTCGAGAAATCGCTCGCTGCCTTTGAGTCACTGTGGGTGGTCGCGGGACCTTATAAGGATACGCTTAAGTTGATGGCCGAAACTCGCGCAAGCGCGAGCGCCAAAAAAGATCCCGCCGCCGCGGCTCCTGTGGCTGGCGCAAAGAATTTGAAAACCGAAGTGGATGGGTTGATTGTTCGCGCGCAAATGGAATCCCAAGCGGGCCGCATTGAAGCTGCGCGTAAGCTTTACCAACAAGCCGCCAAACTCGATCCGAAGAATAATGTCGTCAAGTGGGGACTTAGCCAATTGCCGGCGGAAGTCGCCGCAGTTCCGGTTGTCGAAACCGTCAAGCCCGTGGATGCGCCGCCTGCCGAAGTCGTCGAAGCAGCGGCGGAAGTCGCGCCCGTGGCAGAAGCCGCTCAATCGGCCGTTCCCGAAATCGCGCCTGAAATGAAAGAGATCGTTGCGGAGGCTGCGGCAGAATCCGAAAATCGCCTTCAGCAAGCCGAAATTGACCGTCGGATTTCGGAACTCAAAGATCAGGCAAAAGCCGAATCGAACAACGGGAACCTTGAGGCCGCGATTGCGTCGTATCAAGAAATTCTGAAATTAAACCCCGATAACAAACCCGTCGCCAAAGAATTGGCCAAGCTCTCCGCGCGTCAAGCGGAATTCTTCGAAAAGCAGCGAAAAGACCAAGTCGCCGAGGCTCTTGCCAAAGCCGAGACCTCGCTTGCGGCGAATGATCTTGTCGCCGCACGGGCTTCATTTGAGGCCGCGCTCGGGATTGAACCCGAGAATCGCAAAGCCATCAAGGGACTCAAGAAGGTTGATGCGTTGTCGGTCGAAACCGCTGCCGTCTCGGCTACGGGATCCAATCGAGAGCCGATAAGCGAAATTGTGACTTCGATGCAGGCGATTGACGCGCAGGCGCCATCGCTTCCCCCCGCCACGGAAGATAAGAAATCGTTTGAGATTGCGCAAGCTTCGGAGGCTCCTGCCGCAACCGCTCCCGCAGGCGAAGCTGCCGCTGCATCGGCTCCCGTTGACAAAGCCAAGATGCGGGACGAACTGGATAAGCTTCATCGCGAAGCGATGTCGCAATATCGTTCGGGTAACGTCGAAGGGGCGCGCACCGTCTGGAATCAGATGCTCGCGATTTCGCCCGGCGAAAAGCGAGCCACAACTTACCTTCAAGAAACCCAAGCAGAGTTCGAACGCTTTCAAGCTGATAAGAAAGCGCAGGATGAATCTGCGGCCCGACGTAAGGCCGCCCAAGACTTGCTTAATTCTCCGGTGACGATCTCGACGGATCGTCCGACGCCGCTTTCCGAGTTCATGCGGATTATCTCCTTTTCGACTCCGAGCGAAATTCAGTATTACATCGCGGACGGCGCCGAGTCCGATGTCTTCGTCAATTTTGTGGATATGCCTCTTAAGGAGGTTCTCGACACTGTGCTGGTTCCTCGCGGACTGAATTGGAGCATGGACGAGAAGAACGTTATCACGATC
>CAZPIK010000211.1:0-7631 GCA_964586185.1 uncultured Candidatus Sumerlaeota bacterium | reverse complement strand
TTGCGGACGGATGCGGTTGTCGCCGATCTCATCGGAAAAGTTGTTCGCGAGTTCCTTGAAAAAGGCGACCGAATAAGTGGCCATAATTTTGGGATCGTTGAATTTGATCCGCGTCTCGAAATCGAAAACTTCGTCCACGCCCTGAATTGATGGGGTCGTCGGAACGTCCGTGCTGATCGTCTGCGCGAGCTTCAAGACCTCGTTGGCCATCTGCTGACCGAACGCTTCGATTTCATAAACCTCCGGGAGCTTGGATGCGACATCGGGCGCGGCCGTTCCCGCCTTAATCGCCTCTTGGTCTTTGGCGCGTGAGGCTTGAACCATTTTGCCCGTGATCTCCGTGGTGTTGGGCGAAAGGTCTCCCGCCGAGCCTTGGAGGAAAATGCACGGAGCGCCGGAAGCTTCCTGAACATATTTCTTCATCTTTCCCGGCCACTCGGCGGAAAACTTTCGCGTGATCGCATTCAGGATCGTCGAGTGCGCGGAAAAATTCGCTACAAGCGCGATGGGCTTTCCCGTCGCTGCGTCGTCGAACCGGATGACACTCAGCTCGTCGTCCACCGGTTTGGGCTGGAATTTTGTATGGCGATTGCGACAGAGCGGAACATGCGCCTCGCCTACGCCGATCTTAGCTTCCCGCGCGTTGCCCGCCGCCTCGATAATCGCCTCGGCTAATTTCTTTTCGAGTTCGATGGCATAGGCCACCGCGTCGTCGTATTTGCCTCTGCCCTTACCCTCGACGTCGGTCAGTTCAGTCACTGGACCGTGATGAGTGTGCGATCCGGAAATGATGACGTAATCAACACCCGCCTTTTCCTTCACTTCCTTACGGATAAAATCCATCGAGGTTGTTCGCGGACCGCGACCAATATCAATTCCCATAAGCGCGAGTTTTTTGCCGCCCGATTCGATCACGACGACCGGAGCATTGAGCGAATCAAGGACGCCATTGGACATCCGCGGTCCCATTCCGCCATATCCCCACATCGGCACCGGTGCGCTCGGGGTAATATCGCGCGTCGCGAATCCAACTTTGAACCCGGCAGCTTCGGCAAGCGATGCGACACCTGCAAACAACACGCTCGCGAGAATCCAGAAACTAAACCGGGTCACAGATTTCAACATGATTACATTTCCTCTCATTCCAAACCCCAGTATCAAACCGCAAATGCATCGGAGATTCAACCGTGGGAGGCGCCACAATTCCTCAAATTCTTTGCCGAAGGAAGGCGCAAAAAGCATAAGACGAAGAATCCGTTTTGCGCTTCTTGTGCTTTTTCGCGGCACAATCCGATTTACGATGACCGCAAATAGCTGATATGCTCCTTGGTTCCAATGCGGTGGGAACTGCGTCACGTTGTAAATTCACCGTGCCAATGTCAGTCTAACGCGTGAGTTTTATGAGCCGATTAGGTCGCTTCTACATCACCACTCCGATCTATTACACGAACGACAAGGCCCATTTGGGTCACGTCTTCGAAGTCATCGGAATTGACGCGCAGGCGCGGTATCGCCGGTTGATCGGGCATGAGGTTAAATTCATTTCGGGAACCGATGAGCATGGCCAGAAAATTCAGAATGAAGCAATCAAGCGCGGCATGACGCCCCAAGCTTTGGTGGACGGACTCGCCGAGCAATTCCAGTCGCTCTGGAAAAAAATCGAGATTTCCAACGACGATTTTATCCGCACCACGGAAAAGCGGCAGCATTTGGGCGTTGCGAAAATCTGGAGCGACGTTGCCGCGCGCGGACTCATCTATCGCGGAAAATACGAAGGGTGGTACAACACCCGCGACGAAGCATATTATTCCGAAAAAGAACTCGCCGAGGCGGGACTCAAAAAAGACGACCCCTTCATCAAATGGGCAAGTGAACCGGTTTTCTATTTCAAGCTCTCGGGATTCCAAAAGGAAATCGAGCGACTTTTCGAGGAGCGACCTGATTTCGTGCAACCCGCGCATCACGCGAATCAGATGCTCAATTCGTTCATCAAGCCCGGTCTCACTGATCTTTGCATTTCGCGCTCGACGATTAACTGGGGGATTCCCGTTCCCGATTCGCCCGGCGAGGTCGTTTACGTTTGGTTCGACGCGCTGACCAATTATCTCTCGGCCATCGGTTACGGTCGCGACGAATCGTGGCGCGATTGGTGGCCTGCAAGCGTCCACGTCGTCGGAAAAGACATCCTCAAATTTCATACGATCATTTGGCCCGCAATGCTTATGGCGGCGGGACTCGAACTCCCAAAACAAGTTTTCGGCCACGGGTTCATCACGCTCCGCGATGCCGGATCGCAGGAAGAGATCAAGATGAGCAAATCGAAGGGGAACATCATTGATCCCCTCGATTTGATTGCCGATTACGGCGTTCCGGCGGTGCGGTATCATCTTTTGCGCGAGTTCAATTACGGCGGCGACGGCGCATTCATCGAGGCGAACATGCGGACGCGCTACAACGCCGATCTCGCGAACGGACTCGGCAATCTCGTCTCGCGTTCGCTCAACATGATCGAAAAATCGGCGGCGGTTGTTCCTTCGCATGCTCCATCGGACGGTGCGGATGAGCGCGGCGTTATTACCGTGATTCAAGAGGCGTTCGCGGCTTTCGACGAACTGATGCCGAGATTCGATTACGCGCGAACGCTCACGAAAATCTGGGAAGCCGAGACCGCGCTCGACAAATACATAGACACGAATAAACCTTGGGCGCTCGCCAAAGACCCCGCTGAGTCCGCCCGCTTGGGAACAGTGCTCTATACCCTCGCGGAAGGGATTCGCTCGCTTACCTCGATGCTTTATCCCTTTATGCCTTCGACCGCCGAGGAGATTTGGCGGCGACTCGGGATGTCTCATGGTATCCTAGAAACTAGCTGGGAGGATCACAAACGCTGGGGAATGTGGACTGGCCAGCGGGTTGTAAAAGGCGAAGGACTCTTTCCTCGCCTTGCCGAACTCAAATGACAAATTGTCCTCCCTCTCCCTCACCCTCTCCCACTCTTACTCCCACTCCTACTCTCTTTCTTATGGAACGTAACCGATGACCGAAACAACCGAACCCACTTCTCACCCGACCGATGCCCTCCGCGAGGAAGTCGTCAAAGTCATGCGCACGGTGTTCGATCCCGAGATCCCCGTGAACATATACGAACTTGGGCTTGTTTACCGCGTGGATGTGAGCGACGCCGGGTTCGTCCGCGTAGATATGACGCTCACCGCGCCCAATTGCCCTGCCGCCGGATCGCTTCCGAATGAAGTTCAAACCAAGATTAAATCCGTGCCGGGCGTGTCCGACGCCGAGGTCAAAGTCGTCTGGGAGCCGCAATGGACGAAGGAAATGATGAGCGAAGCGGCGAAACTGGAATTGGGGTTCATGTAAGGGCAGACCTAAATCGCCATTTCAAACCCCGAGTGGCTTTGGTATAAGTTTCCGTCCATTTCGTAGTGGAAATGCGACTTTGCGAATTTCGGAGGTTTATTTGCCGTCATGCCGATGTTCACTTACACGCCAAGGTGGGAAGAAGTCCGGGCGTTCTTCGAAAAATTTGAATCTTTGATTCCAAAGGATTATTCGGGTTTGGCCGCTATTCGGCTCCACCGCACCGGATATCCGATCTCCGTCGAGCTTTACGGCAAGTCGCTGCCCGAGGCCGCCATACCTCCCGTCGTGCTCTTTGAGCTTAAAAATGGCGAACCGACGCGATCATGGGATGAAATTCAGGATAAATACGACGTTCCTTGGGCGAGAGAGAGCGATCATCATCAGTTTCGCAGTGCCATTATGGATCCCTACCACGCAGAAGACATTCTCGAAGCGCGCGCGGAGGAAATCCTGAAATCCTCGCCCCCCGATCCCGCGCTGCTGCGTAAATCGCTATTTGATCATGCATTAGTATTGGCCTGATCTCGCGGCTCGTGAGGCGTGAAATCGCGACAACGCAAAAAAAGTTTCAACGCAAAGGACGCAGAGGACACAAAGGAATTGCGAATGCATTCGAAGTGAATGCCTCCTCTGCGATCATTGGTTTTTCTTCCTTTGCGTCCTCTGCGTCCTTTGCGTTTAATCAATATAGGCAAGCCCCGATGAGAGTGGCCCAATGTTTGCATTGGAGTTTGCTTGAGGTTTTCGATGCGGATCAAGACGAGGCAATTTCTTCGGTTAGGCTGCACAGTGCTCGGCGCGGTCTTCGTGCTCGCGGCGACCAGTCTATCTTGGTCGCAGAATCCCCCGCCTCCCGCGCCCCAACCGCCCGCCATATCTCCCGAAATGGATCCCAACGCGCCGGGGCTGTCCCGACAGGATCGGATCAAGCGGCAGGAAGCTTGGATACGTCAGAAGCTGAGCGAAGCGAAAAATCCACCGCCAACCGCGCCCAAGATTCCCCCTTCGCAGGCCGAGCAGGAAAAACCTGCGCCGGAGCGTCCGAATAATCCACCGCCGACGGCTCCAGCGGGCGTTCCGGGCGCGCCGCCGCAACCTCCGCCACCGGTTCCGCTGAAGTCGCCCGCCGTTCCGGTCAATCCTGTTTATGTGTCGGGATCAAAAAAGGGACCGCCCAAAGGCCAGCCACTCGATAAGGATCCGTTCGGATTTCACAAAGTTGCGCTGTATGTCCTGCCCGGTACCGTCACCGTCGCCGAAGGGGAGTCGTTCAAGACCGAAGTACGCATGCTTTGCATGGACAAGCTTCTCGTGGATCGCCTTGAACTCGTCCTCAAGTATCAGCCGGGAATTATGTATCCAGTCGCGATCCATCAGGACGGCATCGCGCATCGTCTCGCGGGCGAACCGGAGTGGGGCATGGATCGCGAGGCGGGGGTCATCCATTACAGTGCCGAGTTTACGCCGCCCATCGAAGCCCTCGAAGCGACGTTGATTGAAGTCGTCTGGAAAGCGCTCGCGCCTGCCGAGGGAATCGCGCTCGAACTTGCTGACGGCGAAAAGCAAAGTCGCCTCATGAGCGGTGGCACGGCGCTGAACGAAAACGAATTCGGCACGGCGGGTGGAACGACGGGCGCGACGGTGCGCATCCTTGCCCGCGGCGGAAAGGTTCCAACAGGAGATCGAATGGTCGAGGACTCCGTTTCTGATTTTTCTCCCGCGTTGGCATCGCTCGGTTCGCTCGAAGTCCGCCCTCCCGTTCTCTGGCTGGATTACGAACGGCAAGCAGAATACAAACCCGACCAATGGATCATCATGGATGTGCAGATCGAAAACGCCGATGCAGCGGTATTCGATGAAGTCCGTCTTGCACTGGAGTACGATCCCGAAGTTTTGGAAATCGCCGACACCGACCGCCGCAATTGGATCAAGACAGGCGTGAACATTCTCGACGGACCATTCCGCGAAAAATGGGATTGGGATACGCACCTCACGAACGAGGTGAATGCGCGCGCGGGAACCATTCAGTATCGGATGTCTCACGTCTCGGCGCGTCGGGAAGCGTCCGGCGTCGTTGCGCGGATCGTCGCGCGGATTAAGAAACCCGCGCAAGAGCCGCTCTTGAAATGGAAACTCGATTCCGGCGAAGCGAAACCTACGACGGGCGTTTATCTACTCGGACAGAATCTCTTTGAACGCTATACCCGAATGAATCCACCCATCCCCGGCGAGCAACGCTTCAACCTCATCAAAGCCGAAGCGCACGAATGAATCCTAGGGTAGGTTAGAGTCGTTCTCGAAAGTTTTGTTATGAACCTCCCAGCTTCCTCTTCAGCCTCGAAGAGGCTGCGTCCTCCAGCCCCACGTTGGAGCGAAGCGACTACGTGGGGTACGCGGATTAAAAGATGCGAACCTCGAAGAGGTTCCGGCCATTCGGGCCGCAACCTCGTTGAGGTTGCAAGACATGCTCACCCGAACCCAAGGTAGGCTTCGCTCCGCTCGCCAACCTTGAGCTGGAGGCCGATGCCTCTTCGAGGCATTGAAAATCGCCGGACAGAACTTTCGAGAATCGCTCTAGTCTCGTTATTTCTCTGTTCGGAATACGCTTTTCTTCACGACCGAATTTCCTTTGCGGTCGGTGACGGTGATCGTAATTACGTGCTCGCCGGGTTTGAGTTCGGGCGTTGTCCAATCTACCGATTCCTCGCGCTCGTCGAGCAGCCCATCCACGGGGAAGATCGGATAGGCGTCGCCGCCGTCCCAATCGGCAAAGATGGAGGAAATCAGCGACAAAGAATCTTCGGTCTTAAAGCTGACTCGCGCGTGGTTGCCTTTCGCGGAAACGGCGGAATCCTCGATCCGAGGCGGAGTGTTATCAATCGCGATTTCGTCGGAGATCATTTCCGATTCAAGTCCCGTTTCGGGGGGATTCTCCAGTTTGTCGGTCGCAACGACTCGGAAGCGATATCGTCCATCGCCGACGGTGTTCACGCTAAGCGGGAGCCGTTGCGTTTTCAGTTCGTCGTCAATGAGCTTCCATTCCGTTTCGTCCTCGGCGCGATAATAAACCGCGAACTGGAGCGGATCATTGTTGGGATCATCGGCGACCCACATGAGCGTTACGCTTTTGCCGTTGGTATCGGCCTTGCGTCCGCCCGCTTGCGTATCGGCGCTCGGAGGCGGAGGAGGAGGCGAGGGTTTGCCCGCGGAATCGCCGCCGGAACTCGAGTCACCGCCGGAGGGTGAAGAAGCCGGAGATTTCGCGCCGCCGTCGCTCAAAACAATTTTCTTCACGCGCGGCGCTCGATTGGGTTGCTGATGAAACGCTTCGATGTAGTCGGTGCGCGGCGTATCCGCGTCACGACCCGAAGCCTTGAGGGTCAGCCGATACTGCGTGTATCGCGCGGGATCCTTCGGCATGGGCAGGCCATGATCCTTCTTCGTGAGTTCGTCCTTTGTCCAATCGCCCCAACCGCCTTTTTCGGGATCGTCGGTGCTGCCTTGACGGAAACTCGCCTCGACTTTGCCTTCGCCGAGTTCGCCCGACCAATAGAACATGCCCCATCGCGCGGGCGATTTGACATCGAGAATGCGCGAGCGATAGACAGCTTCCTGCGCGCGCTCATGATTCATCCGCATCAAAACGCCGTTGCGACCGCAGGCGAGCAGCCATCCTTTTTTTCCTGCCGCGAGCTTGACGACGTAATCTTCTTTTAGATCGGCGACCATCGCGAAGGCATCCTTGGGGCGAAGTTCGAAAACGCGTCCATTGCCTCCGGCTGCGGCAAGCAAATTTCCGTCCGGCGTGATGCTCATCGAATGAATGGGGCGTTCGGGCGAAGTCCAAAGATTGCGCGCGAAACCTTCGGGCGTCAATAGCACAAGGGCGCTAAGGGGTCCGATGGGCGAAGGTTTGGGCGCGGCCGCAAAAACGTCGCCCATCAGTTTGGGATCGGGTTTGGGACTCGCCATGGGTGGCGCGGTTGGGGATCCGGGTGCGCCGCCGGGTTCGCCGCCGCCAGCGGGTTCGGGCGCGGAAACAACGGCGCCTCCCGCCATGCGCAGCGTGAGGTTCAGCGCGGCGGGCGAGGGTGCGCGTTCGGTGTTGATCGCCAGCGCAAGACCTTCCTTGATCGGCTCAATCGCGCGGATTTCGTCCGTCTCGCCGTTGTAAATAACGCGGTCGTTTTTGCCTTTGGAGTCGAGACGATAAAGCCATCCTGGATTTTCGCCGCCGATATAGATCGCGCCTT
>CAZPIK010000210.1:0-7650 GCA_964586185.1 uncultured Candidatus Sumerlaeota bacterium | reverse complement strand
GAGGATAATCCATTTGCCGCGACCTACTCCGATCTCGTGAACACGTTTTATGGTCGGCCTGATATTCCTATTGGCGTTGTCCGTAACGGAAAAACACCGGAGGATGGACCGTATCTTCGGCCTCCTAGCGAGAGAATGCGGGAGGGCAAGCTCATTTATCCGCGCGACTTGATGAGCGGAAACGATGCGCCCGAAGCCACCGGACTTTTGCGCAAGATTCTTGCCACGCAGCCGGATGGCTCGGTCGTGTTCGTGAGCGTCGGATTTCTCACGAACGCCGCGCGATTGCTGGATTCAAAACCCGATGAAGCGTCGCCTCTCACGGGAGCGGAACTTAGCGCAAAAAAAATATCGCTCTATGTTGCAATGGCGGGAGCGTTCAGCGCAAAGCGCGCCCCGGAGTATAACGTTTTTATTGATGCCGAAGCGTCGCGAGCGGTGTTTGATCGCTGGCCGGGTCGGATGGTCGCGTCGGGTTTTGAAATCGGTCTCGCGATACTTTATCCTGCGCAAAGCATCGAGCGCGATTACCGATGGACAATGGATCATCCCGTCGCCGAAGCGTATCGCGCTTATATGAAGATGCCTTACGACCGACCGACGTGGGATTTGACCGCCGTGCTTTATGCCGTGAGGCCGCAGCATGGATACTTTGGGCTTTCGTATCCGGGGAAGATTTCGCTCGACGGCAAGAATGTCACGCAGTTCGGTGAGACCGCCGACGGGCAACATTTTTATCTGACGGCGGATCGAGAACAACTTGCGCGGGTTCGAGATACGTTTATTGAATTGTGTTCGACGCCGCCGAGAAAATAGTTCACCACAGAGACACAGAGGCACAGAGAATTCAGAATTTGGAATTCTCTGTGCCTCTGTGGTTGTCTTGGATTTTATTTTTTAGCTCGTAGTTCGGCTCGCGCGGAGCGGATCACCTGCAACATCGGTTTATGAATCGCGGGGGTGCAGGCAACGACGGCGGGATGGAAAAGATTTACCGGTTTGCCTTCATAATTGCTGATGATGCCACCGGCTTCGGTAACGAGGAGCACACCGGCCGCGATATCCCAAATGTGAAGCGGGTTTTCAAAGTAGCCGTCAAATTCACCTGCGGCGACCAGAGCTAAATCCATCGCCGCAACACCGTAACGCCGAATCCCTTGAACTCGTTTGAGAAATGCCGAAAGGGTCGTCATCAGTTCCGGAAGTCTCCGACCGCGATCGTACGGAAAGCCAGTTGCGACGAGGCTTTCTACAAGCTTCGACGTGCCTGAAACCTTAAGTCGCTCACGGTTTCGAAACGCGCCGCGTCCACGAGCCGCGTGGTAAAAATCATTGCGGTTTGGATCGGCAACAACGCCCGTTACTGGCTCGCCGTCATATAGGACGCCCAGCGATAAAGCATAATGATCAAGGCCATGCGCAAAATTCGTCGTTCCATCCACAGGATCGAGTACCCACGCAAAGCCGGCGGGAAGCGCGCTCTTTCCTCTCCACGTTTCTTCACCGATAAAAGCGTGCGATGGAAACCGCCTTTTTAAGAACTCGAAAATCCGCGCTTCGGCTTCGCGGTCTGCTTGAGTAACAAGGTTGACTTTCCCCTTCTTCTCGACGCTCTGTAGATTGCGATGATATTTGCGGACGACGCCGATGCCCAAATCCACGGCTTCTCGGAGAGTTTTTTCGACGGCGGCATCACGGAAGGGTTTAGGGGACAAGAGAGGCTCCTCGTGCGACAATTGAATTGGCGAGCGGGCGCGGGGCACGGCTCATCGTGAAGAGGTTACCTATTTGGCGCGCGATTGAAAAGAAAACGTGACCGTATGTGCGTTGCAAATCTCTTGCCGCTAAAACTCTTGCAAAATAGCCGCCCCGCATTAGGATGGGATGTTTGCGCGGAGCCGGAAAGAATTTTCGGTCCGCAATGCCCTTCCGGGAAAGTTCGGCGCACAGGAGTTTGAGGGAGTTATGACCGAGGAGACCACGAAAGAACAAGAAGGCGGCGTTGCCGCAGCGGAATCTCATGAAGGGCACGAACATCATGATCACGATCACGACCACGATCACGACCATGCCCATGAGGGGCCTAAGCCCATCAGCATCTCGGGCGACCTTTTGACCGAGGAAGCAAAGAAGGAGATCAAGGAACAAACGGGCAAGCCGGTCAAGGATATCCCTTATCAAGTTTTGAATCGGGAAACGCTCAAGAATTCAACGCTGGGTCTCAAGTTTGAGGTTGCCGCCGAAGAGTTTAAGAAGCAGCTCGACGAATACTATGAAAAATTGCGCGCCGACGTGGTGCTGCCCGGATTTCGCAAAGGCAAAGCCCCCGTCAAGCTCATCCGTATTCGCATGGGCAACGAGGGCGATCAGGAATCCATGACGCAAACGGCAACGAACGTCCTGCGTCAGGAAGCGATCAAGGAAAAACTTGAAATCATCGGCGACGCGCGAATCGTCAAATGGGAAATCGCCGAGTCGAAGCCGCTTCAGTTTGAGATTTACGTCGAAATCGAACCGAAGGTCGTCCTTAGCCAATACAAGGGACTGAAAGTCGAAGTCGAGACGCTCGAGATCACCGATGAAATGGTCGAGAACCGGATCAAGGCACTGGCTTCCGATTTTGCGACATGGGAAGCCGCTCCCGCCGGGCACAAGCTCGCCGAAGGTGACGGAGTCGTCGTAGATGTGAAAGTCCTGGGTGACAAAGGACAGGAGCTCAAGCACATGGCGCGAGAAAACGCCATGCTGACCCAATATAAGGCGCAAGTGAACGAACAGATTGCCGAGAAGATGACGGGAGCGGAAGTTGGCGCAACCATCGAGGCCGAGATCAAACAAACGCGCGAAACCCGCAAGGGCGAGAAGATCGAAAGCGCGGACACTCACCAAGTTACGATCAAAGAAATCAAGATCAGAAAACTTGCTGAGATTAATGACGAATTGGCGAAGGATTTAGGCAAAAAGGACTTGGCTGAACTTCGTTCATCCACGCGCAAGGAACTCGAGGATTCGCAAGCTTTTCAGGAGCGGAGTCAGGCGCTCAACCGCTTGACGTTCGAGATCATCAAGCAGAACCCGTTTGATGTTCCCTCATCGCTGATTTTCAGCGAACGGTATCGCGCGATCCTTCGCGATGAGCAGGAACTGGCGAGGATGGGCTTACGGCTTGAAAACGTCGTGCAGGACGCAGATCAATACATGCACGGTCAGTATCACGCCGCCGAAGGTCGGATCAAGCAGGCCTACGTCTTCGGCGAACTCGCCAAGATCGAAAAAATCGAGGTTTCCGACGAGGACTTGGAGAAGGAAATTGCGCTGATGGCCGAGAAGTCGGGACGCAAACCGCTGGCCATTCGCGCAAAACTCGAGGCCGAAAAACGGCTTGAGACGATGAAGAATCAATTGCTAGACCGCAAGATTGCCGACTTCATCATAGCGAACAACACGATTGAAAAAGTTGCGCCCAAAGCTCCCGAAGCGGAAGCCGAAGGGGAAAAGGCATCCGAAGGCAAGGCCAAGCCCAAAACGAAAGCCAAGACCAAAGCTAAAGCCAAGACCGAGGCCGAGGAGAGCGAATCATGACCGTCAAAAACAGCTTTTACGTTCCTTACGTCATTGAGCAGACCGACCGCGGCGAGCGCGCATACGACATTTATTCGCGGCTGCTTAAGGATCGCATCATCTTCATCGGCTCGGAGATTAACGACGACGTTTCCAATGTCGTCATCGCGCAATTGCTTTTTCTTGAGAGCGAAGATCCCGACCGCGACGTGAACATCTATATTAATAGTCCCGGCGGAAGCGTTTCGTCGGGAATGGCGATATACGACACGATGCAGTTCATCAAGCCCGACGTCACGACCTATTGCGTCGGCATGGCCGCTTCGATGGCTGCCGTTCTTATGGCGGCGGGCACGGCGGGAAAGCGATTTGCGCTGCCCCACTCGCGGCTTATGCTGCATCAGCCGCTGGGCGGTTTTCGCGGTCAGGCGTCCGATATTGACATCCACGCGCGTGAAATTCTGAAGATCAAGGAAGAACTGAATCGCATCCTCGCGAATCACACGAAGCAACCGCTTGAACGGATTCAGCGCGATACCGACCGCGATTATTTCCTCACCGCTGCCGAGGCCAAGGAATACGGATTGCTGGATACCGTCATCACCGAGAAGAACGAATTGCTGCGGCCCAAAAAGTAGGCTGTAGTTTCGCTTAAAACTTTTTCAACGCATCCGATTTTATTCATCGGTCGTTGCGATAGGAGTTGCCGACGCGCATGGCCGATATTCTACCTTTCAAAGCCACACGATATTCCGCATCGCTTACGGGCGAACTGTCGAAATTGCTCACGCCGCCCTATGACGTGATCTCCCCCGCGATGCAAGACGATTTCTATAAGAAGCATGAGCGAAATTTGTGTCGCATTGATTTCGGCAAAGAATTGCCGGGCGATAACGAAACGGAAAACAAGTATTCGCGCTCGGGAAAACTTTGGAAGGACTGGAATTCGGACGGAACGATGGCGGCGGATGCGCGTCCGGCGTTTTATGTTTACGAGCAGGAGTTTGACCTGCCGGGTCGCGGGCGAACGCGCCGTCGGGGATTTTTCTCTGCCGTTAAGTTGGAGGATTTTTCCGAGGGGGGAATCCGAGCGCACGAACATACTTTCGCCGGACCCAAGGCCGATCGTCTTAATTTGATGAGAACGACTCATTGCAACATGAGTCCAATTTTTTGCATTTATGATGATCCCTCACGCGCGGCCGACGGCATTCTTGCGAAAGCCACGGAGGGGAAATCACCCGTTACCGCCGAAATTGACGGCATCATTCACCGGCTTTGGATTGTGGATGACGCCGCGACGGTTGAAGCCGCCACTAAGGCCATGCAGCCGCATCGGCTTTATATCGCCGACGGCCATCATCGTTATGAGACCAGCTTGAATTACCGTGCGGAGATGCGGGCGAAGAACCCAAACGCGGCCAGTCCGGCGCCGTTTGACGCGACGCTCATGTTTCTCGCCAATACGCACGATGAAGGCTTGGAAATTCTTCCCACGCATCGGGTACTTTCAAAACGCGCATGCGAAAATGTGGATTATTCAGCCGCGCTTAACACACTTTCGAAGTCATTTGAAATCACCCCGCTTGAAACGAACAACGCCGATGCTTTGGTCGCGCGCCTAGACGCGGCGGGACATAAGGCGCTTTCTTTTGTGATGATCATTCCGGGGCGGTCGCCACAACTTCTGACACTCAAGGCGGGAGCCAATTTCGACGCGCTCGTACCCGATTCGAATATTCCTTCCGCCGTCAAGGCGCTCGATGTCACGCTTTTGCATCGTCACATTATTCATCGCGCGTTGCTCGGCTCACCGGATCAAGAACTTGACGACGCCGATGTTTCCTATGTTAAAGACGCGGGTGAAGCGGTTGCGATGGCTCTTTCGGGCAGCCACGGCGCGGGCTTTTTGCTCAACCCCACAAAGATCGAGCAAGTCATCGAAATCGCGGGGTTGGGAATGCGGATGCCTCACAAGTCCACTTTCTTTTATCCCAAAATCATCACCGGCATGGTCATCCGCGACATGAACCGCCAGTAGCGCAATTTGGCAATCTGCAGGATTCGGCGATGCGCACAAGGTCTCCGCTTAGATTTCTAGTCCTCATCGCTTGTTCTTATATCATTCCGAATTTGTCCTTCGCTCATCAGTTTGTAATCACGCGCGTGAATGCGCGCTTTTTGCCCGATAAGACCTACGAAATCGAATTCGATTATGAAATGGATTCATTGCTCGTTGGGGTCGGGCCGAACGAAATGTTTCCCGAAGTTTACGAGTGGATGACGCAGAACCTTAAGCCGCAGGAAGTCACCAAGCAGCTTGATGACATCAAAATCTCTCTCCGGCGAAACGTGCAAATTGAGTTCGACGAAAAGGAAGTTGAGCCGGAAATCATCTATCCCGATCTTGGAAAGAATCCGTATGAGCATCCCATCGCGCGATTGTTTCCCGGGTCGCGCGTCATCTTTCTCGGCGCTATTCCCGAAGACGCAACTTCGTTTCGTTTCAAAGCGTCGAGGATTTACGGTCCGATTGATTTCTCGATATTATCGCAGGAGGGCGACATTGCCGTTTCGGAGTTGCTGGATCGGGGGGCATTTTGTCAGCCTTACCCGATTAATCTTGACGCCATATCACCACCGAGTTTTTGGCGCGCGGCGTGGCAGTATCTCGTGCTGGGATACGAACACATTCTTCCTCTCGGACTCGATCACATTCTGTTTGTCATCGGACTTTTTCTTTTGAGCGCACAACTCCGTCCATTGCTTTGGCAGGTGACGGCATTCACGCTCGCCCATTCCATCACCTTGGGACTTTCCATTTATGGAGTTATCTCGCTTTCACCGGCAATTGTTGAGCCGATGATCGCGATCTCGATCGCGTTCATCGCGGTGGAAAATATCTGCACCAATAAACTCCATCCATGGCGTCCGGCCATCGTGTTTGCGTTCGGCTTATTGCATGGGCTGGGATTTGCCGGTGTCCTCTCGGAACTGGGACTGCCTCGTTCGCAATTCTTAACGGCCTTACTCGCATTTAATATCGGTGTGGAACTCGGCCAACTTTCCATTCTTTGCATCTCATTCGCCGCTGTGGGCTGGCTTGCAAAAAAGGAGTGGTATCGACAACGAGTTGTTATTCCCGCTTCAGCATTAATCTCCATCCTTGCGCTCTATTGGACCTATGAGCGCGTCTTTGGCTAAATCTTTGCCAACGATTTACTTCAAATCGCCGCTATTGACCAAGCCCTCTTTGCCCGCCATAACGAGGCATGACATGTTGCCAACATGTTTATTCTCGTACATATCCTGGTGCGCACGGGGAGTATCGGCGTAGGCATAAGTTTTCGATAGGAACGGCTTAATCCGCCCCGATTCGATCAGCGTATTGGCGCGGAGGCAATCAAGGGCGTTTGCAAAATGCGAGCCGATGATTCGCTTCTGCATCATCCAAAGGTAACGGACGTCGAAATTCAGATTGTAACCGCTGGTCGCGCCGCAAATGAGCACACGCCCAAATCGCGCGCATAGGAACACCGAAGCCGGAAATGTTTCCGCGCCGGAGTGTTCAAAAACGAGATCAGGCGAACGGCGCTCGCCGAGAATATCCCAAATTTTCTTGCCGAAGCTCTTGTAATCGTCGAAGCGCGCTTTGGCTTGTTCGGGAGTTTCCCCGTCTTTGTAGGCGAGGTTTTTGAAATCTTTGCGATTGATGTAACCGACGGCGCCAAGCTCCATGCATTTCTTTCCCTTGTCGTCGGAGGAAACAACGGCAATGGCTTTGGCTCCGAGTTCGCGGCAGATTTGGATTGCGAAACTTCCCAGTCCCCCCGCGCCGCCCCAAATGAGCGCGACTTCGCCCGGCAGAATTTGCCCGCGCGTCACCAGCATTCGATAGGCCGTGAAATAAGTCAGCGCATAACACGACGATAATTCCCAGGACATGTTCTGCGGTTTGGGAAGGACTTGTTGTGCCTGCACTTTGCAGAATTGCGCAAAGGATCCGTCCGAAGTTTCATATCCCCAAATCTGACACTTTGGACTTGCCATCGGATCATAACTCAGAAAATCGCCCTTATCCGCCGTGCG
>CAZPIK010000209.1:0-7663 GCA_964586185.1 uncultured Candidatus Sumerlaeota bacterium | reverse complement strand
AATCGTCTTCACCATGTTCAGCCTATTCCGACGCGAACCCACCCGATTTCTCCGCATGACCAATGTCGGTTATGCGGCGGTCGTGCTCATTATCCTGATCGGAGCCGCTGCTCTCAACACCGGAACCAATCTTCTTTATCTTATGCTTTCAACGTTGCTCGGATTCTGCACCGTCGCGGCGTCACTCGGATGGATTAACATGCGCGGTTTCGACATCACCCGGCGGCTTCCTTCGGAGATTCACGCGGGCGATACTGTCGAGATTGCCTATACTCTTTCCAATCGCAAGCGATTCTTCGCGAGCTACGGTTTTTCGATCCTTGAAAAGCCGACTTCGCTCGATCCCTCCCGCCCAACGGTGAACTTCTTTGCTATTCTGCCCGGCCATAAACTGCGACGGTCTACATCGGCCCTTACGAATAAAAGAGGTTGGGTCGAGTTCAAGGGATTGAACGTCATCTCTAGTTTTCCGTTTGGTTTTCTCGAAGCCTCATTCCGGATTGATTTGCCGGATCGAATGCTGGTTTATCCCCAACTTGTTCCAGTCGAGTCCCGCGTCTTGCGCCAAGCTTCCGAATTCGGGGCTGAAGAATCGCCGATGAAAGGCCAAGGCGCCGAGCTTTACGCCATCCGCAATTACCTGCCGGGCGATGCGGCAAAAACGATCCATTGGAAACTCTCGTCCAAAGGCGTCGGGATCAAGGTGCGCGATTTTGAGCGCGAGGAATCAAAACGTATCCGATTGATTTACGACCACGCGTTGTCCCCAAAACCGACCGAAGCCGAGCTTGAAATCTGGGAGCGGGGCGTTAGTCTCACGGCTTCCACCGCCCAACGACTGATTGAACTCGATTACGAAGTCGCGCTTTGGATACCGGGCGAGGAAGTGTCTTCAGGAAAAGGAAAATCGCAGCTCCGTAAAATCATGCGCGCTCTGGCTCTCGCCGAGGCGGCGCCCTTTCAATCCACGACAATAACTCCTCCCCATCCCTCCCGTTCGTTGCTCGATATTCGCATTTCCCCTGACGCATAAACCGACTGGCGCCTTTCCAATCTCAAAGTCTCG
Source organism: uncultured Candidatus Sumerlaeota bacterium (assembly GCA_964586185.1). Classification (GTDB taxonomy): domain Bacteria; phylum Sumerlaeota; class Sumerlaeia; order MVZB01; family JAJFLK01; genus CAZPIK01. The sequence goes on along the minus strand of CAZPIK010000209.1, from coordinate 6,597 downwards.
GCACGGCGAAATTTTGGATTTCGTTTGACAGTCTGAGGCATTCTGGCGAAAAATCACGTTGTCGTTACCTATTCCGCCCGAATCGGGAGGGTTCTATGGATACGATAAATCGCATCAAATCAATAGAGGAGGCCGTCCACCCCGTCCATCTACATTTCCGTTTGTAACGCATGCTTTCCATCCTTCATGAGAGATGATCGGATCGCTCTAGCAGCCGTTCCCGTCGTAACCCTCTGAAGTCCCCGCTCTACTGTTCAACCTTGTTATCGCCCAGAAGGAGGGTGCATCCGATGTCCGTTCGCCATTTTCGTCATGGGGCTATTCTCGCCCTTTCCATCGCCGCCACAGGTGTCGTTCTCACCGGGTGCGGCTCATCCGTCGAAGACAATCAACTTTTCAAAGATCAGCAAAAAATCGTCGCGCGTCTTGACGACGACTATAAAGCCATGGGGCGTCAGGTCGAGGATTTCGGCATGACGATGGAGACGATCAAGCAGGACATTCGCGAGATCAAGGCCAACCCACAGGCGGCCAATATCAATCTTAAAGATTTCGATCAGCGAATCAAAACGCTCGAGACGACCGTCGCGGGAATTCAGGATTCCGTTAAAGATCGGATTATGAATCTCGCAAAAAACGAGATTAAAGAGAACTCGACGAAGGAAGAGGGCGAGGTCAAAGGCGCGGACAAACCCGCCGAAGCCAAACCCGCGAGCCGCACGGTTCAAGGCAAGATTTCAAAATCGAGCGAGAAGCCCGCTACGGCAACGTTGACCGCGAGCAAGGGATCATATTACGTCGTGAAGTCGGGTGATACGGTTGAAAAGGTCGCCGCCGCGCGCGGGATTTCCGCCAAGGCGCTGCTCGACGCGAATCATCTTCCGGCGGGAGCAAAGCTCTTCGCAGGTCAACGCGTGTTCGTGCCGGCCTCCTAAGATATTTCGACAAGAACAAATTGAAGCGCGGAACAGGGCAAGGTAGCCAGCCTGCATTTCTCACCAACTTCGTCACGAAATCGCGGAGAGCTTTGGAGATATCGTGTTTTTCGCAGCAGGCCGATCGTAGGCATATTGAAATATGTCAAGATCGGCTTGCAAGAAAAGCGCGGTAGATTCAAGGTTATCCGCGATTGTAGTAGAAGGCTGGTGAAAAATGCGGGCTAATTCCGCGTTTTCATTTCTATGCGAAGGTTGATTTCATATGGCGATTCGGCGGCGCGACGATCTGGAAAAACAGGAAGCAGAACAACTTGCGCCTTATGCCATGCATTCCGCGAATTCACGGGGGCGGGATCACAAAATTTCTTCCGATCCGCATCGGACTGATTTTCAACGCGACCGTGATCGGATCATTCACAGCGCGGCGTTCCGCAAACTCGAATACAAAACGCAGGTGTATGTCATTCATGAAGGCGACTATTATCGCACTCGCCTTACCCATACTCTGGAAGTCGCGCAAATCGCTCGGACGCTCGCGCGCAACCTTGGCCTCAACGCCGATCTGACCGAGGCTATCGCGCTCGCGCACGATCTGGGTCACACGCCATTCGGTCATTCTGGCGAAACCGCGCTGCGCAAACTCCTCGCCGAGACGGGGGGATTCGAGCACAACCTTCAAAGTCTTCGCGTCGTTGAGAAATTGGAAGAACGTCACCACGCTTTTCCCGGACTGAATCTGACGTGGGAGGTGCGCGAGGGGATCGCCAAACACGCGACGGCGTTCGATGCCCCTTCCTGCGACGCGCGATTTGAACCTGGGCTTATGCCGACGCTCGAAGCACAGATTTGCGATCTCGCGGACGAGATTGCTTACAATCATCACGACATTGACGACGCTCTTAAGATCGGACTCCTCACGCAACATCAACTTCGGGAAGTCGAGTGGATCAAAGAAATTTGGGACGAGGAACAGGTGAAACTTAAGACCGACGTTCGCGAGAAATACGTCATCTATCGCGTCATCGGGCGAATGATGGAAGCCACGATTACCGATGCCTTGAATCACACGAATTCGTTACTCGAAAGCCGCAAGATCGGAACGGTCAAAGAGGTGCGCAATCGTAAAGAACGGCTGGCCGATCTGAGTCCGGCGATGGCGCGCAATCACGAGCAACTCAACCAGTTCCTTCTCAAGAACGTTTATTACCATCCGCATGTGGTGAGAATGCAGACCAAAGCCGAGCGATTCGTGACCAGCCTCTTCGAGCTATACCGAAAAATCCCGGCGCAATTGCCGCTTAAGTATCAGGCGAGGATCGAACAGGACGGTCTCGATCGCGTTATCACCGATTACGTATCGGGTATGACCGACCGATACTGCATGGAAGAATATATCCGCGCGTTCGAACCGACTTTGGGACCGATGCGGTGACGCATTGGTTCAATTCGGTTTCCCATTTAGTTTAAGCAGCCTCGTTCGTGCCGCCTCCAATGTGTCATCCCGTTTGCAATAGCAGAACCGCACTTGCGTTTTCCCCTCAGCGGGATTGGCGTAAAAACTCGAACCGGGCACGCACGAAACCCCGATCTCCTTGATGAGGTGGTGTGTGAACTTGATATCGTCCTCGAAACCAAATTTTCCGATTTCCGTCATGACGTAATAAGCGCCGAACGGTTTGTAATAGGGAATGCCCGCCGCATCGAGGATGCCGAGCATGATCCCGCGACGACGTTCGTATTCCTGCGCCATTTGCGTGTAGTAATTCTCGGGAAGATTGAGCGCGACCGCCCCCGCTTCCTGCAATGGAGCCGCTGCGCCGACGGTCAAGAAGTCGTGAACCTTGCGTATCGCCGAGGTGAGGTGTTCCGGCGCGATGGCATATCCGATCCGCCAACCGGTGACACTGTAGGTTTTTGACATTCCGTTAATCGTCACCGTGCGATCCCACATTCCGGGAAGCGTTGCCATCGCAACATGTTCGTGGCCGTCGTAGAGGATGTGCTCGTAAATTTCGTCCGTGAAGGCGATGGCGTCCCACTTCTGGCAGAGAGCAGCGATCTCGGTGAGTTCCGCGCGCGAGAAAATTTTTCCCGTGGGATTGTTCGGCGTATTGATGATGATCCCTTTGGTCTTGTTGTTGAACGCGGCGGCCAATTCGGCGGGATCGTAGTCCCAATGCGGCGGACGAAGTTTGACGTAACGCGGGGTCGCGCCGGAAAGAATCGCGTCGGGTCCGTAATTCTCGTAATACGGTTCGAAGACGACGACTTCATCACCCGGATCCACAATCGCAAGCATCGCCGAGATCATCGCCTCGGTCGAGCCGCAGCAAACCGTAATATGTTTCTCGGGATCAATCTCGAGTCCTAAATAGCGCTGTGTCTTTGCCGCGAGAGCATCGCGAAACGACTTCGATCCCCAGGTGATCGCATATTGGTTCACGTCGCGCATAACGGCTTCGCACGCGGCCTTCTTGATTTCCTCGGGCGCGGGAAAATCGGGGAATCCCTGAGAGAGATTAACGGCTCCGTGTTTCAGCGAAAGCCGCGTCATCTCGCGGATGACCGACTCGGTGAATTGAGAGGCTTTAGCAGAAATAGGACTGCGCATTTTAAACTATTCCTTTAACCGGTCGAGAATATTTCGAGTGATTCGATCCACGATAGGATAGCCGTTTTGGAGTCCGTGCGCCCAATCGGTTGTGGCGGCGGTGAAGACCGTGCCGCCGCGAGTGTAAATTCCCATCGTTGCTGCGCCCATACGCCCCTTTTCAAATCGTTCATACCATTCGCAGTCGTCCGGATGCCACTTTGCGGGAGCCGTGGCAAGGATCGTAAAATTTTCCGGCGTTCCATCGCGATGCGTAGGATGAGGTAATCCGTCAGAATCCCACTGCATTTCGCAGCCATCGCATTCGTAACCGACAATCGTATCCTCGCAGCCGAATTCGTTGCCGCGTTCAAGATGAGTTCCCTCGAAGACCCAGTGTTCGGGACGATGCACGATAAATCCGCCCGATCCGTCCATGAATTGTTCATGACTCAGGTGATATCCGCCCCAAAGAAATCCGACGCCCGTAAGTTGATTCTCCGGTCGCTTGACGAGGTGATGACTCCAAAGCGTGCTAAGCAATCCATCGTGCCCTTTGCCGAACAACGGATCGTCCTTGACCGCCTGCTTATATGAAACGAGCGAGCGTCCGCCTTCCTCCGGTCGAACCTGCCAGCAGCAAGTGTTACCGCTAAAGAATGCAACATTGCCGCCGCGCGCGATAAACAATTCCAACGCATCGCGCATTCCCCATGACCAATACTCGTCATGACCCACGCTCAATACAAGGCGGTAGGAATCGAGCAGGCCGGGGACGAATTCGAGATCGAGATTGGCGCAGTAATCGAGTTTGTATCCCGCTTTCTCAGCCCAGCGGACAAAATGCGATTCCCAAATGCCAAACTGCGATGCGGGCGGCCGCTCGAATGAAGCGCGCCGCCACTGCACCTTATCAATCGCGTTAAAGGCATAGAGACAATGTCCGTCCCAATTGTTGTAAGCGTTGTAAGTATTCGTCGCAAGCTGCAGCAAAATTCGAGATTCGCGACCCGGCTTCGAAGGGCGAACGATAAAGAAGCAATGACCTTCGGCGGTGCGTTTTCCACGATGTCGATAATCTCCGCCCCCATCTCGGACGGAAAGCTTCACTGAATAATAGCCGGAAGCCCAATCCTCTGGGATCTTTAGGCAATATGAATCCGCCCAAAAACATCCTCGCGACGCCGCATCATCGGGAACCGTTTGCTCGAAACCGGGAATATCCTCTGCTTCGTGGACGACTTTGTCCTCCGCGCCGATTCGTTTAATTTCGATCGCAAATTTTTTCGCAGGGGTGGAAACACAAAAAGCCACGACCTCGCCCGGCACAAGACTTACGCGGTTCGTATAGCCTTCAATCCATAGCGAGGGAGGCGGCTCAATCTTCATCGAAGGAACGACATCTTTCGGAGCGGCCAATAACGGAAAAACGCTTTCCCTTTCAATCGCTCCTGCCCAAATGCACCCCAATAGCGGCTGTCGAGACTGCTGCTCGTGTTGTCGCCGAGTGCGTAAAGATGATCCGCAGGAATACTCACTTCCTTGATCTCAATCTGGCCGCTATCAATGTTTCCGTATTTGACGTAATCCGATTGATGAAGACCCTGCAAACCGGAGAAATTCTTGTATCTCAGATGTTCAAACACCGGATTTTCTTGTTCGGGCTTTTTGCCTTCGATCAAGAGTCGCCCATCCGCATCCCAACTCACACTTTCGTTCGGCAGACCCACGATCCGTTTCACGTAGAAGGGTTTGGCGGGATTCCAAATCGGATCGGGAACTTTGAACACCGCGATCTCTCCTCGCTGGATGTCGCGAAACCAATAGGTGAACTTGCTGACGAAAATCCGGTGATGCTCATCCTTGATTTCGCCACTCAGATTGAATTTATTGATCATGATCGGATCGAGTTCCTCAATTCCCGAGTCGGTCAGTCGTCCGTCTTTGGATAAAAACTTGAGCCACTGATTCTTAACCTGCCAGACCAACAAATCCTGTTTCCCGTCGCCATCGTAATCGGTCTCGATGATCCGTCCACCGATGATCGTCGGAGTCATGGAGCCGGTCGGAACCTTGAATAATTCAAAGAGAAACGTGCGGACGAACATGGCAAGCACGAACGCCATAACGAGCGCCTCGAACCACGAGCGAATCCCTTCGGGGGGAGCGTGCAATTCCGCCGAAGGTACGACAGGCGCGACTTTGGGTTTCGGGCGTTCCGCCGCCTTGGAGAGGTTGCCTTTGAATTTGGAATTCGACTTGCCCACTGCCATTCGAATCCAAATCTATTTGACGTAAGTTTGTTGATAAGCGTCGTTGGCAAGCTTGACGAAAACGATGACGTCGGGATCCTTGCTCTCCCGATAATTATCCATCAGGTCGCGGAAAATTCCCTGGGCTTTCTCGTATTCCTTGAGCGACAGCCAGCACTTCCCCTCGTCAAAACGCGCTTTAGCCTGAATCGCCTCGGATTCGGGATAGTCCTCCTGAATCTTTTGGAAATCGGCGATGGCCTCGCGCAAATCGTTGGCCGTAGGAGTGAGGCGCGAGCGGTCGAGTCCGGCTTTCATGTCCGCAATTTCGAGCTTGGCCATCGGGGTCACTTCGCGATCTTCCGGAAAGTTCTCGATCACGAACTCAAACGTCTTGCGCACGGCCTCACGGGATTGGACAAGCCGTCCCATTTGCTTTTTGTTGCGAAGCAAAAGATCGCGTCCATCGCGATACTGAACGGCGTAAACATATTGCTCCCGCGCGCTCTTCTGCAACGGAACATAAACCTCGGTTTCGCGCTTGAAATGGTCGCAGGCCATAAGACCGACAAGCAAAGCGCAGCTCATGAAGCGGATGATATAACGTAGGAATCTCGACATCGCGCCTGCTCCTTCTCTTTATTATAGTTCGGCTCATGCCTCTAGGAGCCTACTTTGACCATGCCTTCAAAGTCAACGAAAGGGGCAATAAGACGCATGAAACTCATGGGTCCCATATGTCTTATGAGTCCCATTTCAGCGGAAGATTAACCCCGGCCCGAATAAAAGCGAGATAGCATTCATCAACTTTAACCCT
>CAZPIK010000208.1:0-7693 GCA_964586185.1 uncultured Candidatus Sumerlaeota bacterium | reverse complement strand
ACGGCGTCCGCAACCGGAACGGCAGAAGTCGGAGAATTCTCTTCGGCAAACGCAGCCTGCAGAGAAACACAACTTAACGCAAAAGCCATGAAGAAATTAACGCTCAGACGCAAAGGCGCAAAGGCGCGAAGAAAAACTTTTACGAACTGGAATTTGAATGTCATGCAATGATTTCCCTCAGGATCGAGTTCGTCAGCATCGGCGTCGCGCCCCGCTGTGTGGCGACGAATGCGCCGAGTCGGTTGGCGGCGGCGTTGATCTTTTCAAGCGTCGAGCCGCGAAGGACATGATACGCCAGCGCGGCGACGAATGCATCGCCCGAACCGACGGTATCAGCAACTTGAACCACATGCCCCGGATGAACAGAGCGTCCCCCGGACTTTTCAACGAGGAGACTCCCCTTGGCTCCGCGTGTGACGCAGACCATCTCGAGTTCAAAGCGGCGGAGCAGTTCGCGCGCGGCAGTCTCTTCGTCTTTAAAAGTGATTCCCATGGCCGTTGTGATGCGGGGTAATTCCTCATCGTTCATTTTCGCCACGCGTGAAAGTCGAAGCCCTTTTTCGAGAGTTTCCGGGTCGTGGTAATGCTGGCGAAGATTAATATCGAAAATCGTAAGCGCGCGGCTTCCCGCACGTTCAAGAAACTGAGCAATCGTTCGTTTCGAAACTTCATTTCGCTGCGCGAGCGAACCGAAACAAACCGCATCGCATCGCGCGGCCAAAGCCAGCCATTCAGGCGACCATTCAAGCCGATCCCACGCTACGTTCTCGACGATTTCGTAACTCGGCTGACCATCTTCGCCGACGGTGACGTTGACGGTACCCGTCGCGCGGTCGGAATCGCGCTGAATAAATTCGGTTGAAAGGCCGAGGGTTTCCAGGCGCTGAATGATTTCCTCGCCCAGTGGATCAGTACCAACTCGCGAAGCAGGCAATCCGTCATCGCCGAGTTGCGCGGCATGATGCGCGAAATTAGCCGGCGCGCCTCCGAGCTGTTTTCCCCCGGGCAACAGGTCCCAAAGAATTTCCCCAAGGCCGACGATGGTTTTAGGCGAATTCAATGCGAGCGGATTCCCGGAAGATTCATTTCCCCTGCTGGATTGAAGCGTCGAGGACACGACGGACAGTCTGAGCGAGTTCGGAAACGCCGAAGGGCTTTTGCAGAAACGCCGAAGCGCCAAGACCGTGAAAATCAGGCCAGCTTTCGCTGAACGAAAATCCGCTCATCGCAATGATTTTAACCCCTGGCTTGATCCGCAACAGTCGAGGAAGCAGTTCGCGTCCCGAAAGGCGAGGCATGGTCATATCGAGTACCACGAGATCTATCTCGGCGTGCTTATCCTTGAAGAGTTCAAGCGCGTGCCGACCGTCGGAAGCATTGAAAACGGTATAGCCCTGACCGCCGAGCGTGACTTCAATAATTTCACGAATCGTCGGTTCGTCATCCACCAACAAAATCGTTTCTTTGCCGCGCAGCACTTCCACCGGCTTGGGTGAACCCGCCGTCGGCTGAACGTCCTCATTGACCGCCGGAAGGTAAACCGAGAAGAGCGCGCCTTGCCCCAGTTCGGATTCCACTTCGATCCAGCCTTCGTGTTGCTTGACGATACCTTGGACGGTCGCAAGTCCCAGACCCGTTCCCTTGCCGACGTCTTTGGTAGTAAAAAATGGCTCAAAAATTCTCGCGCGGGCGCCCTCGCTCATTCCCATGCCGTTATCCGAAACGCTCATCCGAATGAACATTCCTTCTCGGGCTTCGGGATGCTTCTGGCAATGCGCCGCCGTAACCGGTTGATGACGCACTTCAATGGAAATACGCGGTTCCCAATCGCCATGTTTGGTAATCGAATTGGAATTGATTCGGTCAATAATCGAGTCACGGGCATTGACGCAAAGATTCAGAAGGATCTGATTCATTTGACCGGGGTCGGCGCGAACGGCCGCCTCGACGGGAGAAACGCGCGTCCGAATTTCGATTCGGCGGTCCACGGTTTGACGAATCAGCGCGGACACTTCTTGAGCGGTCGTGTTGAGATCGTGGACACGCGTCTCAAGGCGGCTCTTGCGGGCATAAGCCAATAGCTGCCGGGTCAAATCTGAACCGCGCTGAACGACGGTTTCGGCTTTTTCGACATAGGAGTGAACTTTGGGATCCGTCACGGATCGAATGAGTTCGAGGTAGCCCATGACCCCTGTGAGAAGATTGTTAAAATCGTGCGCTACGCCTCCGGCCAAAGTCCCAATCGCCTGCAATTTTTGGGATTCCTGCAATCTCGATTCCAATTGCTCCTTGGCTTGCTCGGCGAGAACCTGTTGGGTGACGTCTTGATACAATGAAACGACTCGTATCACGGAACCGTCGCTACCCTTAATCGGAAAGAGAGTCGGCAAGACCCAGATGGGCTTCGAGGCGTAATTTCTATTGGGTATCCTGCCGATATCGTAAAAGGAGCGACCCAGTTGAACCGTCCGGCCTTCAAATGCCATACGGTAAAGCTCCCGACGCGATTCCGAGACGAGGGGGTCTTTGAACAGAACATATCTCGGGTCTGGTTGCATGCCGATGAGATTTGTGAAAGCCTGATTGCAATGATGAAATGAACCATCGGGATTCCAAAACGCGATCGCAAAAGGATTCTGCTCGATCATTTTTTCGAGGAGATCCTTGTGCTCGGCAATTTCGTCCATGGATTCCTTGAGGATCAATTCCGATTGCTTGCGTCGGGTGATATCACGAGCGATTCCGTGAATCGCGGCGGGACGGCCTTCTCGCAAGGCCAGCCGAGAACTTAGCTCAAGCCAAACGTCCTCCCCTTTCTTATTCCGGCAGAGCAATTCGTAATGCGGAGAGTAACGATCCCCCTTGATCTTTTGCTCCAATTTCTCCCGCGCAATCGGAACGTATTCGGGATTCACAAGATCAAACACATTCAATTGCAGCGCTTCCTCAAGCGTGTACCCCATGGTTTCGAGAATCGCTCGATTGGCCGAAGTCACCCGACCCGATAGATCGGTGGTGTAGATGAGGTCGTTTGCATTTTCGAAAAGCTCGCGATAGTAATAATCATCCGGTTTCGAATCCGCATTTTTTCGCCTCGATTTCCGTCGCGGGCGGAATAGCGCCAAGATCATGGGCACCGCGTCGAATTGAGTCTGGGTTATCGTGATTTCCGAGGGAATCGCCGTTCCTTCTTTCGGAAGAATTCGGCCTGAAATTGTCTCGTGCGCCTCCTTAGGCGAACTCGTTCCATTGGGGGACAATAAAATCGAAGAGGAGACGTCCGCGACCCCGTGCAGATTCATCCCTCGGAGTTCATTCGGTGTATATTGGGCAAGCAATGAAAACGCGGCGTTTCCGCGAACAATGTGCCGCGTTTCGGGGTCAAGCAGAACGGCAGGAAGCGCAAGATGGTCGAGCCATGCTGTGTCGGGGGGCGTGATTTCCGTTTGTTCCATGGAGAAGTTCACCCACGCCCTACGCCGATCCCGTATAGAAATGATTCCAACTTTTGGCTCGCTCGCAATGCATCTTATAAGGGATTTCTCCCCAAAGAGCCATTTGAAATCGCATGGGTAATTGTTATCGTGGAAAACAAATGGATTCACGACCCGACGCGCACGAACATCTCAAATCCGAAGGCGATCTTAATCTCTCGCCGAACCGACGTGCGTGGTCGAACCATCATATCAATGCGGAAACACGAGAAATACTCGACGCCGACGCCAAGCATTTTCTTCACCAATCTCTTTCGACCCCGTGCTTAAACGCTCTCGAAAGCTGCAAAGGAATTTATCTGATGGATCGGCAGGGACGCCGCATCATGGATTTCCATGGCAACTACGTTCATCAGGTGGGGTTTGGGCATCCGCGCGTAGTCGAAGCGGTAAAACGCGAACTGGATCGCCTACCTTTTTGCACGCGGAGATACACCAACGAAACAGCCATCGCGCTGGCAAAACGATTGGGCGAGCTGGCGCCGGGCGATCTGAACCGCGTTCTCTTCGCGCCCGGGGGAACGAGCGCCATCGGCATGGCGATGAAGCTCGCCCGAGCGGCCACGGGAAGATTCAAAACGATCTCAATGTGGGATTCATTTCACGGCGCGTCGCTTGATGCGATTTCTATCGGCGGCGAAGCGGTCTTTCGCGAGGGAGCCGGACCACTACTTCCGGGCACCGAACACGTTCCGCCACCCGATCCGCAACATTGCCCGTGGGATTGCAAGGGAACCTGCACGCTCAAGTGCGCTGATTACATTGAATATGTATTGGATAAGGAGCGTGACGTAGGAGCGGTCATTGCGGAGACGGTTCGAAGCGCGCCGTTTATTCCGCCGCCCGACTACTGGAAGAAGATACGAGCGGCCTGCGATAAATATGGCGCGCTGCTCATCCTCGATGAAATCCCGACCTGCCTCGGACGCACCGGACGTATGTTCGCCTGCGAGCATTACGATATAGTTCCCGACATGCTGGTCATCGGAAAGGGACTCGGAGGCGGAATTTTTCCGATGGCGGCGCTCATTGCGCGGGAGGGATTAAACGTCATGTCCGACCGCGCGCTGGGTCATTACACACATGAGAAAAGTCCGGTCGGTTGCGCAGCAGCCCTCGCAACACTCGACATTATTGAAGAAGAACGGTTGCTCGAAAATGCGCGCGCAATGGGCGAACTCGCCATGAATCGAATGCGGGCGATGATGGAACGAAGACCCATCATCGGCGCCGTTCGCGGAATCGGACTCATGATGGGAATGGAACTCGTGAAGAATCGAACGACGATGGAGAAAGCGTGCGATGAAGCCGAGCGTGTTATGTATGCCGCGCTGGAACGCGGACTCAATTTTAAACTCACGATGGGAAATATTATTGCCTTAACTCCGCCGCTCACGATCACGGCAAAAGAAATGGACCGTGCAATGGACATCCTCGAAGCGTCGCTCGATGCCCTCTCAAGTTGAAATCCGGATTAGCACATTCATTTTAACAAACAACCCATGATTGCTCTCAGCCGGATAGAGCGACGCGTGAAACTGACCCAATTCTTCCACCATTTCGAGCGCATCCGAATCGGCTGCCGTTTCCAGATGGATTGAAAAATGGGTCACGAGCGGATTTCCCCGATCACACCTTGATTCGCGGCGACATAAAAAGTTCCATCAAGATCCGCTCAAGCAATTCGAGCGCGTCGGGGACGAAGACATCGTCCGGTCGCGGACGAAGAGCCTCGTGAACTTCTAAGAGTCGCTCATATGTTTTCAACAAATCCATCGTGCGATATCCGGTTGCTCCCTCGTATTTGCGGATGATGAAGTCTTTCGATTGGTAAAGCGAGAGGTTCGAGGAAGGTAGACAAATTGCGGCGAGTTCGGGATTGGACGAGAGTTTCCGTTCGCGAGAAATGGTCGCCTGAAGCATGAATCGCATGCACCGCACGATTGACGTAAGCACACGCATTTTCATCTTATCGGTCCAAAGTTCGCGGATCGTGCTTAGGCAGGTTTGAAAATCGCGTCGAAGGATGGCGTCCTCAATTGCAAATATTTGCTTGCCGCTCGAGCCGAATCGCTGCATATGCCCGATGCGTCCGATGACCTGCAAAAGTGGATGCGCTTGATTGACCTGACGACTTTCCCCTTCGTCTTCGAAGGCGAGCAATATGACGTGGTTTCCTGTTTCGGGAAGCAATTTCTGAAACCATTCGACGTAAGGAGCTTCCGCGGGCGCCGCCGAATCACCTGCGGTTGATTTCTTTTTTCCCGTCGCCTTTTTCGGTTTCGCGGCACGGCGCGCGGCGTCATATTCCGATGCAAAAAGTTCCGCAGGATTGGTCACGACGGCCACCTTGGCCGCCTCAGCAATGAACGACATCGTCGCCATGTCGGCGGCCAGTTCCGGGAGAATTTCGGCAAGAGAAGTCGTCTTGCGATTCGCCGGTGGCATGAATTCGGTCAGGTTGCCGTCGCGATTTTCACGTCCGAGCAACAAATCAATCGCCTGATCCCGTAACCTCAGAATTTCATCCACTTGATCGCCATAAAAGAAATAAATAGGAACCTTTTTCAAGGAGGAGTCAGTCCTCATCGTTCGGATCCTCATTCTTCCCGCTCTTGGAAATCACCCGCTCAATAAACTGCAAGACGCGCTCACACACATCTTCCGCCCCTTCGCCATTGATAATCCCATGCCGGTTGCGCTCGATCATGAGGTACTCCTTAAGCGGGGTCCCGACCTGACTGAAGATCAATTGTCCGCTGATCGGATCCACGATCGGGTCGCGCGATCCCTGAAGGATCAAAGTTGGGCGGACGATTTTAGGCAGCTCGGCTTCCGTCGCGGCTATGCATTCGCTCAGTTGCCGAATGGCGGCCACCGGATTTCTTGTGTAATTGATGTGAGTGTTTTCAGGATGATTCTCGACGTACTGCCAAGGAGTTTTCCTGCCGCTGACCTTTGCGATAAAAGTATTGACGCGTGCCATCGTCGGCACCAAATGAGCCGCGTAATTGCGAAGGTGCAGCGGCGAATTGATGGCAAACACGGCGCGAATTTTCTTTCCCTTCTTTCCCGCCGCCATGAGCGCCAAATCGCCGCCCGTTGAAAACCCGCCCAAAATAATGTCATCCGTAAGACTCTTAATAATCGTATAGCCGCGATTGAACGACTCATACCAATCCGCCCATTTCGTCTGAGCCAAATCTTCCGGCGACGTTCCGTGCCCCCGAAGACGAACCCCGTAAACCGCGTAACCCCGCGCCTGAAAGAACTCGGCCATGAGACGCGTCTCAAGCGGCGCGGCAAGATAACCGTGCGCGAGCACGATCCCCGCTTTGATCTTCCCCTCCGGCGTATAAAGAAACGGCGCTCCAACGTCGGGAGACTTGCTCTCGACCTCATTCTTATGCTTGGCATAATCGTGGACAAAAAGTTGTTTGTCCTCCTTCACAAAAATCGAGCGAATCGTTTTGGAAAGTTCAGGTCGTGGCAGCGTCGCATAATGCCGAATAATTCCCGTCACGTCTTCAAGCGGTTCAATTTCATTTGCGATCACCTGAGTTAGCACGGTGCTTCTGGCCGAATGAAACTCCTCCCTTGTCTCGACCTTCGATTTGTCCTTCTCGAAATTCTTTATATACCATCGCCCCTCTTTGCGCAGAATGCCTTCCTTCAAACAAAGCTCGATGAAATTCTGAAACTTTTGGCTTGGGTCCTCATAAATAATATCGCGATAGGCGTCGCGCAGAATCGTATGAAGCCGATATTTGCCAAGCTCCGCAATTTCTAGCGCGCTCAGAAAAATTCTGTTGCGATATGCGCGTTCGGTGAATCGCGGAACCTTCTGCGCGTGAATCAGCGTCGCAAAAATATGATCAAAATTAATCGTCGTCTGATCATATATTGCCGTCATATATCGGCGCATGAGCTCTTGGGCAGCTTGAGCAAAACGAGATTTGGGATCGTTCAACTTCTGAGTATCTTCCAAACTCATGGGGATCATCGCGCGCTCGAATTCGTCTCCCCCAAGGTAATCACGTATCTCGATGGCTTCCCCCAATGTAATGTCAAAGTCGGTCTCTTCGGCCAAAATCGTCCCCTCATCCGACAGTTCCTCTTACTCGCGCGGCGAGAGCTAATCGTTGATCCGTTGCGCAAGGCTCAAAAAAATGTTATCCTGCGATCGAAACGGAAAAAAG
>CAZPIK010000207.1:0-7703 GCA_964586185.1 uncultured Candidatus Sumerlaeota bacterium | reverse complement strand
TTCCTTTCCAAGTTTGTATCGAATGCCGGATGAATATTTCAGAAAAAGTTTACTGAGTCCAGCGAAGGATCAGAAAAAGGAGAATTCCAAACGCCGTGAGAAAACCGACCAAGAAGCGGGGATTCGCAAGGAGCCGTTCCCATCGTGCCCGCTTCAGGCCGGTTTCAAGATCGGACATGAATTTGCCGATTGTTGTATAGCGGCGGTCGGGGTTGGGTTCGAGGGCGCGACAGATGACTTGATCCACACTGCCGCCCGCATGTGGAGAAATTCGGCTTGGAAGTTCCTCGCGCTCAATGAGGTAAGCTTTTCCTTTTCCTTTGCGACCTCCGCCGGGGAGCTTTCCGCAAAGACATTGGTAGGCGATCAACCCGACGGCGTAGATATCGGTTTGTGGGCTGATGTTTGCGCCGGGCTGAAACTGTTCAGGCGCCGCGTATTTTTCCGTCATGATCGTGTAGCCCGCGGGCGTGAGCGCCTGCAAATCCGAACCTTCAAAAGATTTTGCAATGCCGAAGTCGGCCAGAATCGAACGCTCGGTTCCGATTAGAATATTTTGAGGCTTCACGTCGCGGTGGATTAATTTGCGGTCATGAACATAAGCCAGCGCCGAGGAAAGTTCGCGCAATATCGGCATGAAAATATGCGGCGGGAGAGGTTCTTTCGCCATGAGGTCGTCGAGCGTCTTACTGGAGAAATCTTGGTTTTCTCCATCATTCGAGCCGATGTAATTCATGACGAGGTAGAGATAATCCGTCTTGTGTAATCCTGATTCGATCGTGCCATTACCGCTGGCGTGGTAACGCACGATATTGGGGTGATCCAAATCGGCGAGCGTCTGCGCCTCGCGTTTGAACCGCTCGACCAAACGCTCGCGACCGGGTTGGCGGTTGATAAGAAGTAATTTGACGGCGTACTTGCGGGTATCCTTTGAGTCAGTGGACTCAGCGAGAAATACTTTGCCCATCCCGCCGCGACCAATCCGCCGTCGCAGGGCATAGCGATCCCCGACGACAAGGCCGATAAATGGGTCGTGGTATTCGGTTGCTACCTGCATTGCAAGCTTCTGTTATGAAAGGTGATGAAGCGCGTCCGAATGGGTTTGTATCATGAAGCACGCAAAGTGGAAATGACTTAATCTTGT
Organism: uncultured Candidatus Sumerlaeota bacterium; assembly: GCA_964586185.1. GTDB lineage: Bacteria > Sumerlaeota > Sumerlaeia > MVZB01 > JAJFLK01 > CAZPIK01. The sequence continues at coordinate 6,559 of CAZPIK010000207.1, read as the reverse complement.
CGCACGGCGACCCGATTCGTTGTAAAAGAGGATGAAATGATGACGAGGAGAAATCGGATGTCAAAACTGACCCGCACCGAGCGATTCGCGTTGGCCTTTTGCGCCACGCTCATGGTTTCGCCGGCGTATTCCGCGCCGACGTTCACGCGCGACGTTGCGCCGATCCTTCAGACGAAGTGTCAGGAATGCCATCGCCCCGGACAAATCGCGCCGATGTCTTTTCTCAATTACGAAGCCGTGCGTCCCTATGCGAAATCCATTCGCGAGCAGGTTACAAAGCGAGTCATGCCGCCTTGGCCTGCCGCACCCGGCGAGCGCGCCTTTGCCAACGACCGCAGTCTTTCCGATGCGCAAATCGCGACGCTTGTCGAGTGGGTTGACGCGGGCGCGCCCAAAGGCGATGACGCTGATTTGCCTCCACCGATAAAGTTCAATGAAGGATGGATGCTCGGCGATCCCGATCAAATCGTCGGCATGGACGCCGAATATCATGTCGCGCCGGAAGGGAGCGACGAATACCGTTGTTTTGTGCTCGACCCGAAACTCGATGCGGATCGCTGGGTGAACGCCGTCGAAATTCAGCCGGGCAATCGCGTGATGGATCACCACATCGTTCTTTACGTGGATAAAAAGGGGACGATCTCGACGCGGATGGACGCCGAAGATCCCGCGCCGGGTTACGAATGTTTTGGCAGCCCCGGATTTCAGGCGAGCCAACTGGCCGGATGGGGTCCCGGGATTTCCGCGAAGATTTATCCGGAGGGGGTTGGCCATTTGATTCCGGCGGGTGGCAAGATCGTCATGCAGATGCACTTCCACCGCACTGGAAAACCGGAGACCGACAAAACCATCGTCGGGCTTCATTACGCCAAAGAGCCGATTCGTCAGGCGCTTCGAGACGGGATCGCGCTCAATATGAAACTCGATATTCCGCCCGGCGACGCGAATTACATTGCCGAGGCCGAACATCGCGTCGTGCAGGACGTGACGATCCACTCGATTGCGCCGCATATGCACCTGCTCGGCAAGTCAGCCCAAATGTGGGTGGAGTTGCCCGATGGAGGCCGGATTGATTTGGTTGACGTGCCGCGATGGGATTTTCACTGGCAGACCGAATACATCTTCAAGGAACCGCTCAAGATTCCGCGCAAGTCGGTCGTCCGTGTGAGGTGCGCGTTCGATAACTCCGCCGAAAATCCAAACCAACCGGTGAAGCCGCCCAAGCGAGTGACATTCGGCGAGCAAACGACGGATGAGATGTGCGTTGGGGTTTATTTCTATACGCGCGATTCCGAACGTCTTGATTCGGCAGCAAGCTCGGCAGCGGGAGAATAGCAAATACAAGATAGGCTCACGCAGAGGCGCAGAGAGCGCGGAGAAAAATGCCTAACCAAGTTGCGCAGACTGTCGAGTCCGCGCTGAAAATCCCGAGCATTGAAATTGATTGGCTTTGCGCCTTTGCATGAACACAATTCTCCCAAGTGAATCACATGACTCACAATCAAATTACTGAGATTATCATCGGGACTGCTATTGAAATTCACAAACGGCTGGGACCGGGACTTTTTGAATCGGCGTATGGCGCAATCTTGGAATATGAATTGAAAAAGCGTGGACTTAGAGTGCGTCGGGAAGTCGAGATTCCAGTTATTTGGGAAGATGTCCGGCTGGACGCCGGATACCGCGCCGACTTTATTATCGAAGATAAGGTGCTCGTCGAGCTCAAATCGGTGGATTCCGTTTCGCCCGTCCACAAGAAACAAGTTCTAACCTATATCAAGCTTGCTAATCTTCGTTTGGGGCTGTTGATCAACTTTGGGGCGGAGGTATTGAAGGACGGGATATCGCGCATCGCCAACGGATATGTTGACGTTGAATAGGAATATGCCAGATTGATCTCACGCAGAGGCGCAGAGATCGCGGAGTAAGCATGGGACCGGTTCAGAGATGTTTACGAAATTGTAGGGGGCAAATTAGAATTCTCTTTGTATTGCTCTGCGACCTCTGCGCCTCTGCGTGAGATAATTTTCAGGAATCGAATTTGCCTTCCATGAAACCCCGCGATACCACTCCAAGAAAATCTAAGAAACCAGCGAATAGTAAACCCGACGAACCGTTGGTGGCATTGAAAAAGCGCGCGGTACGGATTAGCAACACCCTGCGCAGGATTTACGGCAAGAAGGGAACCGCGCTCGAGTATCACGATCCATTTCAATTGCTCGTCGCGACGATCCTCTCGGCGCAATGCACCGACGATCAGGTGAATCGCACGACTCCCGCGCTGTTTGCGGCGTTTCCCGATGCCCGCTCGATGCAAAAAGCCGAACCTGAAATGATTGAAAAACTAATCCACTCGACCGGCTTCTATCGCCAGAAAACGCGGAGCATCTTGGCTGTATCGTCGGCCATCATGGAGAAATTCGGAGGCCGCGTTCCGGAGAGCATGGAAGAATTGACTTCGCTACCCGGAGTTGGACGCAAGACAGCAAACCTCGTGCGGGCGATGGCGTTTGGTCATCCGGGAATAATTGTGGATACTCATTTCAAACGGCTGGCGCAACGTCTGGGTCTCGCAGAGACCGATGACCCGACGAAGATCGAACACCGCATCGCCGAACTGCTTTCGCCCGAACATTGGACGGAGTTCAGCAATTCACTGATCTGGCATGGGCGCGCCCTTTGCCCAGCGCGTAACCCCATGTGCGACCGATGCCCAGTGACCAAGGATTGTTCTTTCGGATCCCATGCGGTCCACAAGATTTGAATGGACCACTCGCGCGGAGTTCATCCGTCCGGGTGGGTTTCACCTGTGTCCTCGCTCCCCGGTTCCCTGGGTTGAGTATAAGGAACCGCACCGACCATGCAGCCACAATCGCTACAATAGACGATGAGTACCCGTTCGCCCTTAAGACCAGTGATCTTGGAGTGAGGTTTGCTCGTGGATTTACATTCGGGGCAATGAGGTTTTACCATATTCGCGACCCTGCCTTTATGGGAGAACTTCAGCCTTTTGAGCGCCTTCAACCCCTTCATCTAATCCCCGATACCTATGAAAAACAAGGGATATTGCGCTGTTTTTTTAAGTTTTCGTCTTGACGATTCTAAAAGATTTTCACATACTCAGCGGTTCATTTTGGGCGAGATGATCGTCCGACGCGATTCTTATTCGTGTTGGGAGGGGTTATCAATACGGCTCCGCGACCGGCAGCCGCCCAATCCGAGGGGAGGCGATATTTTTTGAGTCTCATACAAGTTGATGACAATGAACCCATAGATAAGGCGTTGCGTCGTTTCAAGAAGGAGTGCCAGAAATCGGGCATTCTTGCGGAATTGCGCCGCCGCGAACATTTCGAAAAACCCAGTGTCCGTAAAAAGCGGAAGATCGAAGCCGCGCGTCGCAAGCAGCGTCGCCGGATGATGAAAATCCAGCGCAAGATGGATGACAACTGGCAACCGGGCCGTCGGCGCTAAACGCGCAGGGCAATTCACTCATACCCATGGGCGCCCGGAAGTAACTTCGGGCGCCCTTATCATTTTAGGAGTCAAACCGCTGTCCATGTCCCCCAAATCCCTCCGTTCCGCCGCGCCGGGCAATGCCTTGATCGGCCAATCCGGCGGACCCACCGTCGTCATCAATCAAAGTCTCGTCGGCGCCATTCTCGAAGCGCGGCACCATAAATCCATCGGAAAATTCTACGGCGCGCGTCACGGCGTCAAAGGAATCCTAAGCGGCGATTTTGTAAATCTTTCCGCTGAATCCGAAGCGACGCTCGAAGCGGTTGCGTTGACTCCCGCCGCTGCACTTGGTTCCGTTCGCAAGAAGCCGACCGACGACGAGTGCGCCGAGATGTTCAAAGTCATGCAGCGACTCGACGTGCGATATTTTTTCTATATTGGCGGCAACGATTCGGCGGAAACGGCGCACATTCTCCATACCATGTCGAAACGGGAGAAATATCCGCTTCACGTTTTTCATATTCCCAAGACGATTGACAACGATCTTCGCGTGACTGATCACTGCCCCGGTTTCGGCTCTGCGGCGCGTTTTGTCGCGCAGGCGTTCATGGGCGACGATCTCGATAATCGGTCGCTTCCGGGAGTGAAGATCAACATCGTCATGGGTCGTCACGCGGGATTCCTGACGGCGGCTTCGGCGTTGGGTCGCGCTCGATCCGATAGCGCGCCGCATCTGATCTACGTTCCCGAACGTCCCTTTGACCGCGATGGTTTCGTCGCCGACGTGAAAAAGGTTATGGATAAATTGGGGCGATGCGTCGTCGCGGCAAGCGAAGGAATTCAGGACGCGAACGGGCAACTCATTTCCGCCGGACTTATCAGCGGCACGGACGCTCACGGCAACAAGCAGCTTTCGGGAAGCGGCGCGCTCGGCGATTATCTTGCCGAGCTTCTTAAAAATGGGTTGGGTCCCAAGCTCCGAGTTCGCGCCGATACGCTCGGTTACCTGCAACGCTCATTCGTCGGCGTCGTGAGCGAGGTGGACGCGAAAGAAGCGCGGCAGGTCGGGCACGAGGCGGTTCGGCTCGCGGCGAAGGGCGTTTCAAGCGGCTCAATCTCGATCATTCGTGTTCCGGGAAAATCCTATAAGACGAAACTCGTCTGCACGCCGCTTTCAAAGGTCGCCAAAGTCACGCGGCACATGCCCCCTTCGTTCATCAACAAGCAAGGGAACAACATCACGGCGGCGTTCGAGAATTACGCGCGCCCCTTGATCGGTGAACTGCCCAAAGTGGCGTTCCTTAAGGGCGAGTCGGTTAAAATTTAATCGGACCGCAAACTAACCAACGAAGGCGAGCCAGCGTTGGAACGCGCGCTCGAGATGGAATTCGCGCGTTTCCATGAAGAAATCGCGCAGCCCAAGTTGCATCGCGGCGAGCGCGTCGGCGTGTCGTCCGGCGGCTTCGTGCGCGAGCGCCAATCCGTAATGCCGACCGTAATCGTCCGGGCCTTCGATGGGGATGCTGCGCCAGAGGTCCTCCGCCAAATCGTTCCAGCCGTTTCGCCAATAGACTCTCGCCAAAAATGCGCGGCCGAGCATTGCGTTCGGTTCCGCATCGAGAAGCCGAGCCAGATGACGACGCGCGCGTGGACCGTCGCCTCCCTGCTCGGCGGCAAGCCCCGCGACGAAGTGAAGCGAAGGATCTTCCAATCCCGCGTCCATCGCTTCGTTCACGGCGATCATCGCCTCGCGCGTTCGGTATTCCATGAAATCCGATTCGATTTGGATGAGCCGCTTGCCGAGTTCGCGTTTTTGGCCGCGCGTTAATTTCGGGATGGGAGGAATGGGAGGTATGGGAAGAATGGGAACAGGGATCGAAGTCGGGGCGGTATCTTGGGCCGGTGTGGGTTCGGGTAAAGCCGTTTCGCGCCACTGCGCGGGCCAATCGGGCCAGTTGTTCGGCAATCGTTCCGGCCACGGGCGAATTTCCGATTCGATCATCAGCGCAATTTGCGCCAGCAAACTTGAATCGTGTGGCAGACCCTGATTCTTGAGAATGACGGCGGCCTCGCTTGAACGACCCGCGCGCAAGAGGGCCAGCGCGAGGGCGTGGGGGATCGAAAGATTTTCCGGCGCGAGTTCGCGAGCGCGAAGCAATAAATCCACGGCTTCGGGTGCGTCGGCTCCGGCTTCGGCAAGGCAGCGACCGAGAAGCAACTCGTGCCCACCCGCAAAAGGGGGCGGGCGGAGCGACAACTCCGCGCAGATTTCCCGCGCGACGGCGATATTTCCGTTACGGGATGCAGCCAACGCCGATTGCCAACTCGCCGGAGCAGAGGACGGAGGAGGCGCTGCAATTTTCTGCATATCGGTCATCACCACGCTCCCTTGCGAAGTGAGAAGAGTGAAGTGAGAAGAGTGAAAGAAGAACGTGGATTATTTCTCACTTCACTCTTCTCACTTCTAACTTCAATCTCAGTATTTGTGCCTTTATTTTTCTGCATTTTTAACTGCGTCCCAGAGCGCGTCCATTTCTTGGAGCGTCATTGATTTTAGATCGCGTCCGGCGGCATCGGCGGCGGATTCGACGGCGCGAAACCGCGCGTCGAATTTTGCGCATGAACGTCGCAGCGCGTCTTCGGGATCGAGTTTTAAGAACCGCGAAAGATTGACGAGCGAGAAGAGCAGATCGCCGAATTCCTCCCGCATCGAATCCGAATCGGATGATCTCTTCGCGTCAAGAAACTCGCCGACCTCTTCGCGCACTTTGACCGCCACGTCCTCGGTCTTTTGCCAATCGAATCCCACTCGCGAGGCTTTCTCTTGAAGCCGCTGCGCCCGCTGCAGCGCCGGAAGCGCGCGCGGAACGCCATCGAGCGCGGACGCCCGCACTTTGCCCGAGGCCTCGGCTTTCTTGCGCTTTTCCTCGCGCTTCAATTGCTCCCAATTCTTGAGCACCGTTTCGGAATCGCCCGCGTGAACCTCGCCAAAAACGTGCGGATGACGATCGAGCAACTTTTTCGCAATCCCCGCATACACGTCTTCGAAAGTGAAATGCCCCTCGCGCTCGGCGAGTTCGGCGTGAAACACAACCTGCAAAGC
>CAZPIK010000206.1:0-7709 GCA_964586185.1 uncultured Candidatus Sumerlaeota bacterium | reverse complement strand
CCGCGCCCATCTTTCTGGCGGACATGTTGGGTCAGCCCGATGGCTATTATATGAACAAGGCCAGCTTTTTTGGCGCGGGCGGCGCGTGTCGACCTGATGCCATCAAAGCCCGCCGGGGCGATGAACCGTTTCAGCCCAATTCGACGCTGGTTTTCGTCGTCGAACTGATCGCCGTGAAATAAAGGCGGGTTCAATATGTCGTGGGCGGAATAATTTCGGTTGTTCCGCCCATTTGATTTTCAAAATTCCACTGACAAATATTATCGCGCAGGACGCGCCCTCGCATTAGAATGACCCCGAATTCTTGCGCGGCGGAGTTTTACTTTGAACACCCCTTTTGATCCCCATACCGATGATTGGCTTTTAGAGGCGGCGCCAAAGAACGATGTCGTCGTTTCGAGTCGGGCGAGGCTGGCGCGGAATCTTCCTGGTCACCCCTTTGCCCCCCGATCGCCCAAAGCGCAGCTTGCGGCTATCGCGGAAGAAATTCGCACCGCCATTACGGGATCGCCCTATTTCAAACATTATACGAACTACCATCTCCACGAGTTATCTGCATTGGATCGGCGATATCTGAAAGAAGGCCACCGCATTTCCATTGAACTGGAAAAGGGGGCCGAACATCGCGAGGTTTATGTCAGTCCATCGCCCAGTTCTTCAATCATGGTGAATGAAGAAGATCACTTGCGGCTCCATGCCCTGCTTGCTGGTTTCCGCATCGCCGAAGTATATCAGCAGGTGGATGAAGTTGAGTCCGCGCTGGAAAAGCGACTTGAGTTCGCATATTCCCCTCAATTCGGATATTTGACCGCATGCCCGACGAACACGGGAACCGGTCTGCGCGTTTCGGTGATGCTTCATTTGATCGGTTTGGTTTTGACCCAACAAATCGAAGAAACCCTGTCTCCGCTCGGCAATCTTGGGCTGGTGGTTCGGGGGGCGCACGGAGAACATTCGACTCATACTGGGGATCTGTTCCAAGTTTCCAATGAGATCACCCTCGGCAAAACGGAAGAAGAGCTAATCCAAATCCTGGATCAAGTCGTAACGAAATTGATCGAACGAGAAATGGGCGCGAGGGAATATTTGGCGCGGCAGGAACCGATCAAATGCGAAGATTCGGTTCTTCGGGCTATCGGTGTTCTGAGTCATGCGCGTTCGATCAATTCGGAGGAAGCAACATTGCTGCTTTCGCGGTTGCGGCTCGGAATCGGCATGGGACTCGGACTTGATCTCACGCACGAAGCTTTGAACGGTCTCATGATGGCCGTGCAGCCCGCGCACCTGGCCCGACGTTCGCCGGAAATCACAGGAAACTCCGAACGTGATATCGCCCGCGCTGCTTTTCTTCGGGCAAAATTTGGCAAAGGAAACGGGCAATCACAGAATTGAAGCGCGCCCAGATGAAAATAATTAGCTGGGATCAAGTCCGACGCCGACCGCGCGCGAATTCTTTTCTTGCGGGCTTGCTTCTCTGCGCATCAACGTTGAGTTCTTCTGCATTCGCGCAAAATGTTTCCGACGAAGACGCCGCGTTTTATCGTGATCGAATTCAACCGATCCTACTGGCTAATTGCTTCAAGTGTCATGCGGGCGGGAAAGCCAAAGGCGGATTTAGTCTCGCCACGCGTGAGAGTCTCCTAAAGGGCGGAGATCAGGGTCCTGCCGTCAATCTCGACAAACCTGATCAAAGTCTCCTCCTCGAAATGCTCAGCTATAAAGATGATGAACATCAGATGCCGCCGACGGGTAAACTGAAGCAAGAAGAACTCGATCTCATCTCCGAGTGGCTTCGTAAGGGGGCGCCCTATGATGGAAGTTCCGAGGGCGCCCCTGCATCGCCTACATCAAGCCACCCACCCAAGCCCGATCCCAAGTCGCATTGGTCATTTCAACCCCTGACCGATCCGCCCGTTCCCGAAGTTTCCGATGCGCGATGGGAAACGAATCCAATAGACTCTTTTATCAAAAAGAAACTCGAAGAAAAAAATATGCAACCCGCGCCTGAGGCTTCTCGCGAGGTCTTGATCCGTCGCGCGACTTACGATCTCACGGGACTTCCTCCATCGCCCGAGCGAGTTGCAGCCTTTGTCGCTGATCCCGATCCCAGCGCCTACTCGAAATTAATCGAAGAGCTTTTGGCATCGCCTCACTACGGCGAAAAATGGGGTCGGCATTGGCTGGACGTTGTCCGATATGCCGAGACCAATGGCTATGAACGCGATGGGGCAAAACCTCATATCTGGAAATACCGCGACTACGTCATTCGCGCGATGAATGAGGACAAACCCTACGATCGTTTCGTTCTCGAGCAAATCGCGGGCGATGAATTGCCGGGCGCGGGTAGGGAAGGAATCATCGCCACCGGATTCTACCGCCTTGGCATTTGGGATGACGAACCCGCCGATAAAGAACAGGCCAAATACGACGAATTGGATGGCATCGCCGACACGACCGCGCAGACGTTTCTCGGCCTCACGATGGGTTGCGCACGTTGCCACGATCACAAGATTGATCCGATTCCGCAGCGCGATTATTACGGCTTCCTTTCCTTTTTCAGCGGCATGAAAGGGATGAGCAAAGACGCAGCGGAATTCACGGCTAGCGTCATGCCACCGGAAGAGCAATTCGAGTACGACCTCAAAGCGAGCATGAAGACAAAGAAGCTGCGTGAACTGGGCGGCAAGATCGCGCGAATCGAAAAAGCCTACAAAGAAAGCACCAAAGACGCGGCCTCGCTTGCCGCGCCTGTTGCTCCGCCCGCACCCGGCGCGCTTGAAGCGGAAATAAAAGAGAAAGGCGAATCGGTCTTGGGGCGCGAAACGTTCGAGCAATACAACCAACTGAAGCGCGACCTTGAAGAGATCAAGAAAATCGAAATTCCCGGTGAGTTTGCTGCGTGCGCGACGGAAGCGGGACCCCAACCTCCTGAAACGCACATCTTGATTCGCGGCAATCCTCACGTCGAAGGCGATGTTGTGCCGACGATCTTTCCTTCAATCATCACCGATGAAGCGCCGCAAATTCCCGAGCCGGCATCTGACGCCAAGAGTTCGGGGCGCCGTCTCGCGCTCGCAAAATGGATCGCCGATTCGCGCAACCGACTCACGTCCCGGGTGATGGTCAATCGAATCTGGCAAGGACATTTCGGACGCGGAATCGTTCGTTCCTCCAATAATTTCGGGTTGGGCGGTGACGCACCGACGCACCCCGAACTGCTCGATTGGCTGGCGGGTGAATTCATCCGCCGCGGTTGGAGCCTTAAGGCCATGCATCGCCTGATCATGAATTCCGAAACGTATCGAATGTCCTCGCGCGGGGACGCGGCGCATCTCGCTTCCGACCCCGCCAACGATTACTTCTGGCGCTTCGATATGCGGCGACTTTCAGCCGAAGAAGTCCGCGATTCGATTTTGGCGGCGAGCGGCGATCTCAATCTTGCGGTCGGCGGCAAGAGCGTTTTCCCCAAAATGCCCGAGGCCGTTCTGGCAACCTCATCCACTCCCAAAACGGTTTGGGGACAGTCGCCCGCCGATCAGCAGGGTCGCCGCAGCGTTTATGTTCACTTGAAGCGTTCGCTCTTAACTCCACTACTTGCAGATTTCGATCTCGCCGATACTGATTCGAGTTGCCCCGTTCGCTTCACGACGACGCTACCCACTCAAGCGCTGAATATGGTCAATAGCGAGTTCATCGCCGAGCAGGCCGCGCATTTGGCGCAGCGACTTCAGCGCGAGGTGGCTGGGGAGGAACGCGAGAAAATCAAACGCGCGCTGGCTCTCGTTACAAGCCGCACTCCGGGCGAAACGGAAATCGAACGAGCCCTCGATTTCATCCGCGAATCGGAGGAAAAAGACAAACTCTCCGCCGAAAAATCGCTGGAACGCTTCTGCCTTCTCGCGCTCAACCTAAACGAATTCGTTTACCTCGACTAATGTCCGAAAATCCGATCAGCCCGACGAAACGCGCGCCCATCCCGACGCGTCGCAAGGCGATTTATGCGCTTGCGACAATCGGCGTCTTTTGCGCGGGACTTGGATTGATCGAACTCGCCGCGCGCCTTTTCCTTTCACCGCTCACAAGTCTCGAAACTTTCGTTCGCCTTACATATCCCGATCTGGTGGACAAGAAAAAGGGGACGCAGATTTTCGACGGCGATCCGCTCATCGCGTGGAAACTAAAGCCTAACCTCGAAAATGCATTTTGGGATTTCACCCTCTTCTCGACCAATGAAATGGGACTTCGTACGCCCGATCATGTCACGCCGAAACCGGTGAATGGTCTGCGCGTGATCTGCATGGGCGATTCGGTCACGTTCGGTTTCCGCGTTCCAGAATTGGATCCCGCGCGTCCGAATGATTTCAATTCCGCGCAGCAGCCTTATCCCGTCTTACTCCAACAAAAACTTGCCGCGGCGAACCCGGGACGCACCGTCGAAGTCTATTCGCTCGCCGTGCCCGGCCACACGAGCCACCAAGGACGCGCGTGGCTTGATCGTGAAATCGCCAAGATTCGTCCCGACATCGTCACGATCTGTTACGGATGGAACGACACCGACCTCCGCGCCGTACCTGACCGCGAGTCGCTGCCCATGGACGCATGGAATCGATTCCGCCGTCGGGCTTTGGGATCGAGCCGAGCCTTGGCGGGCATTACCCGATGGATTGACGAATTGCGTTCCGGCCCCGCGCCAAAAAACTCGGGCGAAATCCGCGCGTCGGGCGAGGCGAGAGTCTCAGCGGCGGACTACACCGCCAATGTTACCGCGATGGCCGAGACTGCCCGTCTTGCGGGAGCTTGGACGTTGATTATTGCGCCGATCTACGAAAGCCTCGAAAAGGATCCGCCGCACGCTCAGAGCATTGCGAAACACCGCGAAGCACTTTCTCTTGCCGCTCAGCTCGCCGGAACCAAATACCTCGAAGTTCTCGAATTGACCGAACGCGGCGCGCCCGCAAACGCCCGTTACTTCCGCGATCCCATTCATCCCAACCCGGCGGGGCATGAGTTGATGGCCGAACGCATCATGGAAAATATGCACCCAATTTTTGTTCCAACATCCAAATGATCCCAGTAGAATTGCACCGATGTGCCGATGACAAAAGGCGTAATGATTCATGACAAACTTTAATGCAGATCGTCCCCGCAAATCTTTTTGCGGTCGAACCTCGCGTCGCGAGTTTCTTCGCAATATGGGCGGCGGATTTACTTCGCTCGCGCTCACCGGAATGCTCTCGCTCGATGGCTTCCTTCAAAATCAGGCTTTTGCTTCCGATGGAGCAACTCCGTTCGTCAATCCTCTTGCGCCGAAGGCTCCACACTTTCCAGCCAAGGCCAAGAGCTGCATTTTTCTCTTTATGTACGGCGGCCCAAGCCATGTTGATACATTTGATTACAAACCAAAACTCTATCCTCTCGATGGCAAAACGATTGACGTGAAAACAGCGGGTCGTAGCGGCAAACGTAATCAAGGGCGCGTCGTCGGACCCAAATGGAATTTTAAACAATACGGTGAGTCGGGTCAGTGGGTTTCGGAATTGTTTCCGAATCTCGCCGAGCATGTTGACGACATCGCGTTTCTAAAATCCATGACCGCCGATTCGCCGATCCATGGTTCCGCGATGCTGATGATGAATTCAGGAAAGATCGCCAGTGGAAGCCCTTCGCTTGGATCATGGATCAATTACGGCCTGGGCAGCGTTAATGAAAACCTTCCGGGCTACGTCGTCATGCTCGACCGTACGGGCGGCCCGATCAGTGGCGCAAAAAACTGGAGCAGCGGTTACATGCCCGCGAGTTACGCCGCGACGGTCTTCCGCTCAAAGGGTTCGCCGATTCTGAATCTCGATCGCGCCGACGGCATGAGCGAAGCCGAGCAACGCCGACTGCTCGATCATCTGGCGGGATTCAACAACGAGCATTTGTCGAGTCGCGTGGACAACTCAAACCTCGCAGCGCGCATCGCGAGCTACGAACTAGCTTATAAAATGCAATCGGCGACCCCCGAAGCGGTGGACGTTGAAAGCGAACCGGATCATATCAAAACGCTCTACGGCATGGATCAGGAGCGGACGGCCGATTTCGGTCGCAAGTGCATCCTCGCGCGGCGGTTGGTCGAGCGCGGCGTTCGATTCATTCAGGTTTATTCCGGCGGCGCGCACAACGACGACAATTGGGACGCGCATGATGACCTCGAAAAGAACCATAATTTCCACGCGGGCAATACTGCCAACCCGATCGCGGGTTTGCTCACCGATCTAAAGCAGCGCGGCTTGCTCGACGAGACGCTTGTGATCTGGGGTGGCGAGTTCGGTCGCCAACCCGTCGCCGAATACGAGAAGGGCACGGGGCGCGATCACAACGCGGCGGGCTTCACGATGTGGATGGCGGGCGGCGGGATCAAGGGCGGCATGAGCTTCGGCGAGACCGACGAACTCGGAAACGAAGCGGTAAAAGATCGCCTCCACGTCAGGAATCTCCATGCAACGGTGCTCCACCAAATGGGACTCGATCCCAACGGCCTCAGCTATTTTTACAAAGGCCTGGACCAAAAACTTGTCGGTGTCGAAGGCGCGGAGCCGATTCGGCAGATCATGGCGTAAAGTCTTAAACGCAAAGGACGCAGAGGAATTCAATTATGAATTCTGCGCCTAGCTCGTTCATGTTCTAAATTGAATTGTAATTCCTTTGCGTCCTCTGCGTCCTTTGCGTTGAAATTTATGCCAGTGCAACTTGGCAAATGTAAACATGCGGCATGGATTAAAAACTCTCGCGAAACTGAAACGAAAATTGTTTCCCGCCCGTTCGCGCCTTGGACGATGGGAATCCATTCCTCCTCCCAAACTCGAAGAAAAATATCTCCGCCTCGACCCTCGCCTCGCGGGACTCGAAGAAAACGCCCTCGCGCGGCTTCACATGTTTCGGACGGGTCGGCGTCCCAGCCCTACTAGCGCAAACATCATACCACCTTGGATGAGGGCGATTATCGTAGTTGTCTTGATACTAATAGTCGTTGCACTGCTGTTGTGGTTGCTGATTCATGGATGGCTACCGGAGGTGTCGTTGGTGTTTATTATTTATTTAACAATGATTTCGGTTTCAATCGTGCAGCGCGGGGGGGAGCCATTGCTTATTGGTGGAGTTTTGCGGAACGATTTCTTTAAGACGATCCGACACTACTTAGGCGATTTACGAACCATGCCCCTTACGGGTGAGGACTACGCGGTCGCGCATTGGGGTGAAAAATTACTTCATCATCGCGTACTCAAAACATTTCCAGCACTTGCGCTGTTTCAATGTGTCATGGAAATCCAAGCGCGAATTGAGCAATGCACTGGCTGGAGCTACTATCCCTCGACATTCGGTCTAATGATTTCTGATAGATTGGAAAATGGCGATCTCTTCCTTACGGATCAACGTAACGGAATGCCCATGATCGCAGATCAATTTCGCGTTCCGCCGCAAGATTTCAACTACGCGCAACGCCTGAGCTTCCTCGCCGCGCTTTGGAAGGAATACCTCGTCGTCTGGCAGCCCGATCAACCGACCGAAGACGAGGAGCGCCGTGCAATGCTCCCCAGCCGCGCGAATGCGAAGAATTAAGGCGAAAGATACGGAAGATACGACTCGCGGTTTAGTGATCTGTCCCCGGTCGTGTGAATCTGCTTAGCAGGCTTTAGCCTGCTCCAGTTGATGCCCCCGGCTTCAGC
>CAZPIK010000205.1:0-7727 GCA_964586185.1 uncultured Candidatus Sumerlaeota bacterium | reverse complement strand
TCTGTATTCTTCAAGGCCCGGAGCCTGATGAAACGAATGGAGGGGATACCATTCCTCCCATTTCTGCTTCGGCGCAGCCTTCTGCCAGAGATGATACGGATGAAAGGGATCCCGTCCCAGCCAATCGCCTTCAACCAATCGGCGCGATTGCTCGAGGTAAGTGTGCATGTCCGATTGATCCCACTCGTGCCATCTGTCGAGCACCGTTCCGCGCACTTCCGATCCATACGCGAGACGCACCAGCGCAGCGATAAAAAAGAGCATCGTCACGCGGTAAAACTCGGCGCGGCTGGCGTTCATTTGTGAATCACATGCTGAGAAAGTTAATTCTTTAGAAAGGGATCATGCGGTATTGTAACGACGAGCGAGCCCAGTCGGCTTTGGAAACTACATTTCCGACCTTACTCTCGATCATTTGAAAAAAGCCGCGCTTTTGATGCGGCTCATAAATTCCGGGTCGCCCTTCAATATTAAGGTCGCTCGCGAGTTTGCCCAGCGCGTGTTCCAGAGAACCGAGTTCATCCACAAGCCCCAATTTTAAGGCTTGCGCGCCGGAATAAACCCGGCCATCGGCGATCTGCTTCAGAAAATCACGACTCGTGCCGCTCTCGGGTTTTGTGAATTGATACATTTCCCATTCCGCCTCGCCGAAGTTCGTAAGCGCCGTGGCCAATTGCGCGCTGCGGCGATTGAACACGTCATCCAAGAATTGCTGATAGGCGTCATTGAGCAGTGTATTGAACATCTTCTTCTCGTCTTCAGTCGTTGGACGAAACATAGACCCTGCGTCCTTAAATCGGCCAGTCTTCGTGACTTCCATGCCGATCCCGATGTCCTTGGCCAATTCTTCGATCTTAACGGACGTTGAAATGACGCCAATGGAACCGGTCAACGAACCGCGATTGGCGATGATCCGATCTGCGGCGGCCGCGATGTAGTAGCCGCCCGACGCCGCAACGTCCCCCATGGAAACGTATATCTTTTTCGGTCCTCCATCGAACTTACCCGCGCGGATGGCCTCCAGCTTGTCGTAAATTTCTTGCGATGCGCCGACCGAACCTCCCGGCGAATTGATCCGAATGACAATGCCCTTGATTTTGGCGTCGTCCGCCATATCGGTGAGCGATTGCATCCAGAAATCGTAATCCACTCCCTCCATGATCGGGCCTTCGATTCTAAGCAGACCGAGTTCATGGCTGCCAATTCCCAATCCACCCGCTAACTTAAAGGCGCTTGATGAAGAGTCGGAGCGAAAGAGATAACTCGCGCCGAGCATCAGCCCGAATAATCCAAACCCGCAAAGAAACAAAATAAAAAGAGCGACGCGCAGGAATCCTCCAGAGGAATTACGAGGCGGCATCGAGGGCATCGGCGGAATCGGTGGAATGGGCGTCATACCTTTGCGCAGGTCAGCGTAAGGATCGCGCGGCGGTGGCGGAGGAGGCTGGGAAAATGACGATGGATTTCCATAATTCGGCGGCGAAGGTGGAGGCGTTCCTCCAGCTAATGGAAATTGCGGCTCCGGGGGAGTAGGCGAGGCATTGCTCTCAGGAATTTTCAGGTCGTCGCTCATATGGCCGCTATCCTATCAAATAAGAGGGTTCCATTCCCAATCCGAAAAAAACACCGCGTTCTGAATTTAGGCTCACGCAGAGGCGCAGAGAGCGCAGAGTAATTAAGCCGATTCAGCATGTGCCTCCCACTCCCACTCCCACTCCTACTCCTACTCCTACTCCTACTCCTACTCCTACTCCAATTCCTACTCGCGCTACTGTCGTCCAATCCCAATTTTCGATTTTCCAACTCTGCGTTCTGCGCGCCTCTGCGTGAGACAATTAAATGAAGAACGCCCGCAGGTGAAGTCGCTCGAACTTCCTGCGGGCGTTTTTCATTTCATTAAGAAGAGTTATTCTTCGATGAATTCTTCGGGTTCGCTCGATTTCGAACCGCCACCTTCACCGTCTTCCATGAACTCTTCATCTTCAACGGGCTTGGGCGCGTTTTTCTGCGCTTCGGCGGCGGCGGCAACGGCGACCTTCACCTCTTCGATATGCGGAAGGTAATGGATCATCTCGGCCAGGCGACGTATCGCTTCGGGTGAGCCGAGTTGCTCGACCAGCGGCGTCGGATGAACTTCAATAACCTTGTCGCCGTCCTTATCAAAGAAGAAGTTCGGCATTTTGGTTCCCGGCGCCCACCCCTGCGGGTTCGTGAGCCACGATTGCACGAAGCTCGTTTTCAGCCGCTCTTCGGCGAGGTAGAGGTCGGGTCCCCAGCTTTCCTTCGGGTTGGTAGGCTTGAGGTCGCCCGTCGGATGGCAGGAGAGACACTTGAGGCTCTTATCGTAATCGGGCGTTCCGGGAAGCCCGAACAATTCCTTCGCCGTTGATTTGTGCTCGTCGCCGAGTTCCGCGTGAATCGTCGTCTGATACGGGAACGGTTCCTTTGCGGCAACTGAGAAGTACTTAACAACGTCGGTCGCTTCTTCGTCTGTCCATTCCCACTGCGGCATTCGAAGCGGCTCGATGTGATTGCGGATCGTGTCAACTTTCTTCAGGAACTTGAAGAACCATTCGGGGTTGACTTTCGCCCCTTCGCGTCGAAGCACGGGAGGAGCCAACGCCGCTTCCGAATAATACTGCGCGATGTAACCTTCGCCCGAACCTTTGATTCTGACGGTTTCAGGACGCTCAAGCTTGACCTTAACGCCGTCCGTCGCGCCGACGTCAACCTCAGCCGGGGTTTCGCCCAATATATCGGACATGGAAAGATAATCCTCGCCGAAGATCGCTTGCGAACTGCGAACGACGAAACCCTCTTGGGGAACGACAATCTTGTCCTTGGGCTTTCCGGTTTCGGCGTCAATCTTGATCTCATCCGCCTTTACCTGAGAGACCTTCGAGTATTTCCCCTCAGGCAGATTCGGATCGAAGTGCGCGATCAGCGGATCGGTGAGCCAGAGCATTTCCTTGCCCGCAACAGCGTCTTTGGAATCCATGTACTCCCAGCCGAGGCCAATGGGATGGCATCCCTGACAATTGCGCCGCTCGATAATCTTCGAACCGCGTATCATCGCCTGCTTGGCGACGATCTGCTCCTGCGTTCCCGCAAGTTCGTAGCGATATTTTGCGGGAGGCGCCTTGCCGGTTTGACCAAGCACATAGGACGCGATTTGTTGGGCTTCCTTATCATTGAACCCGAACCACGGCATGTTAAACGTCTGCTCGTAAGGATTGGTCACCTTGCCGAGAAAATAGGTGCCGGGTTGTTTGACCTTTTGCTCGATCCATTCGTGCCGGAAGTGCGGGATATGAACAAACTTATGCATTCCGAAATCGAAAAGCTCGATTTCCTTGAACCCCTCAGCGGTGAGTTCCGTGCCAATCCTCGCGCGATTCTCGTATCCCTTGATATCGTGGCAGCCGAAGCATCCACGACGATACATGGATTCCTCCCCGACATAGAGCGCCCGCTGCTCGGGAGTCATCGCGGCGATTTCCGCCTTTGCTTCGGCTTCGGGAAGCTTGGCTCGTTTGAACCGGACGGCAATTTGCTCCAAAACTTTTTCATCCACGGCGGGAAGGGGAGCGCTCGTATAGGCGTCATCGCGCAACGTCATCAAGTAGGCCGCGATGTCATTCGCTTCCTTGTCATTGAGGCGTGGATTCGGCATTTCGCCATCCGGCCAATATTTTTTGGGATCCTTGAGCCAATTATACAGCCACTTGCGGTTGGTCTTGGTGCCGATCTTCGAGAGATCGGGACCGTAACCTTGACCCACGGCTTTCAAGTCATCCAGTTTGTGGCATCCGAGGCAGTTGACCTTGGAGACCAGTTCCTTACCGGCTTTAGCGTCGCCTTCTTCGGCGGGGGGATCAACAAGCTGACTTTCAAAGTCCTTATTGGTCTGACTCAAAAGCCATGTGGAAATTGCCCGAACCTGAACCGATTCCTCGCGAGTTTGAACCTCGTGTTCGGCTTCCAATTCATGCGCGTCTTCAGGTTTCAGATGATGCATGAATTCCGGAAAGGTCTCGTGCGAGGGGATCAGATGACCAAAGGCATGAGGCATCCGAGCGGTGTCGTAAAACTTGCGCGGCTCGGCAATCCAACGGGGCATCCAGTCGCCGTCGAGCTTTGCGGCGACATTCTTGAGCGACGGCCCGATCTTCTTCATGTCATCACTGACGCCGTCAATTTTATGGCAACCGTGGCATCCGCGACGTTCGTAAATTCTACGACCGGCGCGCACATCCTTCGCCATTTTGATTTCTTGCGTCGAGGGATGGCAGGTCACGCACATCGCTTCCATGTTCTTCTTGGGAAGCATCGGATAATCCCAATAGTGGCTATCGTGCTCGTCCCATCCGTATTTCTTCTTCCACTCTTTGGCTTGTTCTTCGTTGTTGGGTGTGTGGGTTGCGAGCCGGAAGGTCGAACCATAACCGCGTCCTAAATGGCAGGTCGTGCAGCCGAACTTATCAATCGGATGGGGCGAGTTCGTGCTGAGATAAAGGTCTAGATTGGGGTGCGTGCGATAGACCATCGGCACGTTTTTGTCGTCATATTTTGGATCAGTGATTCCGAGGTGGCAGGTAATGCAGCGATCCACCTTGGCGGCCTTTGTAATATCAGGCAAATCTTCCAGAACAATTTGCTTTAGGTTGTAGCGGGGATTAATGAAATCGAGGAGAGGAATATCCCGCACCTGATTGGCCGTGAACTTCACGATGTCGGTCGGCTTGATCCGCTCGACTTCCTCCTGCCACGCTTTCTTCTCGGCAATGATTTGATCGCGTTCGCGCTTGAAGTCGTCCGCGCCTTTTTGAAGTTCCTTGAGTTCGGCCTTGGCCTTTTCCTGAGCTTGATAGGCCGCATCCGCCACGGGCTGGAGCCGCAAGACTTCGGCAAAATTCTTGTCGTAATTTTTCTGCGCCGCAGCGACTTCGTCCTTCGTTGCGTAGGGATCATTTTTCAGGAATTCATATGTGGATCGGTAGGCTCCGGCAAGACTCTTTGCAAAGGACACCGCCTGCCCGCTTTCGTAGTTCTTCTGCGACAACTCTTTTAGCTCGGCTTCTTTGGCCGCGATCACCTTGGCGTGATTGACGCTCCGCGCGGTATCGGTCGCCGCGCGGATTTTGGAATCCACATCGGCTAACCTCTTTTTGTATTGCGCTTCGATCTTGGCGTTGGCCGATTCGATCTCGGTGCTTGCGCGCTCGATCGTTAATTTCTCGAAGCCCTTTTGTACGCCTCGATATTCGGGATTGAAATCTTGGACGACCGAGAGCAACGCGGAGAGGGCGAGGATGCCCGACCAGACCGCAAAGACCCCTTGGCGCGTCATTTTCTTTTTCTTCGGCATAAGGCCAGCCTATCCTTCGATTTCGGGCATTAGAGGTTGATCCCGATTTCCGGAATCCAGAGAATGTATTTCAAGTTCATCAGCCACCGCATGTACATCTTGGCCGGAAGCAACATCATCATAAGGATCATGTGCGAGGCCACGACGTAACGCAGCAACCCGTATTCTTGCGCAAGTTTCTTGAAGCAGAACCACCCGGCAATCGGCAATCCAACAAAGAAAAACCCGAGGAACGCGAAGCCAAAACTCTCGCGAATCATCCAGTTCGTGGTCGGTTGAATCCATCCCAAGGCGGGAATATTCGCCGACACCCATTCGCTGAGATTGACGTTCGTCAGCGCTTCAACCTTATTGTGATCCCAATGTTGGAACGGACCAAAGAAGTTCCAGCCCGGACCTCGCATCATGGTTCCGAGAACAATCAGCAGCACCCAAAGGATGACGAAACCGAACATGAAGAACGAGATCGCCCACTTGCGTTCCTTCCAAGTGTAGTAACCGTTCCCCTTCTTATTCGCGTCAAAGTAAGGGATCGCCATGAGACCGATGATGATGTAGCTCGGCAGCACGACACCCGCCATCCAAGGATCGAAATAGACGAGCATTTCCTGGAGACCCAAGAAGTACCACGGAGCTTTCGAGGGGTTCGGCGTTCGCGCGGGATCGGATGGCTGTTCAATCGGCGCATTGAGGCCGATGGACCAGAAAGTCAGCAGCGCGCCGACCACAATCGCTGAGATGAACTCGGGATGAATCAGGAAAGGGAAGGTGTGAACCTTGTCTTCCGGATCATTATTCACCGTGCTGGAAACCTTGACCAAATCCTTCCCGGCTTTTTCCTTATACTCGTCGTTCAGAACGGCCTGTCGCAATCCCCACCAAGTATAGAAGCTGACCGTTACCAACATGATAACGATGGGTACGTTATCCGCCTTGAATATGACTTTTTGGAAGTCGGGGTTCGTGAGTCCCGCAAAGAAAAGTATCGCCATCAGAACGGCGGGAACCGCCGCGACGACCGGATGCGTAATTTTACGCATAAACATGCAGCATAAAACGAAAAGGATGAACGAAATCGTAAGCATCCGCCTCGGATCGGGCTGAAAGAACAAGTTATTGATCGGGTTAAATAGCCAAGGCCAGAACCAATCGTTCCAAGCGTTGGGGTCGAGCCATTTCTCCATATCGCACCGTCTCCATCCTCTTAACTATTACTCTTAACTCCCGCTCCCACTCCTACTCCGCAAGCGACAATCGACCAAAACCCTACATCGGACCGGAAATGTTTCCGTCCTTGCGAATCCGCCAAAAGTGAACCGCCATCAGCACCGCCGCCACGAGCGGTAGAACGATGCAGTGCAAAACGTAAAAGCGTAGAAGAGCCCCCTCGCCGACGATCCGTCCACCGAGCAGCGCGAACCGAACGTCACTGCTTGACGTCACCAATTGAAGGTCACCGATCCGCAGAAACTCCGCGCCGGGACCTTCATGCCCAACGAGCGGCGTCGCCCGCGCCATGTTCGTGCCGACCGTGATCGCCCAGAACGCAAGCTGATCCCACGGCAAAAGATATCCGGTGAAACTGAGCAGGAGCGTCAACAATAATAGAATGACCCCGACCACCCAGTTGAACTCGCGCGGCGGTTTATAACTGCCTGTTAAGAACACCCTGAACATATGCAGCCAGATCGTAATGACCATTAAGTGCGCGCCCCATCGGTGCATGTTCCGCATGAGCATCCCGAACGGAACGTCGCCCGATTCAAGTTTCTGAATATCGGGATAAGCGTTTCGAGCGTCGGGGTGGTAGTAGAACATCAGAAGCACCCCGGTAAAAGTCAGGACGAGAAACACGAAGAAAGTGATTCCACCCATGCACCACGTAAAGCGAACCTTAAGAGACCCGCTCCGAACCCGAACCGGGTGAAGGTGGAGGAAGACATTGGTAAGGACGGCCAGGGAGCGGTTCCGCGGATCGGTCGGAAGCCCGTGCCGGAAAAACGATTTCCAGATTTGCGTTTCGTAGAGTTTATTCAGCAGGTCATTCATGGATTTCAGCCTTTGATTTTTCGGGGTGCCGCGTTCACGCGTCAGACCATCACGAAGGTATCGGGTTTCTCCCAGTCGCCCTTTTCATAGAGGTAAAGTTTGCTCGTATCCACCATCAGGATGCCGCTGGCCATCCAAATCTTGAATCGCTCAAGCGCGCGAGGAGCTGGCCCCTCAAAGTTAACCCCCGTCATCCGAAAACCGCTGCCGTGGCACGGACATTTGAATTTAGCGTCGGCGGGAAGCCATGCGGGAGTGCAGCCCAGGTGCGTGCAACGTCCCGAAAGCGCGATCACGCGATCCGGATAGC
>CAZPIK010000204.1:0-7731 GCA_964586185.1 uncultured Candidatus Sumerlaeota bacterium | reverse complement strand
TCGCGCCCCTCATTGTGCTGTTCGAGATTTCCATTTTGATTGCGCGCCCCATGTATCGGCTCCGAATGCGCGACGAGGCCGAAGATGCCTTGGGCGGGGGGAACATCTGATGGCGGTTACTCCAACCCCCACTCCCTACCCCTCTCATCTGGAGCCCCCAGCGCCCGATCCGCCGATGAAGCGCGCGCTCGTGCTCGTCGCGCCGCCCGAACACGCACGGCGACAGCACGCGACGCCTCCGGCTGAAGAAATCATTCATGCGATCAACCTAAACTCCGCGCTCGGGCAGATTCATCGTCTATTGCATCCTCTCGTCCTGCTGCATCCGCAATCGGTTCCGTCGGAGGACTTCGAATTGGCAAAGCTCGTCGGCGATCTTCCCTCGCGACCCCTTCTTGGCATCATTGGGGATCATGACTCGATGGGCGCGGCATTCGAACTGGCGCGAAAACTGGGTATAGGTTGCCTGATTCCTGACGACGCGCTCGCTCGCGCTTCCGAATTATCGCGCCTTGCCGATTGGCTGGAATCGGGGGGACCGGAAACAGGACTCGCTCCTCATCTTGCGCCGGTATCGCCGATCCATCGCTTTGCCATCCGCGCAAAAAACGATAAAGCGGCTGCGATTGAAGAAACGTTATCATTTGTGCGAGGCATTCGCTCCGAAACCAAATTCCTCTTCGAGTTGCGGCTCATTCTCGAAGAAACAATTAACAACGCGATCTTTCACGCGTTTCATACCGACGACGGACGCGAGAAATATTCGATTGGGACTTTTGAATCGCTTCAGGAAGGCGAGGACGTTTGGCTCGAATACGGCGCGGACGGCCCGTCTATCGGCATCGCGGTTTCCGATAATCAAGGCCGACTTAAACGCGATACCATTCTCACGAAAATCCAGCGTCAATTGAGTTCGGAGGGATTGCTCGATCAAAATGGTCGGGGATTGCATCTGGTCTATTCGCTCTCGAGGCGTTTGGTGTTCAACCTTCGTCCCCATAAACTCGCCCAAGTCGTTGCGCTTTTTCCGGCCGTCCCCGGCACTTGGTTCCGCTACGCCTCGCATCATCCGCTCTTCATTTCATCCCATAGTTGAAATATGTCTGGGAGCGCGCGTGTCCTCACGTGCAAGAGCCGACGGGGACTTCGGCGCTCCCGGATTCATGCCAGAGCTTCCGCTATCCTGTGTTAGCCGCTTGCATCTTGCCGCGTTTCCATTCACCTTGCCTCCATGCGGATCGCGCTCCTCGCCAATCCCGATAATATTCACGTCCGAAGGTGGGCGGAATTCCTGCGCAATCAGGGGCATGATCTTCTGCTCATCGCCGATCCGCATACAAGCGGAAGTATCGCGGGAATCCAAACGCAGCGGCCTCAGTGGAATCTCGCATCGAACATTCTTGCATTCAAACTGACCCCGCGCCCGCACGGAAACGCGATTTGGAAATACCTCCATTATCGCCCGATGCTCAAATTTTTCCGTCCCGACGTGGTTCATGCATTCGAAGCCTATTACAGTGGACTCGCGATGGCGTGGGGAGGAAATTTTCCCAAAGTGCTGACCCCTTGGGGCAAGGACGTTCATCATGACGCCTTCCAAGGAACGATCTGGAATTGGATCGTCCGCACGTCGCTACGCGCGGCGAATCGGATCACGACCAACGATCCGACGATGCCCGAGTTTCTGGAACGTCGGTTCAATATTCCACGAGAGAAGACCTCGGCGTTTTCGTGGGGCGTGGATTTGAGCGTGTTTCGTTCCGGTCGTTCCGAGGGCGCGGCAAAATGGCGGAAGGAACTTGGAATTCCCGACAGCGCGCCGGTCATTCTTAGTCCTCGCAAATTTCACCCCTATTGGGGATGCGAACGGATTCTCGAAGCGTGGCCGAAAGTTGTTGCCGCGTGTCCCGAAGCGCACTTAATTGTCCTCGCTCCGGATGACATTTGCGGGCTTATTCCTGATGCCAAGTTGAAAGCGGTAAGCGCAGGACGGCCGGTTGCAAATTCCATCCATTGGATCGAGCGGCCAATTTCATCTGACGAAATGGCCGATCTGTTCAATCTTGCCCGTGCTTTCGTTTCCGTCCCGCAGGATGACCTTCTCGCGATGACGGTCTTGGAGGGAATGGCTTGCGGATGCTACCCGGTATTGGCGAACCTTCCGGCATACGCGATTCATGCGCCGCTCGATACAAGCAATGGAATGAACGCAACAATGGTATCGCCTGCCGATGACTTATCGCGGGCGATGATAGAGGCGTCGGAAGATAACCCTTCGCTCACGGCGGCCAAAGCATTCAACCGCGAGCGTATGACTCGCATGGAAGACTCCAAGATAAACATGGCGAAGATCGAGGACGTTTACGCGCAGGCCATCGCCGATTTTCACAAATAACCCAGCGCCTTGAGCTGCGCTTCGGTTCCTTCATCGAGTTGGGTTTGCTCTCCGCGCTTGATCCCCAAGTTTTCGCGCCGCTCGTGCGTTTCTTCGATAAACCGATCCGCAAGCCCGCGCAGACGGCTCAATATTGCTTCCTGATCCTTCTCAACGGGCGCTTTTTCACTCGGATCGGCATCGAGATCGAAGAGTTTTTCGCTGCCGTCTTTGAGGTGACGCACATACTTAAACGTGTTCCCATCGGACGCGATGCAGGCCAATTGATTGGCCCCATAGAGCAGGGTTGAACTGAACACCGGCGCGGGCGAATCCGCATTGAGCGCGCTTACTTTTCCCGTATTCAAAAGCGGATATATCGAGCGCCCCATAATGGATGCGGGATCATACGAAACGCCCCCGGCCTCGAGAAAAGTGGGGAGCAGATCCAGCGAGCCGGTAATATTTTCGACGATTTGAATAGGAGCCGATGGCCCGTTTCGCTTGGGAAGCTTGATGAGCAAAGGAATCTGGATCAACTCATTATAAAGCGAATGGCCGTGCTCGTAGCCGCCATGATCCCAAAATTCTTCGCCGTGGTCGGTCGTAAAAACGATGAGTGAATCGTCGTAAAGCCCTCTTCGTTTCAGGTCGTCCAAAATACGGCCGATGTTTCGATCCACGTCACTAAGCTCGTATCCATAGAGTTTTCGAATCCAATGTTTGTCGTCGTCGCTGAGCGCAAGGTTCCCGTCGCGCGCTTCATTGATTTGGTTGAAGGTGTCGCCAATCTTGCTCTGGATGCGTTCGCTCGGCGGAATTTCGTGGATCAATTCGTAAGGGGCGTGTGGATCAAGATAATGCACCCATAAAAAAAATCGGGTCGAATCGTGACGGCTCAGCCAATGGAGCGCAAGGTCGGTCAGATTCGCCATCGAACGCCAGCGGTCGCGAAATGCGCTCCACGGATTTTCAGGAAACATCGGAATGGCCATGTATTGATTGGGATACGTTGTGATGTATTCGTAATCGTTAAAACCTTGGGTCAGATTGCTCTCAGGCTTCAAATGAAGATTATCCACAAACGCCGAGGTGAGATAACCCGACGCGCGGAGGTATTCGGCCAAAGTGATGAACTGATCCGGCAGACGCGAACCATAAGCGGCGGTCAGATGAACTTGCGGCGGCAGCGCCGTCATGATCGAAGCAAACGCAGGCAGCGTCCAAGGAGCGGATGAAAAATGCCGGAGGAACTTGGTCGAATCGTCCGCAAGTCCTTGAATATGTGGCGTGGAATGAATCGCGGGATTATAGCAGGAGAGTTCATCGCGCCTAAGCGTATCCACGGTAATGAACACAATGTTAGGCGAACCCTTGCCTATGGGGCCGTGAAATCTGATGCGGCGGTATGTTGTAATCCCAAAATCCAGACCGACAACAATCAAGAGTATCGAGCAAGCCGCAAGAAAAGCGACTCCATCTTTTCCTTTACGTTTCAGAAAACCAACGCCAGCCAGAACAAAAATCAGGGTTCCTAGATAACCCAACATCACCTGCATCACATAGCCATAGTACATAAAATCAAAGCGAAAGATGTTTAAGCGGATGTAGATCGCGCTCGCGATGGCCATCATGAATAGAGCAGGCATGAATAAGATCGCTCTTCGAAATCCATTGGAATTCGGCAGGCTCAGTTTCGCTTTCTTAAGCGCGAGAGCCAAAACTCCAAGAAACACGAACCCGACCATCGTCCCAATCCAGAATTCGCGAGCCATATCGCCCCAATAAAAATAACGCACCGCATCCCGCGCGAAGACGAAGTGAATCCGCACGACAGAAAGAATGGCCGCCCCGACAAAGAGAACGAGCCGAGTCGGATGCCGAACGGATTTAAGACCAAACGGAAACGGCGCGTGACCACCGTCCGAGTCCAGGGGAGCGCGGAAACGGAATTTCATTTTTTATAGCGCGGCTTCGAGTTCTTTGCGGCGGATGTCTTCGGTTTCGGGGAGCGGCTCATGGGCGCGACGCCATCCGGCCAAGGCTTCCGGAAAAGTCAGCGTCGTCATCGTTTCGCAGGAAAGTCGGCACATCCTGCAGCTTCGCGCTTCGCCTAAAACTTGCTGCGCGCCTTCCGAGTCCAGCAGCCGCCCGAAATCCATTCCGAAATCCCGGAGATTCCCCATTCGAAACCGCGAGGGGCATCCGCCGTTTGGAAAGACGTCGCCATTCTCCTCGATGAAGAACTGCGTCCGCCCCGCCCAACAATCGAAGTCGCGCGTCTTGCCCTGCAACTGCTCGATGATCTCGCGGAGTTGAAGCGAGGCATCCTTTTGTCGCATGAGTTCAATCGCTCGCATCAGATGCCCGCGCGCGTCCGTTCCCAATTCCAAGTTCATCTCCGCGTTGTGATAAAGCTGTCCTTGAATCACGTAAATCGGATTAAAATGGAGATTGCGCTCCTTGCAAAACTCGAACACCTTCTCGCACTCGCCGTAATTCTGCGAAGTCATGCAATGGTTGATCTCGATCTTCAGTCCCTTGGCTTTTTTGCGAAGTTCGATCAGCCCCTCGATCGTGGCCTCGCAATGTTTGTACACATTCTTGACTCCGCGCACCGTGTCGTGTCCCTCGCCGATGCCGTCAATCGAGATCATGACCGTTAGCTTTTTGCGAAAGCTCATGATTTCTTCGATGGCCGCGAGCGTCTTTGAAGTCGTAAAGCCGTTGGTATTCACCGACATCGTGACGCCCGGAAGTTTTTCGGTAAACGTGCGAAAAAGATTGGGAAGATCGCGCCGCAGAGTCGGTTCGCCTCCCGTAATCGCCACGTGCCGAAGATCGGAAAAAAAATCCGAGTTCGCGTCGAGCATCGCGCAGATTTCATCGGTGGTCAATTCCTCGGGAAGCGACGGAGCATTGTTATCCACCTGCTTCCAAATATTGCACATGATGCACTTCGCGTTGCACCGATCCGTAACCGCAAGCCGTAGCTTCAGCGGTTTAATCCTGAGGCCAAGCCGGTCGGCGGCGTGATATTTGAAAGTCCGCCGCGCGGCGTTCAGCCACGAGCCGACGGGGGAAATAGTGTCATTGAGGGTTTGAAGACGCATGAGCGAATAGATTCGGGTGAACGCTACCCGCGTAACACCTTCACCTGTCTCATAAAATAGCAAACTCACACGGGCGACACAATCGAAAGGAAAATCAGGATACGTCCCATGAGTCCCATAAGTCCCATGGAACCCTACATAGCAGTGTCGGGATCGCCTAAAAATGATTAGAATGCGCAAATGGATTTTTCGATCATCGTTCCTGTTTACAACCGCCCGGAGACCATTCGGAATTGCGTCGCGGCTTGTTACGCCGTGGATTATCCCCCCTCGCAATACGAAGTGCTCGTCGTGGATAACGGCTCGACCGATCAGACCGCGCGAATCGCGGCTCAAGCCGGAGCGCGCGTCGTTTCGCATCCCGTCGCAAATCGTTGTCTCGCGCGAAACCTCGGCGCGGAAGTTGCCCGGGGGCGCTGGCTCGCGTTCACCGATTCGGATTGCGAACCGCAAAAAGATTGGTTGAAAGGTTTGGCCGCCGCGGAGGAGCGGCTTTCCCGCGAAGATAAGCTGGAGCGAACCGCCGCGCTCGCGGGGGAAATCAAATCGGCGCCGCCGAGCAATGCGGTCGAAGCATACATCGCCGCCCGAAAATGGATAGACCAACAAAAATTTCTCGCGCGCGACGCCGGGCGATTCCCCTTTCCATTTGCCGCAACGGCGAATCTCTGCATTCGCGCCGAAGCATTCAAGAAGGTCGGCGGATTCGATCCCGATATGCCACCCGCCGAGGATGCCGATTGGTGTTGGCGCGCCGCTCTGGCCGGACTAGAAATCGCCTACGCCCCAGAGGCCGCCGTTATTCATCATCATCGCGCCGATCTTCGCTCGATGCTGCGTCAAGCGCGCGAATACGGTCAGGGCAACGCGCATTTATTCGCAAAGCATAAGGAACATTGGGGACGCGAAGATTGGATCGAACGGGAAAGATATATTTGGGCGATCAAAGGATTGCTGAAGACTCCGTGGCAATGGATCGCCGCGAAACATCCGCTCGAACGTTCCTTTTCGTGGTTTGATTTCTTGTCCAATCTCGCCCATGCGCGAGGCCGCAAAGAAGGAGGCAAACGTCACGGCGTTCGCGTGATTTAAAATCGCGCGCAAGAATCAACGCCCATGACGTGGGCCGTCAATAAATTCTTGGATCGAGGAAAATTTATCGCGATAGAACTCACGCTGGCGTTCCATTTGTCGGCGTCGCGCCCGTTCGGGTTCCGTAAGTCCTTGTTCTTCCCGATTAATCGCGCTAACCCGCATGTGCTTTTCGGTCATGGTGGCGTTCGCCCGTTTCATCGCTTCCTGAATTTGCGAGAAAATTTCCTTTTCGCCCTGATCCAGCTTGATGACGTTTCTCCGATAAGCCTGACGACTGAAATCAATTTCGGATTGTTCGAACTGAAAACCAACGAAGGCGATTTCAAGGTCGCCTCCGATTTTTTTGATGCGGAGCATCTGATTGAACGCGATGCCGTCCAGTCCCTTATTGCGCGTGTCATAAAGCACAACGTCCGGCTCCCACTTGGCCATATTATCAATCGCCGATTGCGGGTGATCGCACCAGATGGTCTCGCATTCATCCTTGCGACCGAATTTCAAAATTCGTTTCAGCAGGTCGGTCACTTTGGGATTCGTGGATATCGTCAATATGCGGACGGGACGCATCGGTTGCGGCGGCGTAACCGGTGCGTCCGTCTCGGGCGCGGCCGCGCGCGATCCCTTGGGACGCGGCGTCATGCCCGTTTCGCGGGTAAAGTGATCCAGAATTTTATGCAGGCGATCCCAGTCGAGCGGTTTACGGAGGAGCAGATTTCCTCCGGCATTAAACGTGGCTTTGGGTAAACCCGTGTCTTCCTTCCCGGACAGAAAAAACACCGGGATCGCCCCAAAGACCGGATCACGCCGAAGCTGCACGACCATTTCCAATCCGCCGAGCACGGGCATCTCGATATCGGAGACCACGAAATCGGGATCGAACGAAGGAAGGGCGGCGAGCAATTCCGCGCCGTTTTCGCAGGCATGAACTTCGTAACGCTCGGAAAGATGCAGCCGAAGAGCCTCACGAAAATCTTCGTCATCGTCAGCGATGAGCGCGCGAAGTCGGGGCGCTCCTTCGGGCTTTGCGGATTCGCGCGGGGGCGCAAGTTTCGCGCGGCGCGGTTCGAGTTCCACTGGAGGCGGCTGAGCCGGAATCGGTTCGCGCGGCGCTTCCGGCGGACTTTCAGGCGTCTCACCCAACATGACCGC
>CAZPIK010000203.1:0-7738 GCA_964586185.1 uncultured Candidatus Sumerlaeota bacterium | reverse complement strand
CATTGAGGTCTAAGTAACGGACTTTGATTTTGGTTGGCCGCCAAACATCGCCGAGAATTCCCGGCATGGAGAGGCAGCCTTCTTCGTAAGTATCATCCTCGACCGATTCTTCGAGGATTTCGGGATTGATCATGGGAATCGGCTTTTGAGGAGGCTTTTCGTTTTCCTCGGCACGCGCAAATTCGACATCCACGACGATGATCCGTTCAAGAACGCCGATCTGGTTAGCGGCAAGTCCGATGCCCGGCGCGGCGTACATCGTCTCGGCCATGTCACGCGCAAGCTGACGATGTCGTTCCGTGATCTCCAAAATCGGTTGCGCCGTTTCCTTAAGAACGGGATCGCCGTAGGTTCGTATTTCGAGCAATGCCATGAACCCATTTCCAACTCAGAAAGCATTTAGTCGGGAAGGGAAAAACCGTCCCGCGAGCCCATTATAGCATTCGCGACGATTCTTGCACCAAAGTTTCAAAGAGCCGCATTTGAATGGGGCGATCCGCGATTTTTTCGGGATGCCATTGAACACCGATAAAAAAAGGTTGATCTACGACTTCGATTCCTTCAATGACGCCGTCGGGAGCCTCGGCAACGGCGCGAAGCCCTTTGCCCAATTGCTTCACGGCTTGATGATGCGTGCTGTTCACCTCAAGCTGGCCGCTCATCCCAAGCGCATCCGATAGACGACTTCCATCAGTAATGGCGACCGAATGGAGTGAGGCAACGCCATCTTTAGCATGATGGCGAATCGGCGAATCGGGTTTCTCCGTCGGCAGGTCTTGGCAGAGTGTTCCGCCATGCGCAACGTTCAATTCTTGAAAACCAAGGCAAATCGCCAGCGTCGGCTTGCGCATCTCTAAAAGAAGTTGAATTAATTCAAAATCGGTCTTCTCGCGCGATTCCTCCATCAACGTTGCGACCGGGAGCGTTTTCTCGCCGTACCTTTCAGCGCGTATGTCGTCACCGCCGATGAGGACGAATCCATCAAGCGGCGCGAGCGCGGATTCGAGGGCTTCACGCGATTCCAAATGCGGGATCACGATCGGAACGCCGCCCGCCTTGACGACTGCCCGCCAATAGCCTTCACGCAGACCGCTGATCGTGCCCTTGTCCTGATAATCGTC
The DNA here is from genome assembly GCA_964586185.1 of uncultured Candidatus Sumerlaeota bacterium. Lineage (GTDB taxonomy): Bacteria > Sumerlaeota > Sumerlaeia > MVZB01 > JAJFLK01 > CAZPIK01. Next base: position 6,617 of record CAZPIK010000203.1, on the reverse strand, counting down.
CGTATTGAGTCCGATCAAAGGAGGCTTGGATGGGGCGGGCATAATTCTTTGTGTTCGGAAATTCGCTCAGGCGGTTTTGAGTTCAGGATTCGCGTTCAAAGTTTTCACCGCCCAGATGGCGTTGATGGGCGGCTCGGCTCGGGCATAATGGCCTTCGAGAATCGTAACGGTATATCCCAGCTTCGAAAAATCGGCGGGCTTCCAGATCGAACGTTGTTGTAACAGCGCGTTCAATTCTCGGTCGGCGGATCGGTAACGCCCGATGGGTGTATAAATGACAATCCCGCGACGAATAACTTTCTCCAAGTGCCGGAGAGTTTTCAAACTGTCCGCTCGCGAGAGGTGACCGATGGAATCAATGAGCAACGCCACGTCCATCTCATGTTTGCGAAGATCATTGACGACGGTCTCGATGTGGCCTTCAAGAATTTCGTGCTCCGATGCCAGCGCCGTTCGGGATTGCAATTGATGGATCGAAGGAATGAACGCCTCGACGGAGACCAATTTTTTCCACGGCGCGTCGAGGATACGGCGACTCATCGGCGAATCGCCCGCGCCCGCGCCTAAATCCACAACTTTGAGATCCTGCGGTTCGCCGAAATATTTTTCGATGAGTGAAACCGGCTCGCAGCCATCGTGGGCGTTGTGCTGCACGCGACCCCGGCTCGTGATCGCTCCAGCCGCAGGCCTTCCAAATTGAAACCAAGTAATTAGATTGACGTTGCTCATGGCATTCGCTCTTCAGCGTGAACATTTTCCCTGCGGAATCAGCATGGGCGGGGAACCGCAACCGGAAGGCCACATCCTTCCGGAAACAAGTTGGACGAATCTTATTCCGAATGCCTTGGGCGGTCAAGGAGGCCTTACGCCCCAATCCTGCATTAAGCACGAACCGCTTTTCCAGTTGCGATAACTTGAGCGCCAAGGGCGCGGAACTATTGCCAGCCTAGGGCAACGCCCTAGGTGGGAGATGTCCCAAAAATAAAAGGGCTGAAAGCCCGGCCCAATTAGATCGGGCTTACAGCCCTCACGTCGTGTGGGGTGACCGTTTTCCTAGGGCGTTGCCCTAGGCTGGAAATATGACGCGCCTTCGGCGCTGGAACGGAATAGATGAAGGATCAAGGCCTTGCGCCCATGGAACATTAACCGTTTGAAGATCGTCTCACTGCGGGATAGGATCATTGATTCGTGGCGCGTTTGAAAACGCCGCGACATCTTCAAAGGGGCTTAGCTTACTCCGATGATCCTGATTCTCGATTTCGGTTCGCAGTACACGCAACTCATCGCGCGGAAAATCCGCCAACTGAACGTGAAAAGCGAGATCGTGCCGTTCAACACGCCCATCGCGGCGATGAAGGCCACGAAGCCCGAGGGGATTATTCTTTCCGGCGGCCCCGCGAGCAGCTACGCCAAGGGCGCGCCGAAAGCAAATCTGAACATCCTGAATCTCGGTGTGCCGATTCTTGGAATTTGCTACGGACTTCAAACGCTGACGCGACAACTCGGCGGCGCGGTCGAAAAGGCAGAGGCGCGCGAGTTCGGTCGCGCGGAATTGCACTGCGGAAAAGAGAATCCGCTTCTTAAAGGCTTTCACCAATCAAGCCGCGTTTGGATGAGCCACGGCGACCGCGTGACGAAACTCGCCAAAGGTTTCAGCGCGATCGGCAAAACGGAAGATTGTCCTTTCGCCGCCGTGTGCGATCCCAAACGGCGGATTTGGGGCGTGCAGTTTCATCCCGAAGTCCATCACACCGAGCAGGGGGATAAACTCCTCGCCAATTTTGCGCTCAAGATTTGCGGCGCGAAGCCCAACTGGACAATGCGCGGGTTCATTGATCACACCATCGCGCAGCTTCGTGAGCAGTGCGCGGGTCGAAACGTCGTCTGCGCGGTTTCGGGCGGCGTGGATTCAACGGTACTTGCGGTGCTGCTTGCCAAGGCAATTGGAAACAATGCTAAACCGGTGTTCGTTGATAACGGCGTGCTCCGCGAAGGCGAAGCGGAAAAAGTCGTCTCGCGCTTTAAAGAAAAACTCGGCATTACGATCAAGCATTCAAAATCGGCGAATACCTTTTTAAAAGCGCTAAAGGGCGTTTCCGATCCCGAGAAAAAACGAAAAATCATTGGCAAGGTTTTCGTGGATGTGTTTTTCAAGGAACTCGGGAAAACGGATTTGCTCGCGCAAGGGACGCTCTATCCCGACGTAATCGAATCGGTGTCGGTCAAGGGTCCCTCCGCGACGATTAAGACGCACCACAACCGCGTCGGGCAGGTGCTCGATTTAATGAAGCAGGGGCGGGTTGTCGAACCGCTCAAAGAATTGTTTAAAGATGAAGTGCGAAAGGTCGGCGCGGCGCTTGGAATTCCGCATGATCTGCTCTGGCGGCATCCATTCCCCGGTCCCGGACTCGCGATCCGAATTCTCGGAGAAGTCACCCCCGACAGACTTCGATTGCTTCGAGCGGCGGATTCGATTTACATCGAAGAACTGCGCCGAACGGAACTCTACGAACAAATCTGGCAGGCCTTCTGCGTGTTGCTTCCGGTAAAATCGGTTGGCGTCATGGGCGACGAGCGAACGTATGATTACGTGGTTGCATTGCGCGCGGTGACCAGCGTGGACGGCATGACCGCCGATTGGTTCGATATGCCCAAACCCGCCCTTGCGCGGATTGCGAATCGCATCATCAATGAAGTGCGCGGGATCAATCGCGTCGTTTACGATGTTTCGTCCAAGCCACCCGCGACAATCGAATGGGAGTGATGTCCGCCGTCACGACATTCTCCGCCGCAGGCACCCCGCAATGCGCACGGACAATTGAAGTCCTCACTTTGCACGTGAGCCGGGCTGGGAGCAAATAAGGCACCGTCGCAGGCGTCTTTTGTGACACTTGCGACGGCACTCCCCCCCTGCTCGCAGGAACTCGATGAGCTATCAATCACCTTAGATCGCCTCGGCGATAATCAGCATTTCCAACACCTTGATCCCCTTCTTGTTGTAAACGAAACCCTGCGCGTTCACCTTCTTGCCGATGAAATCCGCCAGCTTGGTCTTCGCAGGCTCGCCGTTCTTCCAAACAAGCATGAAGGGTTCGTCCGTCCCTTCTTGAATGAGAACCGGCGGCATATCCTTCTTCATTAGACAGCGGGTCACGCATCCCGTCGGATCTTCGCCTTGATTAGCCTCGGAGGCGTAGCAATAAAGGCAGGTTATGTTTCCCGTAATCAGTTCTTTTTTGGGTGTATTCTGGGCCGCGCTATGGGCAACCGTCACGGCCAGAGCAAGAACGGCCAATAGGGCTGGAATCGCTATAAACTTTTTCATCGGAACTTCCCTCGCTTGCAAATTGATGTTCGGCGGTTGCATCCAAATGATCCGCCGATCAGCATTAAAGCAGAGCGCGTGCCAAGTGTGTTTTGCGCGTTGAATAGTCGAATGCATTCCTGCCAATCGCTCAATTTATTGGAGATATGCATGGAGTATTCGCGTTAAATCTGCTGATTAGATTTTCCCCATCCCAGATTCAGAATAGGTGGCGTTGCCTGTTTTGATGCTCTGACGATGCAACAACATGTTGCGCAAGATGTTCCGTGAGTGATATGAAACGCGTGCGTTATCTGGGCAGGCGTTAGATTTTCAAACTTGGTCCGGAAAGTGCTTGCAGAATCTCTCGGGTTCACTTTTAAGGAGGCTCGGCGACGAACATGGAAATTAAAAAGATACTTCACCCGACTGATTTCTCGGAGTATGCGGGAAGAGCGCTTCCCTATGTCGAAGATCTCGCGAAGTTGTTTAACGCGGAAGTGACGGTGCTTCACGTCATTGCGCCGGTTTTTTTTGCCGCGCAGGAAACTGTGGGCGAGGCCGCGACGGTCATGGAAATGATGGAAGCAACCGCCCGAGCGCGCGTTCAGGAACTGACTGAAAAACTCAAGCGAGATGGAATCAAGGCTGTGGGCAAGATCATCCACGGCTCGCCGTTTGTCGAAATCGTTTCGGAAGCAAAAAAGGAAAACTCCGACCTTATCGTCCTTGCGACGCACGGTTCAGGAGCTATCGCGCATCTTCTCATGGGCAGCACGGCCGAACGGGTCGTGAGAAAATCCCCGTGCCCCGTCTTAACCGTGCGCGATCCCGAACATAAATACGTCCATCCCGGAGCATAAGAACGAAAGACTCATGCAAATCAAAACCATCCTGCACCCGACCGATTTTTCAGAATACGCGAAGTGCGCCAAACCGTACGTGACCCAGTTCGCAAAGAAATTCAACGCGAAAGTGATCCTGTTTCACGCAATCCCGCAGCCGTTTCCCGTTGCCATCATGAAGGACTCGATCCGGACCGTCATGCGCACGGAAGCCGAGGCCGACATGAATAAGCTGGCGGCGGAATTCCGCGCGGAAGGGGTCGAAGTAGAGGCCGTTTTTTCGGATGACTCAGCGTTCGTGGCGATCCTAAAAGCGGTGAAGGAAAAGAAGGCCGATTTGATCGTCATGGCGACGCACGGCCGCGGCTTTGTCGAACACTCTCTCATCGGCAGCACCGCCGAACGGGTCGTGCATAAGGCTTCATGCCCCGTCCTGACCATCCGCAAACCGGGACATAAGTTTGTCGATCCGTATTTGGTGTAGAAGGTAAGCCCTACGCTAAGAATTTGGCTTCGATGTTTGTAGCATGGGCATCTTGCCCATGATTCGGAGATAATCGCCGTGTCTTCCCACGGGCGAGGACGCCCCTGCCACATTCTTTGAACACGCTTTTAGCCGCGAAAAAAAGACACAAAACAGGGCGCTCCGATTGTTGCGAATTACTCACCTTTGTAATTCGGTTTGCGTTTTTGCAGAAACGACATGACTCCTTCGGCAAAATCCTTTGAGCGGAAGCAATTCCCCTGATTCACCGCTTCAGCATCGAGCGTGCTTTGGAGCGATCCGTCCATCGCCTCGCGGAGGTTGGCCTTGCATTGGCGAATCGCGATGAAGGGCCCCGTCGCGAGTTTGCGGGCGATATCCTCGACCGCTCCGTCCAGTTCGGCGTCTTTGTAAACTCGGTTGATGAATCCCAGTTTTGCCGCTTCTTCTGCGCCGACCATCGCCCCAGTTGTAATCAGTTCATACGCCTTGGGGTATCCGAGCGTACGCGCCAAGTGATACGCGCCGCCACCATCGGTCGCGAGTCCAACGCGAACGAAAATCTGGCTGAACTTGGCGTCCTCAGAAGCGAAAATCAAATCGCAACAGAGGGCGATATTGCAGCCGACGCCGACGCAACTACCGCGCACTTTGGCGATGAACGGCTTATCGCTCCCGCGAATCGCGGAGACGATCGGATGCAAATCCTCTTTCAAGTGTTTCGTCACGTCGTAGGTCTTGCCACCGGAAGCAAGATCGGCTCCCGCGCTAAAGTCGCCCCCTTCACCCGTCAGGATCGTTACGCGGATCGTATCGTCCTCGCAGCTTTCGAGCACGGCCTTCTTGATCGCGTCCTCGGCCGTGTGATTGAGCGCATTTTTCCGCTGCGGGCGGTTGATCGAGATCGTCTTGATCCCATCCTTGACGGAAATAAGAACTTCGGGAGCGGCGGGCGCTTCAGTTGTGGCGGTGGACATGATGGTACCTCTTGTATCCAGTTCGATCCATGGGCCGTAAGTTGCGGCGGAAACAATCTATCGTCCGACGGCGCGAAACTCAAGCGGATGCGAGAGGCGTAAAAGTCCTTCTCTTGGGTTGACCGTTTGCGCAGTCGCGGTTTAAGATTGAGGCATCCTCAAACCTCGCGCGGCATCCCTTGGATAGATGGGATGGTCGGCGGGGATCGGCGTGGTGTCGCCATCGGTTGGCACTCGCTTTGGGGCAGGGCAAGGAAACGACACTTAATTCACTTGGCCGATTGGCGAAGGAAATTCTCATGCCTCCTCCCAAATCTTTCAGCGTTGACCCATCCATGCTCAATGACTTGACCGTCCCCGTCGGGCGGACCAAGGAAGATATGCGCAAGGACATGCTTCGGCTGGCCAAGGCAGTCGAGGATCGTGGTCTAGTAGATAGCGACATGCTTCAGGCGGCGATGGGACGACTCGCGGATGAAAGCGCGACGAGCCTGAAGAGCAGCCTCATTTCGATGAACCTCGTGACGCAGGAAGACATCATGGACGCCGTCGCGGCGGACATGGGGATGAAGCGGGTCTGCCTTGAGGACGTGGATTTTACACATGAGTTGCTTGACACGATTTCGCCGGAACTCGTGAAGAAATACGAAGTTATTCCGGTTCGTGACGATGGGGACGAACTTTGGGTCGCTCTTTCCGATCCGAACAATATCCATATCGTGGACGATCTGGGTCGAATCCTCGGAAAGCATATCCACGGTATGATCGCCACCGACGAAGAAATCCAGAAGGCGATCCGGAAGCATTACGAACACGACGAAATGGCCGACATCTATGAAGGGTTGGCCGAAAGCGATAATCCCGGCGAGGTGAAAGACTACGACGAGAATCAATTGAACCTTGCGATGAAGGGCGAGGGGGACGAAACCACGCTGGTCGTGCGGTTCGTGGACCTTATGTTTAAGAAGGCCGTGCATGAGAGGGCGAGCGATATTCACCTCGAACCT
>CAZPIK010000202.1:5250-7759 GCA_964586185.1 uncultured Candidatus Sumerlaeota bacterium | reverse complement strand
ATATCCATCGAGTCGAGGATTTGCTCCTTCATTTCGCGGCTGGTGACGGTTCCCGTGACCTCGAGCAACCGGTCGGCCAGCGTGGACTTGCCGTGGTCAATATGCGCGATGATGGAGAAATTGCGGATCAGTTCGGGAGGATGGGACATGGAGGGACAATGCGTCCCCGGCTTCCTTCGCGCCGGAGCAAGCCTATAGTTCTATCGCCTTTGCTAAAGGGGGGTAAAGAGAATTGTTTGGCGAGGCGCGTACTTGCAGATGGATTCCTCATGCCAGCTTCACCGTTGGTTCCACTCACAATGGGAAGTAAATGACCAATCCATCCCATTCCGATTCATCGGCGCACGCCTCGGCAAGCAGTAGTTCCTCAATGGCCTGCCTCACGGACATACGATCATTGAGGACGAAAAGTCCCGGCATTCGCTTCCCCGAAACAATGCGCTCATAAGCGAAGTTGGGCATCGTCGCCCGATCATGCGTTAACACGGTACGGTTATTCTTCGCAGCCCACTCCAAGATGCTTTCATCGTCGGCTTCTTCCAGCCCGACATCTTGAACGCGAACAATATCCAAATCGCTTTTCCGTTGCCGCATTCCACGAACTATGTCGCCACTGAAATTTTCGTCGCTGAGCCAGCGCGCCATAGAGGATTCTCAGGCGCGATGAGCGCGGGCCAGCAACCGCTGGCGCAAATGGGCAAGGTCGCCCTGATGACGCTCGATTTCATCTCGAACTTTTTGCGCGGTCTGCTCGCGTTTCGATAAATACGCTTCAACGTCGTCGGTGTGGCGAAGATAATAGGCGATGGCCGCGTAGATGTCCGCGAGCGGCGCGGCGGGGTGGCGTTCGGAAATCACTTCCGCCGTCGCGCCGTCCTGATATGCGTGGACGACCAGTTCCAGCAGAAGCCGCGACTTGCCGATCCGTATGGCGCCAGTGGCGTCCTGTCGCAAGGGCGGAGATTCGACGTGGAGTGTCATCGAACTTGACATGCCGTCATTCTAGTCGCGGCCGGGCGTCTGAGTCAATCTCCTGGGGCGTCTTCAACCAAGGTATTCCCTACACTCCAAAACATGCGACTTGAATCCGCCCCGCTCCTGAACCAAAATGCATGATGCAGACAACTCCCGCTAAATTACTTGATGTTGTTGCCCTGCTTGACGACAAGCCTTTCGAAAACCTCGTAGCGGGTCAGGTCGGAACCGTCGTTGAGGTCCTCGCGCCGGGAGTTTTCGAAGTCGAGTTTCTCGATTCCCAAGGCCACACCATATCCCTCGCCGAACTTAAGAGGGAAGAACTGCTCGTGCTCAAGCATGAATTAGCTGCTGTTTGATCCTCATTGAATTTCAACCATAAATGACGTAAGCGCCACTGAGTCCGAATTTCAGGAGGATGAAAATAATTGTGAGATTCTCAGTTGGATTACTAGACGCCTTGTTTGGCAAGAAAGTCGAGGTGGAAATTCCTGGTCTTGAAGGCAAGCCAATAAAGGGCGCTGTAACGCAGAAATGGCTGGAGAAAATGCAGCGGGAGAGCAAGGCCAAACCGCTCGGTGTTAGTACCCTCGTTCACATGCTGCATCCATCAACTGGTTACACGGTACAGGAATGGATTATAGAAAAAGAGGACATTGCCGCACCCTTACGCGATCCAATAAATGGGGATCTTTATGCGATGACCTTTTATAAGGAGGGAAAACCTCAAACCACATTTCTTATCAAAGAGGATTGCGAAAAAGCTCGGCATTTACACGAAAACATGTAGCTAGAATTCCGGAACGTTTACTTCGTAAAAATTAGGCTTCCATGCCAACGGGTCAGGGGGAAAAAGAGAGGTCAGCTACCTTTTTATTCCTTATTCGAAAAGCGCCCAATCCCGCCCCGCGTTAGGAATAAAATATTCAATCGCAAGTTTGGGTTGGTTGGAGAAAAAAAAGTATTCTTTTGAGCCGAAACGTTTGGCGGTGGGTTGGGTGGATTCGTCCCCGATCACGGTCCATCCGAAATTCGTCGCGGGCGTGGTCAGCCAATTCTGCACATCGGCGATCATCTGAGGCGTGGGACCCCATACATAATCTGCGGTGCCACCAACTAATGTCGCTGCGCTCGGCGTCCCTGAAAAATCGCCACCCGGGGTCGTCCATAAAGTCGAATTGAAGAACCGATGAATCCACGTCGCGTCATTGGGAGTCGAAGGCCCGCCCTGTCCCACGCCGGACGAAGTGCCTTCGCCCCAATCGGCAAGCGTTCGATGGAGAGTCACGGTCGTCGGTCCGGCAATCGTTTGGATCATCGAAAGTTGCAGAGTCGCGCTCGTGATGACGGCGTTGGCGGGAACGCTCCCAGCGACGTTAAACGCAATCAATCCGCGGCGAATCGAATCGGCGGGTTGGTTCGTCCGACCTACGAAGAACGAATCACCTGCGCCGTTGCTGAATGCTCCGGTTGCCTCCTCAATGAGCGTGTTATCCTTCTGCGCGCCCAAGGTCACCGTTGCGGACTCTACACG
>CAZPIK010000202.1:0-5240 GCA_964586185.1 uncultured Candidatus Sumerlaeota bacterium | reverse complement strand
CACGGAAGGCAAAGAGCAACATAAACGCAACGGAGAGCGGATAAAACGCTTGCCTTCTCAAGGCGAAACGGCAACGATCTTGCGGCGAAATTACGCCCCTTGGCGATGGATTTCCGGAGCGGAATCGGCAGCATCTGTCCGCCCCACGCCATCTCAAGGTGAAAGCATTTGCGAGGATAGTCATGGCGCTCATCATTAAACCAATCATCCTGTTTCTTCTGATACTTTGCGCGGTGACGTGGTTTTCACGCAACCTTTATCGCTTGGTCAAATTGATCCGCCAAGGATTGCCCGAAAACCGCCTTGGTCATTATCCGCAGCGAATCCTTAACGTCATCGAGCAGGTCTTTTTCCATAAACGCCTGATGAACCGATTCGGGCCGGGCGTCAGTCACCTTTTCTTTTTCTACGGATTCCTCGTTATTCAGGTCTGCGCCATTGAAATTTTTGCTCAGGGCTTCATCCCCGGATTCAACTACGGCATCTTGGGACCCCTCTATCCTCTCATCATGGGGATGCAGGACATCATGTGTTTCCTCGTGATCGTCGCCATTGGCTACGCGGCGATCCGGCGGACGATGTTGAAACCCAAACACCTCATGTTGACGCAGGACGCGTGGACAATCTTGGGGCTGATTCTGGGCGTCGTCGGAACGATTTATATTTTGGGTGCAGCAGAAATCGCGCTCGGCGAACGCGAGCCGGTGAAAGCATGGATGCCGTTTGAAAATGCTCTGTCGGGTCTTATCGCCGGAATTCCCCACACCGGACTTCACATTATCAAGGAATTCGCGTGGTGGGGGCATATCCTCATCGTTCTCGGCTTCCTTAACTACCTCCCCTACTCCAAACACCTCCACTTGCTCGGCGCGATTCCAAATATCTTTTTCGCCAAGACCGAACGTCACGCCGCGCTGCCGACGCCAAACCTTGAAGCGGAGAATCTGGAAATCTTCGGCGCGTCCGAACCGGCGCACTTTACATGGAAACACCTGCTCGATACGGCGGCCTGCACTGAATGCGGTCGTTGCACTTCGGTTTGTCCCGCACAGTTCACTGGCAAACCTCTCTCGCCGATGAAGATCATCCACGACATCAAACTCGCGCTTTTCGACACTGCGCCCAAGGTTTTAGCTCCCGTCACAGATCCCGCACAGCAAAATTTCATGACCCGGCTGGACACTTCGTTGGGCAAGATCGCGGACGATTTCACTTCTTTCGCGACAGGGAAATCGCAAAGCAATGGCGAAGCCAACGTCGCGCTGGCAGAACCTGAACCTCTCATTGGTGGACGGACGTCGCTGGATGAACTCTGGTCATGCACGACGTGCGGCGGATGCGTTGGCGCGTGCCCCGTCCTGATCGAACACGTTGACGACATTGTGGACATGCGCCGCAATCTCGTCCTTATGCAAAGCTCGTTTCCCGAAGAATTGCAACGCACCTTCACCGCGCTTGAGAACGAGGGCAACCCGTGGGGCGTTTCGGCGGCTAGTCGCGCCGATTGGGCCGAAGGTCTGGACGTCAAGATGCTCGAAGAGGGCGAGACGACGCCGCTCCTTTATTGGGTCGGCTGCGCGGGAGCGGTGGATAGCCGCGCGCGCAAGGTCACTCAGGCGATGGTGAAGATCATGAAGGCGGCCAAGGTGGATTTTGCCGTGCTGGGCAACCGCGAGACCTGCACCGGCGATCCCGCGCGGCGCGTCGGCAATGAATACCTCTACCAAACGCTGGCCAAGGCCAACATCGAAACGCTCAACGGCAACAAGATCACGAAGATCGTCACACAGTGCCCGCATTGCTTTAACGCGATGGGCAACGAATATCCCGATCTCGGAGGGAATTACGAGGTCGTCCACCACAGCCAATACATTAACGAGTTGATCGAGCAGGGGAAAATCAAACCCGAGGCTCGCGTCATGGAAAATGAACTGATCACCTTCCACGATCCATGCTATCTCGGTCGCTGGAATGGCGTTGTGGATGAACCGCGCGAGGTCATCGGCAGCCTCCGAGGCTCCCGCCAAGTTGAAATGGAACGGAGCGGGAAGAACTCGTTCTGCTGCGGCGCGGGTGGCGGTCGGATGTGGATGGAAGAACACATCGGCACGCCGGTGTTCAAGGAACGGACGCGCGAAGCCCTCGAAACGGGCGCGACAACCGTCGCCGTCGGCTGTCCCTTCTGCAATACGATGATCACCGACGGCGTGAAAGACATGGGCAAAGTGGACGAGGTCAAAGTGAAAGACCTCGCGGAGCTTGTTGCCGAGTCTTTAGTCTAGCCGAAATAACGTTTTAGCCCTGTTTCGATCCTGAATCCCATTGCCGATTCGCGCGGGAAATCCTATTTTACCGGGCAATCACGCGCATTGCGCGAAGAAAAGGAATGGAGCACCCCGATGGATTTTGAATTTTCCCCCAAAGTCAAAGACCTGCAGAAACGCCTGACGAAGTTCATGGACGATCATGTCTATGCCGCCGAAAAAATCGCGGAACAAGAAATCCACGAATCGGGCGACGAGCATTTGGTCGAGCCGCCGATCATGAAAACACTGAAGGACAAGGCCAAGGGCGAGGGGCTTTGGAATCTTTTCATGCCCGATAGCAAGTACGGCGCGGGACTCAACAACCTCGAATACGCGCCGCTCTGCGAGATCATGGGACGCAGCCGAATCGCACCACGAATTTTCAACTGCAATGCGCCTGACACCGGCAACATGGAAATCCTCGCCGAGTTCGGAACGGAAGAACAAAAAGAGCGATGGCTGAAACCGTTACTCGCGGGCGAAATCCGAAGCTGCTTCTCGATGACCGAACCCGCCGTCGCCGGTTCCGATCCAACGCTCCTCCAAACTCGCGCCGATTTGATAGGGGACGAGTTCGTCATCAATGGTCTTAAATGGTATACGAGCGGAGCTTACGGCGCGGAATTTGCCATTGTCATGGCCGTGACCAATCCGACTGGCGCGCCGCATCAGCGACAGAGCCAGATCATCGTTCCGACAAATACACCCGGATTCAATCTCATCCGCGCGGTTCCTTATATGGGGCACACGGGCGGGGGCGGGCACTGCGAAATCCGATATGAGGATTGCAAGGTGCCGGTCGCCAATCGCCTGGGACCCGCCGATTCAGGGTTTGGAATTGCGCAAGCGCGGCTGGGTCCCGGACGCATCCATCACTGCATGCGGAGTATCGGCGCTGCCGAGCGCGCGCTCGAAATGATGTGCCAACGCGCAAATACCCGATTTGCACACGGCGGCTATCTTGCGGAAAAGGGAATCATCCAGACATGGATCGCAGATTCGCGGATGGAGATTGATCAGGCTCGTCTACTCACATTCCTCGCTGCTTGGAAAATGGACACCATCGGCAAGGAACAAGCGCGACAGGAAATCGCGATGATCAAAGTCGTCGCGGCCAACGTGATGATGACGGTCATTGATCGCGCGATGCAAGTCCACGGCGCACTGGGTCTTTGCGACGATATTCCGCTCGCGAAGATGTGGCGCGAAGGGCGCTCGATTCGCGTTGCAGATGGCCCCGACGAAGTGCATAAGATGGTCATTGCCCGAAGGGAACTCTCGCGCTGGAAAAAATGATCGGGCTGATTTGTCGTTGTATATTTTAAATTTCTTGACCCGCCCTCGATGGCTTCGGTAGGTTTTGAAGCAACGAGAGGATTCCGTCATGCTTTGTTTCACGATGGCCGGGTGCAAGCGGGCTTGCGCGGTGAATCTCGCCCTTTGCTTGCTCACAACGCTTTTTGTCTTTTCTCGAAATTCACACGCGCAGCCCGCGACGATGATCAAAGATATTTGGACGGGCGCTGATCCATTTCCCCTCTGGTATCCGAGTTATTTTACCGAGGCGGGAGGAACAATCTTCTTCGAGGCGTATAACAGCGCAGATGGCGTGGAGCTTTGGCGCACGGATGGGACAACGAGCGGAACATTTCACCTGCGTGATGTTTCTCCCGGAACACTACATGGATTGGGAGGCAGCGGCGGGCCTATTGTAAATTTCAACGGCGCCGCTTATTTCTCAGCCTCCGATCCGGCACATGGATTTGAATTATGGAAAAGCGATGGCACGTCGTGTGGCACGACGTTGTTCAAAGATTTGACAACAAACGATCCTTCTTCGAATCCCGGTGAGTTTCTACTGTACGGCGGCGCACTCTATTTTGCAGCCGATGCTGATGCGTCAGGGCTTTCCACAGGTCGTAATCTATGGCGAACGGACGGCACACCCGGCGGAACCACACTCGTATTCGACACGAATCCAGGCAACTTCACCCAAGTTTCTCAACTGACGGCGTTCAATGGTCTGATTTATTTCCGCGCCGACACGGCAACGGATCAGGAAATCTGGCAAAGCGATGGAACAACGCTTGGCACAATCCAAGTCACCAATATTTATCCCTTCGGTAACGCCATTCCACTATCATTGACCGTGTCTGGAACCAAACTCTATTTTCGCGCAACGGACAGCTCGAATGGATCGGAATTATGGGTCACGGACGGGACTGGTCCCGGAACGTCCATGCCAAAGGATATTTGTGCGATTCCCGGTTTTGGATCCGATCCGCAGGAATTAACCGACGTTGGCGGCACACTTTATTTTACCGCCAATGACGCCATCACTGGCATTGAACTTTGGAAAAGCGATGGAACAACATCCGGAACTGTTCTGGTTGCCGATATTGATCCGCTGGGATCCTCGGATCCCAGGGACTTGACGGTCTCAAGTGGAAAGCTGTTTTTCTATGCCAATGATGGCGTCAATGGTGATGAACTTTGGATGCATGATCCCGCCGGACCGACCACGACCATGGTTCTCGACATCAATGCCGGCTCCGCTTCATCGAGCAATTCTCCATTTTATCTTTACACGCTCACCGATTTCGGCGGAACGCTCTACTTTATGGCGAACAACGGCACGAATGGATTCGAACTTTGGAAGAGTAATGGAACTCCGGGCGGAACGATGCTTGTTAAAGACATCATTCCCGGATCGGGTTCGGGCGGAGCGCTGTTTCTCAAGGATATTTCGGGAACCCTATACTTTGCCGCATTCGATTCGGCAAATTATTTGGGCGTTTGGAAGAGCGACGGCTCTGGTCCCGGAACCAGTTTGGTGCGCAACATCATCGGGGGCGCCTCCTCCTACAACATCGGACTGCAATCGTTTCGACACGCTAAAGACATTGCCGGAACGATCCTATTCCCCGCCGACGA
>CAZPIK010000201.1:0-7759 GCA_964586185.1 uncultured Candidatus Sumerlaeota bacterium | reverse complement strand
AGTGGGCGACTTCGTCTTTCAGACTCATTCGCCCAAAAACAACCGTACAGGGGCGGCGGAAATCCAATTTTAATGCCCGCCGGAAAAATGATGTGCACCCGGCAAAGGCCAGTGAATACAACTTTTCGAGCGTGCGGGTGGGATGGCACGCGCTTTGCTTTTCATTCCTTCGACTGGGAATTTGATGCAAGTTCCCGAATCTTAAGAGGCGGAGGAATCTGAACATGAACTTAATCAAGTGGGACCCGATGCAAGAATTCGGCACGTTGCGCAATGAACTCGGGCGCTGGTTTGGCCACGCATCCAATGGAGGAAATCGGGCTATCGGTGACGCATGGGCGCCAGCCGTTGATATTTTTGAAGATGACAAAGCCATCGTCATCAAGGCCGACCTACCCGAAGTGGACAAGAAGGACGTCGAGGTCACACTCGATCATGGAGTCTTGACGCTCAAGGGAGAACGCAAGCTCGAAAAGGAAGAAAAGAAGGACAACTACACTCGGATCGAGCGGAGTTATGGTTCGTTTCTTCGAAGTTTCAGTCTGCCCGATTACGTCGAGGCCGATAAAATTGCCGCTGACTACACTGGCGGAGTTCTCAAGTTGACGCTCCCCAAGTCTCAGGGCGGTAAGCCGCAACCTGTCAAGATCCCGCTCAATTAAGGTAACCGCAGAACTGCGATACCATGCCGACCCCTTATCCGCTTTTCTACACTCCCATGAATCTAATCTGGAGGATTTTTAACGTCGGCGGCCTAGTGCGAGGTTGCAATTTCGGAGGCAAATAAAACATCATGGCCGTCGTCATGGAAAAGCAGCCCTTTGTCGTACTCTTGGCCGAAGACAGTGAACACGATATTCGCGCCGCGCGCCGCGTCTGGGCGAAGAACGAAATCCGCAATCCGTTGCGCGTCGTGCAGGATGGCGAAGAGTGCTTGGATTATCTTCTGCGAAGAGGAGCTTATGAATCCCCGGAAAGTAGTCCGCGTCCGGGCGTCCTTCTTCTCGATCTTAATCTTCCCAAGGTAGACGGTTTCGAGGTCTTGGCTCAAGTTCGAGCCGATCCAAAGCTCCGACGCCTACCAGTTGTCGTCCTCTCGACCTCTGATCGCGCTGCCGATATCAATCGTTGCTACGACCTCGGCGCCAACGCGTTTTTGAGTAAGCCCTTCGGCATGGACAACCTGAGCCATTGCCTCGCAGGGTTTAATTCTTTCTGGGAAATGGTTGGACTACCTGATGAACCGGGTCGCGCCGATGACTGAAACAAAAACACGCGCCACGACGGATCGAAGCCGAATTCTTCTCGTCGAGGATAGCGAACACGACCGGCGTTTTTTCATCCGCCTGATCGAGCAATCGGGCGAGCCCTTGGATGTGACGATAGCATCCAATAGCAACGCTGCGCTTGATATTCTCAAGCGCCAATCCTTTGATCTCCTCATTTCGGATCTCAACATGCCGGGGATGGATGGACTGGAACTGATCGAACATGCTCGCCCATATTTGCACGATTCAGGTGCGCTCATTCTTACGGGTTCGCTGGAAGTCAATTCCGCCGCGCAGGCCGTACGGCTTGGCATTCTTGATTACATCTTGAAAGAACCGCGTGAAGTATTACGTGATACGCTCGTTCAACAAATAAACGCCGCGCTTCGGCAGGTGCGGCTGATGCGGGAAAATCGGCGACTTGAAGGCGAGCTCAAGAGGCGACTTGCTCACCTCGAACAAATCCAGCAACTCATGCCCGAATCTTTGTTTGCGACGCTCGACCGATCCAAGCAGGTCATCGAAATCAACGAACAGGCTCGGAGTTTTCTTGGATTGGAATCGGGCGAAGCTATGGTCGGACGCGACATTTCCGAACTGCTCGGTTCGCTCGGCGAAATGCTCGTTGATTCTGTTAGGTCGCTGATCGAGGAAAGAAAATCGGCAAAGAATCTTTATCTCGAAACGTCTTCCGACGAGGCGCCAAGGCGGTTGCTGTCGCTCAGTCTCGATTACCTCACCCCGGATTCGACTAACGTAAAATCGGAATCGGGCGCACCGTGGTGTCTCCTTGGCCTCCGCGATATTACGCCCGAAAACACTCCGTCCGATCCCAAGAGCGAACCAGCTTTTCACGGAATGATCGGTGGCAGTCGCGAAGTCGCCGAAGTGCGCGAAATGATCCGCCGCGTCGCCCCGCTTCCAATTACAGTCCTCGTTACGGGGCCGACCGGTTCGGGTAAAGAGGTCGTCGCCAACGCCATTCACGCCGAGTCCGATCGCGCCAGCAAGCCCTTCATCGCCGTCAACTGCACCGCGCTCTCGGGCGAGATTTTGGAAAGCGAATTGTTCGGTCACGTCCGCGGCGCGTTCACGGGCGCGATCAATGCCCGCAAGGGTCGCTTTCGCGAGGCCGATGGCGGTACGCTCTTCCTCGATGAAATCGGCGACACCACCGAATCGTTCCAGTCCAAACTGCTTCGAGCACTCGACGCGGGACAGATTGAGCCGGTCGGACAGGATCGCCCCGTTCAGGTGAACGTGCGCCTCATCTGCGCGACGAACAAGGACTTGGAGCAACTCGTCCGCGAAGGGAAATTCCGCGAAGACCTTTTTTACCGCGTCAACGTCGTCCACATTTTTCTGCCGCCTTTGCGCGAACGGATCGGCGACCTGCCGTTGCTCGTTGAAAGGTTTCGTCAGGAGTTTAATCAGCGTTTCAAGAAAGCGATTCGGTTTATCGCCCCAGAAGCGATGCGGGCAATGGCGCTCTATGACTGGCCGGGAAACATCCGCGAATTGCGGCACGTTCTGGAGCGGGCGTTCGTCGTCGCGCAAGGTCCCGTGCTTGGGATCGAAGATTTGCCTCCGCAACTCAATCCCAGCGGCGATTCGAGAATCCGCCCTACCGAGAACGCAGCGGCTCCTATCGCTGCGACATCCCAGGACTCACCGAACGAAATCGCTGTGATTAAGACCGCACTGGAAGAAACACGCGGCAACATTGGCGAGGCCGCAATCCGGCTCGGAATGCACCGCACGACCCTCTGGAGAAAAATGCGACAATACCATATCGAAGCTTAGTGGGTTGAAACTGTGGGCAACTGAGCTATTCTAGCCCATAGTGATGAATGCACGGCTCATCTTACTCCACCTCGCGCGCTATCAATGGGTTGTTATTTGGATCATGATTGGCGGCGGATTCGGATTTGCCGCGCTCGAGCGCAGTCGCCCCGAACTTATTCATCCTTATCAACAGTTCCTGTACAATGCACTCTCGGCCTACATCAATCCGGTGCGAGCGATTGCAGGCGAAGCCCGCAAAATGACCCGGCGCGGCGGCGAGCTTTGGTCGGCGCAAACAGGTCGCGAGACCCTGCAAACCGAACTCGCCCGGATGGAATCGGAATTACAATCCACACGCGAGGAATTAAGACGGCTTGGC
Source organism: uncultured Candidatus Sumerlaeota bacterium (assembly GCA_964586185.1). Taxonomy (GTDB): domain Bacteria; phylum Sumerlaeota; class Sumerlaeia; order MVZB01; family JAJFLK01; genus CAZPIK01. Next base: position 4,327 of record CAZPIK010000201.1, on the reverse strand, counting down.
CGAGTATCCGGACTAAGGCATTGGCGAAGTTCAGTGGAATTGGAATTTCTGCCCGCCGACGTCATTGGATTTTCGACCGAAGACCAAAACGCGCTACTGACGATCAACCGAGGCTCGCGCGATCACCTTACTCCAGGACTTCCGGTTGTCGGGCAAAAAGGCTTGGCGGGAATCATCCGCGAGGTGTCGGAACGTACGTCGCTCGTTCAGGCGCTGACCGATCCTTTGAGCGCCGTGGGTGTCGCGGATGTGCAGACGCGGCATCGTGGCGTAATATTCGGTCGGGGACGCACCGCCGATCCAGAGTTCATTCCGGAGAATGAAGTGCAACCCATCAATCCCGGGTCGACACTGATCACTTCAGGTTTCGGCAATTCGATCTATCCCAAAGGATTAGTCATTGGAACGGTAATGGAAAAAAGAACCAACGAACGGGGACTCGTCTATGGTGTCATCGAACCAGCCGAGAAGTTCGACGCGCTTGAAGAGGTATTGGTCATACGTCCCTCTGACCGCGCGCCCGATAGCGCCGACGATTCCATGGGAGCCTTCACTCTCGAAATGACGACCCGAACGCTTGCCCTATCGCCCGCGCCGGCTCCCGCCGAAATGACGGATGAAAATACCGTTGTTCCGCCCATTGATCCCGATTTCGCGAAAGCAGCGCAACAATTCAGCGAGGATTTCGTGCAGCGGATGACCCTCATGGACTTGCGCCCGACAACGCCCGGAATTCAGGGGGTGACCCCATGAGCCAGAAGTTTTGGATCGGAATCTGTTATGTTCTCATCGCGCTCGCCATTGAGGAAGGCGCGCTTTCGCAAATCGGTGTTACTAAAGGTTACGTCCATTGGGGTGACATGCGCCTCGTCGCGCTTGGGGTTATTCTCGCGGGTGTCTTGCGTGGCCCATTCGCGTCAGTAACTTTCGGACTGTTGGCTGCGATTCCGGCGGGCGCGATCATGGGTCCCGGAAACATCGGATGCACCTGGCTTAGTTTCACGCTCACGGCCTATCTAGGAACGTGGGTTGTGCGATGGTTCTATCTCGAATATTTCTCAATCCGCTTCGCGGTTTTATTTGGCCTGATCGTTTTTGAAAGTTGGATTTGGTCGGTCACGCGGCATTTTTATTGGCCGCAAACACCCGTCGAAGTCCAATGGCCGACCCATCTGGTCGTCGCGCTGATCGGCAGCTTGCTCTATTGGCCTGCGTCGGCGGTATTCCGATTCCGCCGAGGCCCGCTCGTCCCGATCGGACGGAGGAAGATAACCTAGTGCCGTTCTCTTTTGTTTTGTTCGATGGGGAATCTAGGCAAACTCCCCCCAGTTTAGCACAAGTGCAGTGAATATGGGTGACTTGCCACAAAAACAGAACGTTAAACATTTTAGCGTACATTTGGAATTTGGAGTCTTACGAGATGGTTTTTTCCTACAAATGCAGCAATTGCTCGATGTACTCACTGTAGCATTGTCTAGTCTGGATAAGATTGACGATGCGACGTACTCCGGCTTCTCCCAGTTTTTTAGTATTCATCCTGCAAGCAATAAACGATTGCCTTTTGAATCGGCGTGTTTGGAAGCACGCCGTTGGTATTTTCGATCAACCTTTAGAGACGCCATCGACAAAATGTATGTGTACATCGATAAATGTAGTGAAGTGTGCGCTTTTATTTATTTGGCGAACAAGAAGGAATTCCCGGCAAGCGAGTACGATCTCATCGTAAATAAGGGCGCACGCAGATTCCATAAACTTGGATTAAAGGAGAAACTCAAAGCACTTCGCAACGACTTCGGAATTGCATCAGAATTTGAGCCGCATGTATTAAGCCTTAATGCTGTTCGCAATTGTCTCGTACATCGCTCAGGAGTTGTAGGTCAAGAAGACGTAGATGAAAACCAAGTACTTAGTGTTTTATGGCGAAGCATGAACATCGTAGCGCATAACCCCGACACAAATCAGGAAATTGTAATGGATTCACCACTGCCTGTCGAAAAGGGGTGGGGTTTCTTGATTCGTGAAAGCGATCATAATAGGACGTTTTGCAAAGGCGAAGTCGTCGAGCTGACATACCAAGAAGTAGTGCAAATATTTCACACTCTTACAATTCGCTTTGCCAACTCAACGGTAAAATCAATTGAAGCATATGCGAGGAAATCAGGTGTGATGACCTCCAATTCGCAATCGCCTACAGGGGAGACGCGAACCGAATAAATAGTGCGAGATTTCCCTGACGGGATTTCCATGACATTGGATTTCCATGACGTTTACCTAATTGCTAATTCATTTTCGACCATGACCAATCCTCCCGCGAAGCCATCCGGGTTTTGCCAATCGCGCTTGATCAGTATTCATCGGCGTGAATCGGCGTTCATCGGCGGTTGAAGGAATCCCCGCCTTCGCCCCGCGCCGTGAAAATCGGGTTGCGACGGCGGGCATCGCGGAGTAAATTCGATTTATGAGCCTGACCGAAATCAAATCCGCGATTGCCACGCTCTCCGAAAAAGAGCGTTGCGTGCTCAATGCCTGGCTTCAGGATTGGAAGCCGGACGATTGGGATTGCCAGATGGAGGCCGACGCGCGCGCGGGTAAGTTCGATGCCATGATCCGTGAGTCCGAAGAGGCTCCTCATCGGGGCGAGTTGCGGCCTTTTCCGTGAGAAGCCACGCAGCCCCGCGCTTTTGGGACTTCTATCACGCGTTGCCGGATGCAATCAAGGCAACGGCCCAGAAGAACTTTGGGCTTTGGCGCGAGAATCCGCGCCATCCGTCACTACAGTTCAAACCGATTGGCGATGATCTATGGTCTGTGCGCGTTGGGTCACGATACCGAGCCGTCGGTCGGTTCGAGGATGATGACAGTTTTTTATGGCTCTGGATCGGAACCCACGAGGATTACAATAAACTATGAATCGCATACTGTTTCGTCCCATCTGGAAATCAGGGCCGATTGCCAAATTAAAATTAACTTACTTGAAATTTAGAACGGCTTTTCGATAAGCACAGCGCGCGCGGGGGCGCCGTCGGCGCCTTCGATCTTGAGCGGCAGGACGATGAAAAGATAATCGCGCGGCTCGACTCCCGAAAGGTCCAGCCCTTCGATTACGAAAATATCCTTTAAGATTCGATGATGGACCGGCGCGCCGACGACGTGAAATCCGTCAATCGAGCAGTAATCCACGCCTAGCGTCACGATCTGTTTTTCCATCAGGTAATCGGCGGCGGTGATATCGAGGTGAATAAAGTCCTTGTCGAACGGTTCCTGCCGGTCCAACTTTCCCGAACAGCGGGTCTTGAACAGAACGGCGCGGGTTCCCTCGAGTTTTCCTTCGAGGTCGGCGCGGCTTACCGCTTTTTCAACGTGCGTAAGATCGAGAACACGCGCGTCAATAACCATGCGGTCGAGCGGAATTTGATCCACACGCACGTCGCTCTTGCCGAAATGCCACGGCGCGTCAACATGGGTTCCGAAGTGGCATCCCATCGCGAGCTTGGAAACATTGCACGGCGCGCCTTCGTCCATGCGGCAGACGGGATCGAGCCGCCAGAAATCCTCACCCGGCCATGAGGCAAGACCCTTCCTGAGCGTGACGCTGATGTCCTTGATGCGGTAGGGCGAGGTGGGGATCATAGGCAAATTGGAAGGTTGGTTTGACGGCCACCCTCAACAATGTAGATCAACATCGTAGGTCGGCTCTCCAGAGCCGACGTCGGGTCAAGAGACCCGACCTACTCGACAAAAATTTTCAAAGACCCTACATGAAATGCCGACGCTGTTTGCCGCCTTGGCGGTGCGATTGAATATCGCTCGAACGTTTAAGCAGCGTCCCAATGAGCGGAATGTTTTGCCGATCGGGGATTTCGCCGCGATGTTCGAGCGCGCCGATCCAATTGAGCAGTTCGCTCGTCGCGGGGGGCTTCTCGAATCCGCGATTGCGCAACTCGTAGAAAATCGTCAGCGCCGCCTCCACAAGCTCCTTCGTCGCCTTCGGATAATGGAGCTTGATGATTTCCTTCATCTGCTCCTGCGACGGAAACGCGATGTGGTGGCAATAGCAGCGGCGAAGAAACGGATCGGAAAGTTCGCGTTTGGCGTTTGAAGTGATGACGATGACCGGGCGAACCTTCGCCTTGATCCGTTCGTTCACCTCGCGGATCGTGAACTCGCAATCTTCGAGCACGTCGAGCAAGTTGTCCTGAACGTCCGATTCAGTCTTGTCAATTTCATCGAGCAGCAGAACGACTTTTTTATCAGCGCGAAAGGCACGACCAATGGGACCCCAAAGAACGTAATCGTAAAAACTCTGGACGCTGCGTCCCGTATCGCC
>CAZPIK010000200.1:0-7793 GCA_964586185.1 uncultured Candidatus Sumerlaeota bacterium | reverse complement strand
TTCGCTTCGCTTCACCCTTCGCTTTATTTCGCCGCCCGTTTCACGGGCTGAAATCGGTGCTCCGCCCAAACGGAAACCATCTTGTGGAGATGTGGGTAATGACAAGCTTTCTAGCCCGCCTTTCTTCGTGGTTCACATTCCATGGCGTGCTTCATTGTCCCTGATGTTCCCTGTTTACTACTCCGACCATGATTCGGGTGACACCTGTTCTCCGGTATGATGGTTACCACTTTGAATTCGCACAATCTCCGCCGCCCACTTTGGGGCTGGAATTTGCTGACGCGCGCTTTACCAGCATTCGCCTCGCTTTGCTCGTCTTCACGCTTCGCTTTATTACTCCGCCCCCTCGGGGGCTGGAATTCCAAGCGAACGCCCGGGCACTCGGAGTACTAACTTGTTCCTGAAATCCCCAGTCCCGACTTCTGTTCCAATAACAAGTGTCAACCAAAAGTGTGTGTCATAGAGCGGTTCTCTAAAGTTTTGTCCGAAACTTCCTAATGTCGAGAAGGGAGCGAAGCATGCGACCGCGAAGCGGTCGAATAAAAGTGGCCGTAGGTGAAACCCACGGTTTGCTTCAAATGAGATTCCGACCCTGAAAGGGTAGAACCGGAGCGTTTGAAATATTTATCCGACCCCTGCAGGGTCGTCATTCTTTTCGTTCCCGGCCCGTGGGTTACGCGTCGGGTCACCCACCGCGAATACCAATTTGGGCCGTCGGCGGCCCCAAACCGCCCCACCCCCCGCCAGAACAATCGAGAATTGCTCTAAAAAACTCGACGCGCCGAAGGAAATTTATCTCCGGCGCGTCGAGCTTATCGAAACGCCATCCAATACGGACGACCTATTCGTAGGCCTCCCAATCCGAGGCTTCGTTCATATTCTGGACGTTGATCACCCAGTTGAGAACATCGCCGAAGAAGACGCCATTTTGCTGCATCTGGAATTGGAGCGTGCAGGGACCAACGGCCAGTGGCGCGGTGATGGTGAAGATGAATCCGTACTCATATTGCGGCAGCCCATAGGCCCCCGGTGGGAAGACGATGGCCGTCGGCGCAATCATGTTGCACGAATCAATCTGCACGGCGAGCGAGTGACCAAGGTCGGCGCCCCACCGCAAGGCAATGACGTTGCCCGGATTGAAGTAGGTGACGGAGACGGTGCGCGTTTCACCCGGAGCCATCTTCACAGGGAGAAGGTGGTTCACGAGAATCGCGTTTGGCGGATCAGGCGCAAGGAAGTTTGTCGCCGGATCGCCGCTAAAGATGTAGGCGCGTCCCGCATCGGTCGGAGCCGTGCAGGGATCTTCATTCGGCGCGCCGACAGCCGCGTCGCCCAAACCGTCGTCGTTCACGTCATCCATACCCGCGACGGAGAAGCCGAAGTAGCCACTGATCTCTTCGTTCGGCGACATGAGTTCGCGCCTGAGCGCGCCCGTTGCGCCGTTGAAGAGATACGCACGACCCGCGAAGGCCGGACTGAGATCGGGATTCTCTAGATATGCGCCGACGAGCAAGTCGCCCCGTCCATCGCCCGTCGCGTCGGGAACGCCCGAAACGGAGAACCCGAAGTGACTGGCGAGGAAGGCATTGGGCGATTGATGTCCGCGAATGAGCGCGCCCGACGATCCGTTAAAGACGTAAGCGCGTCCGACGTTGGTCGGCTCGTTATTTGGATTCTCGAGGTAAGCTCCCACGGCCACATCGCCAAGGCCGTCACCCGATAGGTCAGGAATGCCCGTGACAGAAATTCCGAACGCGCCGTTGGGCTGCGCCACGGGTGAGTTGAGCGTGTAGAGAGCGCCGCCGCCCGTGCCGCTGAAGACATAGGCTCGACCCGCGTCGGTGGCGCCTTCAAGATACGCGCCGACAATCGCGTCTCCCAACCCATTGCCGTTAAGGTCCGGAACGCCCGCGACCGAAACTCCAAAGTGACCGTAGGGCTCCTCGTTGCTGGAGGCAAGCGTCGCCAATAGGACGCCCGAAGCGCCGCTGAAAATGTAGGCGCGTCCCGCGTCGGTCGGACTGCCGCCCGGATCTTCATTCGGAGCCGAGACGATTACGTCCCCGCGACCGTCGGCGTTGACGTCAGGAATGCCCGCAACGGCATAACCGAAGAAGCCATCCTTTTCGGCGTTGGGTGAGGTCAGAACAAACAGTAGGTAGGCCGTCTCACCGTCAAAGATATAAGCGCGGCCCGCGTTCTCCAAGCCGGTTCCGTTTGTTTCACCGTATGCTCCGACGATGACGTCGCCGAGGCCGTCACCCGTGAGGTCGGGCACGCCGCCGACGCCCCAGCCGAATTTGCCGAGGGACTGCGCGTTCGGTGAATCGAGGACATGGTGCGCAAAGTTGCCCGTGCCGTTCATGATGTAGGCGCGGCCCGATGTAGGTGTTGTTCCCGTGTCGTTATACGCCCCGACGATAAGATCGCCGCGGCCGTCTTGCGACATGTCCGGGATCGCCGCGATTCGATGGCCAAAGTGCGCGTTGGCCACTTGATCCGGCGCAAAGAGTTCGATGACTTCGGTGAGGTCGGTCGTCGGGCAGGGGGTCGGCGTTGGAGGCGGCGTGGGCGTATTCGAAATGCAGTGCGAGAAGGCGATGGCGTCGAGCCCATTCACGCTCGGTCCCAAAATCAAGGTTTGACCAGTGATCGGATTCAGCGTCCCGAGGAAATTCCCCGCCGTGTTGTCCCGCATGGCCGCAAAAGTGATGCTCGTGCCCGGTTGAACTTCGAGAGCATTGATTCTTGGGGAGTCCGTCAATGCAGGAGCATAATAGACCGGGACCAACATATTTGCGGCTCCCGTCACTTGATCTACGATATGCACGTTAAGATCATCTACGTGGAAGAGCGTCGCTCCATCCGGAGAGAACTCCAAGCCATTGCCAGCTCTGAAGGAAATTCCTGTGGCGCCGATCAAGGTCGAAACGCCCGTGGCGGGATCAATGCGATACAACTGATGTGCGACGGATGTAGCATCCCAGGCAAAGAGAACACCATCCGATTTTCGGAAAGCGATATCCGAGACCGCTCCCGAAGTGCTGAGCGGCCCAACCTCAGTTCCTGCGCCGCTAAACATATCAATCGTCAGCAATACGGGAATGTTGGAACCGTCGTTCCGCTCGCCTGTCGCGTAGAGTTGTCCCGTCCACGGATGGACGGCCATGGCGCTCACGCGTTGGAATCCGATGGAACCCACGAGCGTTCCAGCGCCAGTAGCTTGATTGAGTGTATAAAGGCTCGCAACGCCATCCGAACCGCTATAGGCCGATCCGAAGAGCGTCGTCCCATAGCATCCGGTCGGACTTGGACTGGGTGAAGGCGATGCGCTCGGCGTCGGAGAAGCCGTCGGAGTGCGAGATGCCGTGTTCGTGGGAGAAATGGTGGGACTGGGAGAAATCGTCGGCGAAGGGGTAATCGTCGGCAATATCGAAGTGCATGAATGGAAGGCAAGTCCGTCCATCCGGTTCTGCGTGACCCCGATGATAAATGTTTCGCCCGTGGGCAATACAGTCGCCAGTAGAGTCGCCGTGTTGGTATCGTCGGTCATCGTGCCAAATACTATGCCCGACCCCGGCTGAACCGAGAGCGCGTTGAACCGCGGGTCGCTTCCCGCCGGATAAACCATGGGATTGTTCACGGTCCCAGCGCCCGTCAGCGTATCGATCGTGTTGATGCTGATGTTGTTCGCATGCTTCAACTGATTCAACGCATTGAAATAGATGCCGTTGCCTTTGAAGCCGTTGATTCCCGGGCCCACAGGACCCACAACCGTGCAAGCGCCATCGGCGGGATCGATACGTATCAGGGTATCGGTCGTAATTGGATTCGTCACGCCATAGGCAAATAAAACGCCGTCGGACGAGCGGAACTCGATATCCGAAATCGTGGTTCCAGCGGGAAGATTGGTTAAGGGACCAACTTCGGTTCCAACGCCCGTGAAGCGGTCAATTGTGATCAGGACGGGAATATTCGAACCGTCATTGCGCTCGCCCGTGCCAAAGAATTGTCCGCTGGTCGGATGCGAAGCCAACGCGCCGACGCGTTCAAATCCGGTTGGACCAATAAGCGTAGCCGCGCCTGTCACGGGACTAACCTGATAAAAGTCCGCCGGTCCATTGGGTCCCGTGTAAACGGTCCCGTAAAGCAGCGATTCGGGGCAGGGTGACGGGGTTACGGTCGGGGTGCGCGACGATGTCGGCGAACGCGAAGGAGTAGGCGTCGAAATGAACGGCGAAGGACTGGGCGATGCCGATGCGCTCGGAGAAGGAGTTCGAGATGCCGTGGGCGTTGGCGAAGGTGTAAACGAGGGGAAGGGTGTCGGGCTGCCCGTCGGAGTCTGAGTCGCCGTCGGAGTGCGCGAGGGCGAAACGGTCGCCGTCGGCGTAAACGTCGGGAAGGGCGTCGGCGTCGGGGTCGGGAACAGCGTGCCGGGAACGCCGCCGAACCAATAAGCTCGACCCGCGTCCTCCGGCGAGCTGCAGGGATCTTCCTGATAAGCGCCGACAAGGACATCGCCGAATCCGTCATCGTTGGCGTCATTCGTTCCGGCGACCGAAACGCCGTAACGTCCGTTATGCTCTTCGTGCGGCGAGGGAAGGTCGCGAATATGCGCGCCGGTCACGCCGTTGAAAAGTTGCGCGAGTCCCGTATAAATTGACGCGCAATGAGTTGCATTATCGAGCAACGAGCCGACGACGATATCGCCAAATCCATCGCCCGTCAGATCAGGAACGCCGCTCACGGAGAATCCAAACTGTCCGCCCGGAATGGGGTGTTGCGAGAGCAAGGTGTGCAATGACGCGCCCGTTGAGCCGTTGTAAACGTAAGCGCGACCCGCGTTCCCGAGCGAGGCGCTTAAATCTTCCTGATAAGCGCCAACGACGATTTCGGCAAGGCCATCTCCCGTTACGTCAGGAACACCCGAAACTGAAATGCCAAAGCGACCCGCCGAATCCGGACCGGTGAGAGTGCGGACGAGTGCGCCCGTGGCGCCATTGAAAATAAAAACTTTCGAAGTAGGATAGGAACCCACGGCCACATCGCCGCGACCGTCGCCCGTCACGTCGGGCAAACCCGCGACCGCCGCGCCGAAGAATCCGTTGGATACTTGGCTGGAAGCTTTAAGAGTGCGAATGAACGCGCCCGTTGCGCCGTTGTAAATATGCGCTCTTCCCGCGCCCGAAGGAGCCGTACCGGGATCTTCCTGTGGCGCGCCGACGACCACGTCGCCAAAGCCATCGCCGTTCACGTCGGGAATGCCCGCGACCGCATATCCGAACCAACCTGTGCTTTCTTCGTCAGGAGAAATCAGGGTAAAGAGCGCCGCGCCTGTCGTCCCGTTGTGAATGTATGCGCGTCCCGCATCGGTCGGACTCGCGCCGGGGTCTTCTTGATAAGCGCCGATAACGATCTCTCCGCGTCCATCCCCCGTCACGTCGGGCACGCCCCCGACCGACCAACCGAACCGGCCTGCCGCTTCCGAATTGATCGAATTGATCGTGATCGGAACGGTTCCGAGAACGCCGCTGAACAGGTAAGCGCGACCGCCCCCTTCACCATACGCGCCGACGATCGCGTCATCACGGCCATCGCCCGAAACATTCGGAACCGCCGCGACCGAGCGGCCAAAATAACCCGCGGACGTTTCGTTCAGCGATTGAAGCTCGAGGCCGATCGTTGCCGCAGGAGTCGGGCAGGTTGCTGGAGGAAGAAGAGATCCGCAATTTCCTGCCGTGTTCATTTCAACGGCGATGAGCGCCTCGTTCACTTCCTGCGCGTCGGCGGCGGTGAACATACTCGTTGAGGGAAGCCCTGTTCTGGGATCGTTCGGAAATGTTCCAATAAGATCAACTGCCGCTTGATTGAACGCGACATAGGCAGCAATGAAATCTGAGAATTGGTTAAGATAAACCGTTTGCGCGCGATACCACACCGCGCCCGACTTGATCGGCCCGATACCGGTAATCGTCTGGCCGTTGAACGAACCGCCGTCGGTCAGAAGCGCGAAAGCGTGGTTCGGTATACCGCTGCCGCTGTGAACGCCGCCGCCATCGCCCGCATCGCATGTTTGAAGTCCGCTGTATGCTCGATCGGGATCACAGAAACAAGTCGGATCCCACATGTCACGAATGGCGCCGTCCGGCCCGAATGCGGTCAAGTCTTCGCCAATCAGCCATCGCACTCCATCCGCGAAACCAGGACCCTTTGAGCATTCATCCGTCCGCAAATTATTCGGAAGATCCAAGCCGGTTCCACTGGGGCTTACGGGCCAGAATGGAGGTCCAGAAGGGGGACCCGGTAGAGACACGTCACCGTTGAAGAGGTCTATCAATTCACCGAATACATCCGACATGGATTCGTTAAGTTGGCCGGATTGATTTTGGTAAATGAGCTGCGAAGTGAAATCCGTGACGCCGTGCGTGATCTCATGTCCCGTCACGTCATCGGAAATCACGCCAGTACAATAGAGCATCTGATTGAACGGAGATCCGAGCCAGGATGCGTTAGGACATCCCCCGATGATTGAATGCACCGTCAAAACAATTGGCATTCCCGCGCCATCAACACCATCGCGTCCAAAGGCCCGAAAGTAGTAGTCATATACATCGCCGGCGAAATCGTACACAAGGTTGACTTCATCATCGGCAACAGGACCTTGTCCTTCTGACCGAACCAGAACACCGGGAAGAGTTGTGGGGTCGGTTCCATCATAAACGCGGCGATCCCGAGCATGCATCAACATGTCCCATTGATCAAGCGGAGCGCCTGTAAGTGCATCAATGAAGAACCCTTGGCGTAGGGCCATGTTCATTGAATAAACAATGATGTAATGTGCAAGATGCGGACCTATCGGCGCATCGCCGTACCAACCGGGATCAACGATGACAAGTTGGGAGGTCGCAACTCCCAGAGTGACGCCCGGCCCGGCGGCCACTAACGATTTAGCAATAGCTTCTGCCGCCGCTTGATCCACCGTCGGAACCGTATTGAATCCATCCGGGATTGGGAAGAAGTCGCCGTTGGCTGCTTTGATCTTGCCTGCCTTATCTTGATGAACTTTAATCACGCCGCCAAAAACTGGAACACCGTTAAAAACCTGATCGTATTTTGACGATTTCCAACCGAGGACCTTGTCGTCAACTGTTTTGGAGAGCGAAAGTTCTTGTGTCGAATTCTTGACGCCGAAAAGTTTGCCGTATTCCGAAAGGAAATCTGCGGGTTGATCGGGGACGCCCGCCTTTGAAGTTTTGAGCGTAATAACGCCGCCATTTTCGGGGGTGACAAAAGTTGCAAGACCGGTGGCGCCGGAAATCTCGACTTTGAGGCCAAGGGGTGCGGGATTCTGCGCCCCAACTCCCAACGCCCAAAAGGTAAGAAGGCCAACAATTCCCCAGACCGACTTATTCCGATCAGTCATAGCTTAGATCTCCATCGTCCGCAGGCGTCTCGGGCAAGCCCAAAAGCTGGGTCACTCCAGAGTCTTATCGGCGGCGATCCCCATATAGATAATTGCAAAATCACTGATTGCGGGTGAAAAAGCGTTACCGCCCCGTCAAGTCAGGATGTTAGCCGCTTTAAAGGATTCTGCAACCTGAATTTGGTGGATTTACCGAAATTATCCTACTGGTCAGATGTTGTTCGGCAGAGGCCACGGTTTGGAGGAGGGGTGAATTGGGGATTGTCATTGGAGCTCCGGCCCAAGAATCCATCGCAAGACCTTGTTTTACAATCCTTCACGCCGATGAAATTCTTGACAGGAGCGTGCTCCTTGTCCTCAATCTTGAACC
>CAZPIK010000199.1:0-7798 GCA_964586185.1 uncultured Candidatus Sumerlaeota bacterium | reverse complement strand
CATCGAGCGCAAACGACGCCGCGAATGGAAATGCGAGGGGACTCTGAACGGATTTGAATTCTCGTGGAAGGATAAGGGTTCGCGAGAAGGGATTTCCGATCATGACTCGCAAATGGGTTGAAGTTCTGAACGGTTCCGTGATTCGGGCTGTAATCTTTGCAGTCGTCATCGTGCCAGTGTGTTATCAGCTATTCATTCATAGCGGATTTTATTGTGATCCTCGTCGAGAAATCGTATCTCGCGCAAAATCCGATCTGCGTTCATTGGCCACCGCCATCGAGTCGTATTGCACCGACCATCTGCAATATCCGCTGAATGCGAACGCCCTGACTACGCCCATTGCTTATGTCTCTTCCCTTTACCTAGACGCTTGCATCAAGGAATCTGGAACTCCCTATCGGTACTGGTCGGTACCAAAGGCCGGAGACAATCCCCACGAACCTGCGGGCGGATGGATTGCTTGGAGCGCTGGGTTGGACGGTGATTACGATATTACCTATGAGAACGTTCAGTCGCTGTATTCCCCGCAAGTCAAGGTTCCGTCCGATACTCTGTTTGAAAAGAAATATGATCCTTCGAACGGCATTATCAGCGATGGGGATATTTGGAGAACCAAGCAATGAAAATGCTTAAGGTTTACCGAACTGCCTTGCGTGTTGTCGTGTACACGGGTGTCATTCTTACAGCCGTTTACATTCTGAGACCCCACAGATATGTGGCTAGTCGAGGAGCACCCGTATCGCGAGCCAAATCCGATATGCGCTCGCTGGCCACGGCAATTGAATCCTATTTCGTTGATTATGGCGTTTATCCGGCGAGCAGCGTTTTGGGTTCGGCCAATCATCCCGAAACCACCACCCTGCCTCCGAACGGTGATCTCCCAATTCCCACGTTTAGGCTTAGGTTGCCGGGTTCGTCGGAATTCGAGACCCTGACGACTCCAATTTCGTATATCACGCAGTATTTCACTGACCCATTTGCGCCGAGTCGTGGCGACACCTACGCCTATTGGGTCTGGCAATATCAGGATGGGCCGGAAAAGGGAGAAACGCCGGGCTGGATTCTTTGGAGTCCCGGACCTGACCGCGATTACGACATCACGGCGGCAAATGTGGCGTCGCTCTATTCCCCGTTTGATATCTTGCCGGGGAACGGCTCCCCGTTCTATTTGGTTCCATCCAACGCTTTACTTGAGCGCACTTATGATCCCACCAACGGTTCGACAAGTGATGGGGATGTGTACCGGTTTAAGCAATGAGAACACTTCGGAATTTCATCTTCGCTATTTGTATTTGGTCAGCGTTGGTCGTTGGCGAATTGTTACTGCGCGAACCGTGTATGCCCGCCACTGCCCGCGCAAAGGTCTCTCGAATTAAATCCGACCTACGCACACTCGCTACGGCCATCGAAGCATATTACGTGGATAACCACGTTTATCCCGCCGATAGTCCGGCAATCTCCGAGAACGCATTTGGAGTCATGGCGGGAAGCGAAACCTTGGGCAGCAATCTTCCGACGTTCCGCTTGCGGTCGGCATTGAATCCGCAACTCCACACCCTGACGACCCCGGTGGCCTATCTGAAAACCGAAACTTCGGGCAATGCCTACTTCGTTGATCCGCTCGCTCCGGTGAAAGGGCAAACGTATTGTTATTGGGTCTGGAGATATACCGAAGGCGACCGCAAAGGCGAAACGCCGGGGTGGATTCTTTGGGCCGCCGGGCCGGACGGCGACTACGATGTTACGACGGCTAATGTTGCGACGCTCTATTCGCCGCTCGAAACGTTTCCTTCACCCGCATTGATACAGATAACCTACGATCCCTCAAATGGTTCGACGAGCGATGGCGACGTTTATCGGTGCAAGCAATGAAGATGGGCAAATGACGCGGACTTTCAGCCCGCAGGGCTATTTCGTGACCCTTTACCCAGCGCATCGCACTGGGCTAAGTCAAGTCGCGCCTTTGGCGCTAAACTAGAACCACTCTATATCTTGCCGCGATGCCACTCAATCGTCCGGCGGATGCCTTCGTTGAAATCCACGGTCGGCTCGTAACGTAGCGCCGTGTGGGCGGCGGCAATATCAGCACGCGAATGGCGCACGTCGCCTTTGCGCGACGAAACATGATGGGGAACAATTTTGGTTCCGAGCGCCTCGTTGATTCGCTCGACGAGATCGAGCAGTGCGAACGACTTTCCGCAGGCGACATTGAAAACCCCACCGACGGCATCCGCCCCGGCCCTTACGGCGAGAATATTGGCGTGAACGGCGTTCTCGACGTAAGTGAAATCGCGCGTTTGCAGTCCGTCACCGTGAATCGTCGGCGATTTTCCGGCGAGCATCATCTTAACGAAAATCGGAACGACCGCGCCATAAGGTGAATCGGGATCCTGACGCGGACCGAAAATGTTGAAATAGCGGAGACAAACCGTTTCCAATCCGTAAGCCGAGTGAAATGCTTTGCAAAAATATTCCGCCGCGAGCTTGCCCGCCGCGTAGGGTGAAATCGGCGAAGGGAGGAGGTCTTCGCGTTTAGCGGGAACATCGAGATCGCCATATGCCGAGGACGACGCGGCCATGACGAACCGCGCGACGTTCGATTTCCTCGCCGCGTGGAGCATGTTGACTGTTCCCATGACGTTGATCGCCGCCGAGCCGATGGGGTCTTCGATGGAACGCGGAACGGAGGGAAGCGCGGCCTCGTGGAGAACGTAATCCATGTCCTCGGTCGCGCGCTCGCAAGTCGCCGCGTCGAGGATGTCCCCTTCGATGAGTTCGATGCGCGAAAGGACCGACGCCAGATTTTCACGGCGTCCCGTGGAAAAATTTTCAAGAACGCGAACCGATTCTCCGTGCTCGACCAAATGCTCGACGATATTGGAGCCGATGAATCCGCCGCCGCCCGTGACCAGATAATTCGCCATTCAATGCCCCGAGCCTGAGAGGTTGAGACCGACAACGCCAATTATGATCAAAGCGAGGCTTCCGATCTTGAGCATCGTAACTGGTTCACGAAAATAAATGATGCCGATTGCGGCGATGAGCGACGTGCCGACGCCCGACCAAATCGCATAAGCAATGCTTACATCAATTTTCTTGAGCGCGAAAGCGAGCAGCGCAAAACAGATCGGATAACAAACGATCATGACCAGCGACGGTCCCCATTTCTTGAAACCGTCCGACATTTTCATGCCGGTCGTCCCGATGACTTCAAAGACGATCGCGCCGATCAGAAGTAACCAATGCATATATTGACGCCTTCAGTTCCTTTTTCCTTCTTGGATAAACGCCTGAAGTTCGGGCGGAGGCAATGCCACGCGCATGAAATACCGCGCAAAAGCTTGCGCAAGGTACTCCCGCCAAGGAGGGATAAGACGCAAACGCATCCCTTTGGCATTGGCCACAGGAGATAAATAAGTCTTGGGCAGAACATAAAGGCGACGAAAGTCCACTAGGCTCCAGTCGATACCGGGTGCTCCCTCTCGCTTATGCAGCAGGCACAATCCTGGAACGCTACCCTCGACCAGTTTTTCCAAATATTTGGAGCTATTGACAAGTTCGTTTTTTCGCTTGGTTTCCTCCTCCTTGATTTTTTGCCATGAATTAAATTGCGCCAACAGAACATCGCTAATTTTATTGTTCAGCAAATCGCAGGTGTGCGACATAACGACAAGATCAACTCGGCGATCATCAAATTGTATTTTAGGTGGGATATCTACCTGTGCTCCGTAG
Organism: uncultured Candidatus Sumerlaeota bacterium; assembly: GCA_964586185.1. GTDB lineage: Bacteria > Sumerlaeota > Sumerlaeia > MVZB01 > JAJFLK01 > CAZPIK01. The sequence goes on along the minus strand of CAZPIK010000199.1, from coordinate 4,066 downwards.
TCGGGAACAGCGACCGAACATTGAAATATTAGATCACCCTGTTGCAAGTCGGGTCCAGTTGCAATGTCGTACCAACCCGTCGAGGTCGTCATCGCATTTAATCCTGGACAAGGATGGAGTCCCATTCGGCCTTCGAAAGTAGCAACTCATTTGACTGTGGTTTCACTGCCCGTAGATTACCTACGAGGCGCCTGACCGGTTTGTCGTCATAGGTCAGAACCAAATCGTATTCGACTCCGGGAATCAGATATTCCGGTTCGGCAGAACAAAACCCGTTGAATCTGTTGGCGTATTCGATGCGTACGTTCGCGCTTTCCAGTGATGTCATAATTACAATATCGCTACAATACGCGCTCTCAGTTTGCGGATTCTTTGTGCTAATGATGCGAGCTGCAATTGAACTCGGGCGATCTCGCATCGCGGCAAGACATTCCGCATGAATCGCGTAGGGCGGCGGCTGATTATGGTCTGGCTGGAGAATTGGCATCGAAAAGACTCCTCGCTTTCTCTGAAATCAGCGCCTCAAAAGCGGTGCGCTCACGATTGCGCAGGTCATCCACGTTGGCCATGACGTCCGAAAGGTTCAATTGCAAGGGCGTGGACTCCCACGCCAGATCCAAGTCTAGCAGGATCCTTCCCTTTTCACCATGAGGTTCCAAGTTTCCGCAGACATAGGCCAGAGTAATGGGAGCGTCATCATATTTGGTTTGAACCCTGCTGAGGAACGAAACAAAGCTTTGCGGCAGTTCCGGAGGCAGCGAAGGCGGAGCTTGAAGGTAATCATTCAGATCAATACTTCTTGTGGGAAACTCTAAAATATTGATGTAGCGGATCCCAACTCTGATCACCTGTTGGTTGCCAAATTCCTGAACATAGGAATCAACCACACTGCTGATTTCGTCCCGAAAGTCTTCCCACCCCGGATAAGGCTTCTTAACATGCACTCCCAAAAGACCATTCGCAATGCTCACCAAGCGTGAATCGTCGGCGGCTGGCAAATGGACGGTAGCCATTTCCGTAAGCTGTAACGCCGAACCCGCCGCATCAACCCTGGGTTGAACTTGAGCGTGCATGACTTTTTGCTGACGAGGCGCGCCATCGTATTTGCTCTTGATCAGGCCATGCAACCGGCCGGGGATGGTGGGATCCCACTCCTTCGATTCCGCGAAACGGAACTCGCAGACGGCCTCAACGATAGGCGGGTTCTTGTACTGGCGACGACTCACTACAACCGTTCCCTGCCTACTTCGCAAATCGCGGCATGAGTTCCGCCGCCGTAAAGACGCCGCACTGACCCATGCCCTTTAGCCAAAGCGCGGTGTTCAAGTATCCAAGCGCCGTGCCGTTGACGTTCGCCGCCATCGTCGTTTCGTCGCCGAGCGTAAAGGTGTGGGTCGAGATCGCGCCGTCGTAAGTGCGACCCTTGACGCTGACGCGGCTGCTGACGGGCTTCTTGGCATTTTTCGTATCCACGATCCCGCCGACCTTGACCTTCGACGCCTCGACCACGCCCGCGAGTTCGAGCATGATGTCATCGGCGTGTTCCATGTTCACGAGTTCGAGGATGCCGTTGCGGCGATTGAGTTCCGCCTCGACCTCTTCGTTGGTCATCGCGTTGGCCTTCTCGATATTGAAGCCTTCCATGTGCGCCAAATCCTCGCGGATCGTCGCGCGGTACGATTCCCAGTTTGTGATGCCGACGCCGAAATAGACTTCGACTTCAAGCACTTCGACGAAACTCGACGCGGCGAGCGCGGCGGCAGCGGTGAGCAACCCCGGCGTGCAGCCCGCGCCCGTGATATAGGTGATGCCCGCCTTGGCGAGCGGCGACTTGAGTTCCATCATCTGCTTGACCGCGCTCGTCCGCTTGAGCGCATCGCTCATCGCGCCCGACCAGCCTTCCTTCGCAAAACGGTAAACGATGCCGGGGATGAATTCGTTCGGCAGGTTCGGCAGCGCGACGAAAATCGCATCAACTTTGTCGCCGAGTTTAATCATCTCGCCGATGGAGTCGCCCGATTTGCGGCCGATTTTGGGGAGCGTCCCGACCGAAGTCATGATCGGCAGCGGATCGAGCGTCGCGGAGGGAATCCCCTCGGGATCATAGGCCATGCCGTCGCGGTCGCAGAGGGCAACCAACCGGAAACTTTTCTTGTGATCGAGCAGCTTTGCCGCCGCGCGACCCAATCCCCCCGAACCCAAAATGGCGACATTCTTCACGTCGGTCGTCATGATCCCTACCTCCCTTGCGTTGATGCGACGCTTGAAACGTCGCGTTCGTTCAAAAACGGATTACCGTATCAAAAGCCACGGTTGCAGTCACATGGTTTCTCGTTTTGGGCGATTCCGATTAGCGGGGTTCGCGGGGGAGTCTTTGAAATCGGGACGGAGCAATCCGGGATAGAGCTTCGTCCGCTTGCCCCATTTGACCATCAGCGCCTGCCAGATCGCGAGTCCCGCAAACGCACCCACGGCGTCAGCAAGAATATCGCCAAGCTCGAAGGATCGGTAACCGGTCGTCATCTGTTGGATTTCAATCATGATTCCGAAAACGATGCAAATGAGCCAAACGAATCCATGCAGGCCGAGCGGCGGCATTTTTTCGCGATGCCATCCGCGGATGACGAGAAGCGAAAGAATCGCGTAGAAAATGAGATGCGCGATTTTGTCGTGACCCAGCGCGAACGAGAAGAGGGGCGCCTCCGCGAGCGGCTTTAGATTCGCCAGACTCACGATGTAAATGAAAACCGCCCACATGGAAGGCGGATAGACATAGTAGAGCTTCGTGTTCCGAAGCCCCCAGTGATGAATCTTTCTCCAGAAAGCGCGTTCTTGGGAATCGAGATCGGAGGACAAGTCTCAATTTCCTCCTGCGGCGTTCGGCGCGGGCGCGGCTGAACCGACTTCTCCGCCGGAGAGCCGTAGCACGGGCAACGTGGTGACCCGCCGACCCGCGAGGATGTCCTCTTCTTCAACCGTGTAATCCATGAACGCGACCATCATTTCGTCCGTCGTCGCTTCGCCGTTCAGGACCGTCGCCGTCGGATCGGGGTTGTGCGGATTGTTCGCCGAGTTGTCATATGACGCCTCCACTTTAATTCGAGTTCCGGCGGGCAATGACTTGGGGTCTTTCAGGTAATACGTTGTCTGCCAATTGAAATCGTATTTCGGAACATTCAGCAAAACCTCTTCATCGCCCGACGGACGAATCGCCGTGACTCGCATCGTTTGCGCGCGAGTGTGCATATGCGGCATGATCGTGTGAAGGCGCACGTTCTGCTGGAACTGTTCCTCGAAGACGAGGCGGTAATTGGGTTCGCCGGGTGGAATTTTAATACCCGTATAATGAAACCGCATGTTGTTCATCGCCTTCTTGATCGGCCCTTTGGCGAACTTGATACCGATCATGGAGCGGTCAGACCCGACGACCCCCTTCTCCTTGTGATAATGAATCTCGAAGCCGACCATCGAACCCTTCTTAATAAACCGCGCGTGACCTTCGGGGAAACGGTCGGGCGGGCGACCGGGCGTCATCGAGCCGAGCCAGCCAACGCTATCGGTCTCGGGATCCACGACGCCCATCTTGGGATCAACGGTCTTCGCGAGCATGTGATGGACGATAGAAGGATTGCCGGGACGCGCCTCGACCGCCTCGACCCAGACGTCCTCTTCGAACTTCGGGTTCACGAGGAAATATCGGTATTGATCCTCAATGTCGGCGGCAATCGTGATCTCTTTCGTGGCGATGTAAATAATCTGATCGGGGACGCCGATATTCCAACCGGGCGTGAACTCGCGCGGGGGCGGAAGATCGGCGGGATCGCCCATCGCCGCGCCCGATTTCACCCAGTTCGTAATGGTCGCGATTTCCTTTTCGGATAGTCGCCGATCATTTGACCATTCTCCAATCGCAGGATCGGCATGCCACGGCGGCATCGCGCGCGACTCGACATTTTTCGCAATGGATTTCGCCCACGGCCGCGCGTCGTCGTAAGTAAGCAGCGACATCGGCGCGCTCTCGCCCGGACGGTGACACCCTTGGCAGTGATTCTGAAACAGTGGAGCC
>CAZPIK010000198.1:0-7806 GCA_964586185.1 uncultured Candidatus Sumerlaeota bacterium | reverse complement strand
TGCTCGGCTTCGAAGACGACACCCATGCCGCCCCGCCCGACGACTTTGAAAATCCGAAAGTCGCCAAGTGTTTTGCCGCTTAGGATTTCGCCGATGTCATTCACGCGCAGTTCCGCCGATGAAGTCGTTTGCGTTAGGGATCGTCCCCGACGGCTGTAAAAGTCATCATGACACGGCTTCTCAGTTGTGTGAAATCATTTTTGGCCGCGCGTGATGACTTTCCACGATAAGCAAACTATGATGAACGGCGGGATGGCGGGAGCCTCGCCATCCCAAAATGTCTGCAGCGGAATTTACACTCATGAAAGTCCGACAAGAACGCGACCTTGCCGCTCTCGCGCATTTGTTTAATGCAGTGCCGGGTTGGGGACTCATCGCGTGCGGCGCAATTTGGTTTCACGCGCGCGAGAGAAGTCGCTGGCTTGCCGCCCAAGCGCTCCAGGCGATGATGTTCCATGGCTTGCTGCTTGTTGTCGCGGTCGTGGGTATGGTGGTGGAAAAATTTCGGCAAATCGTCGGCGTGATCGTGCCTCCGTTTGGATCCATTTTGGGTTTGCTTAACAATGTGGCGCTTGGGGCAATGTTATTTGTTTACGTCGGCTACTGTGTTCTGGGCGCGTGGCGTTGCTTTGGGGGGCACGCGCATCGTTATCCTTTGATCGGCCAGCGGAGCCAATCGTGACGCAGTTCATTCTTGGCATCGAGACTTCAACAACGTGTGGCGGAGTCGCGCTGGCTACGGCCGAAGGGGAACTTCGCGCGCATCGTTGGCTCCACTGCAAGACGGGTTACTCGCGACGGCTCCTGCCGACAATTGACGCCATGCTACGCGAATCGGAAGTTGCGAAGGAATCGCTTGTGGCCATTGCCGCGACGCGAGGGCCGGGTTCGTTTACGGGAGTGCGAGTGGGTGTCGTGACGGCCAAGACGTTGGCTCACGCGCTTGAAATTCCGCTGTATCTTTTTTCGACGCTCGAATGTCTCGCTCGACGCGCGCCATTGGACGCAGGTTGGGTTTATCCGATGCTGGATGCGCGCCGAGGAGAAGTATATTCCGCTTTGTTTAGAACTAACGGCACGGAATCATGCGAAACAATAATGGAACCGATGGTTGGATCATGCGGCTCCGCGCTTCATGCGTTGAATGATCGCGACGAACGAAGAATTTATTTTACCGGCGATGGCGCGGATTTAAATAGACCCGAAATTGTGGCGAGAAGAGGAGAAAGCGCGCGGTTTGTTCCGTCGCCTTGGAATCGCCCGGGCGCAGACATCGTTGCTCTTTTGGGTGCGCGGGCCTGGTCAAGGGGAGAGCCGAGTTGCGATCCGTTCCTTGCCGTTCCAGATTACTTGCGCGCAAGCGATGCGCAACGCAATCGTCCCCTAGAAGTTTCATGAAACACGTGTCGACCATTTTCTTCGCGGTATTAATGGCCTATCTCGCGACGGCAGGCGGACATCTTTATTCTCCGGATGAAGAAATTCTTTTTCGCGTGACGCAGTCTCTTTATGAAGAACGCGATCTTTCGATTCGCGCGCTCGGTGGATTCGCCACGCGTCGCGGAACGGACGGCAAAGAATATGCGCAATATGGAATCGGACAGGCCATTTTGGCTTTGCCGTTTTACGCGGTGGGCAAGGCAATTGCCCCCATCGGATCGGACGCGCAATGGCGGCGGCTTTATGGGATCCCGGAGGACGAGCGCGATGGTCTTCGGGATTATGCCTATTCCGCCGCTGAAATCGCGCCGCGATTCGCGTGCTCGTTTTTCAATATTTTTATCGGGGCCGCATCGGCAGCGCTCCTCTATTTATTATTGATGCAATTGACGTCGCACGTTGGGGCGTCGGCGCTGGTTTCGCTCGCATATGCATTTGGCTCGATGGCATGGCCGCATAGTCGCCCTTTTTTCACCGAATCCGCGGCGGTGTTTTTTGTTTTGATGTCGTGGTGGAGCTTGCTGAAATCGCGGAGGTGTTTGATCACGCGTTGGGCTGCGTTTGCGGGTTTCTGCGCGGGGTTTGCGGCCCTCGTCAGATTGGATTCGGTGTTGCTTTATCCGGGTCTCGCGTGTGTGCTCTTGGGGCCTGTTCGAGTGGCGGCGATGGAACAAAAGCCGCGAGTTCATCCATTCGTCGCGTTTTGCGTTCCGGCGGCAGCGTGTGGGGTCTTGCTGCTTCTTCTTAACACGATCCATTTTGGCGGACCCTTTGAATCGGGTTATTCGGATCAACCTGAAGGAGTGCAGTTTGCTACGCCGCTTTTGGCGGGGTTATACGGATTTCTGTTCAGCGTTGGCAAGGGGCTCTTTTTCTTTTCGCCTGCCTTAATTCCGACGATTTGGAGTCTTGGAACTTTGAAACGCGATAAATGGATTGGCGGCGGAATTGCGGTTTCAATTTTGGTTCCGTTGCTCTTCATGTCGAAGTGGCTGAACTGGGCGGGCGGTTGGTGCTGGGGACCGCGGCATATCGTCATGATCCATCCGTTCCTTGCGATCCCGATTGCGTTGTGGCTTGTGGAATCATGGAGCGCCGCCCGCAGAAGATTTGTTATTGGAGCAACAGTGGTTGGAATCGCCGTTCAACTTCTCGGCGCGTCCGTAGATTTCATGACATTCCACCGAAAATACTATCGTGATCCAAGTCGGAATTTCCGCGTGCTGTTCGATGAATACGACGCGCAATATTGGGCGCGATATTATGAGCTTCGCTCGCGCGGTGAATCGGATTCTGCTGGTCGCGAACTTTCGCTCGGTTTAACCCCCGCGCCGATCCATCATTCGCTGTATTTTCCCCAGTCAAGCGTGTGGTCGGGATATCCGCAAATGATCCGCGAAGGCGAGGTGGATAATTTGTGGTTGCGACTGTTCCGCTAAGATTTTCTGTAGAAGCGGCATCTTGCCGCTTGTCTTCGGCATCAAGCGGTTAGAAGCCGCTTCCACTTTAAGATTCATCTATCAGCTAAGTGACAAATATGAAATACGAAAGCCGCGCCTCGGCACGGTTGCCATCCGCCGACAAAACACCTATAAAATGGTGAGTTGGAGACCGAGCGAATGATCTTGCTTGTGGACGATGACCCCGATGTGCGGAGGATGATCAGCGTGGCGCTGAAGGGGGAGGGTTATGAAATCAAGACGGCGGACAACGGACGCGGCGCGCTTTATACGCTGACAAATCTGAAGCCCTCGCTCATCGTGCTCGACATGATGATGCCCGAAATGAACGGGCTGGAATTTTGCAAGCAGCTCATCAAATATCGGATGACCGGCGTGCCGATTCTCGTGCTTTCGGCGGTTAGTCCGACTTCTTCGCTCGTCAAACAATTCCTCGAACTTCCGTTTGAGAAACGCGAGTTCATTCAAAAGCCTTTTATTCCGGCTGCTTTTCTAAAACGCGTGGTAGATTTGATTGGTCCGCCCAATTCGAAGGCGGCTCCGACTGCGCCGGTTCAAGACGCGACTATGGAGCCGGCTGTTCCTGAATCGGCGCCCTCGCATGTGTCCGTTGCGGCGCAGCCCGCGAGAGAACCTGCACCCGTTCCGCCTGTAAGCGCCGAGAGAATGCGCGTCCTCGTAATTGACGATGACGACGACATTCGGACGTTTCTTCGACTCGCGCTCTCGCCCAAGGTTGAAGTGGCCGACGCGTCGGACGGAATGACGGGACTTTCACTGATGGAGCGATTCGAGCCGGACTTCATCATCTGCGACATTATGATGCCGGGAATGAATGGATTCGAAACCGTCGCGGCGATTCGGAGCCATCCGGAGTTTTATCAGATCCCGGTCTTCTTTCTTTCGGGTGAAAAGCATCCCGAACTTCCGCAGATGTCCAAGGAAGCCGGAGCGAATTTGTTTCTTCCGAAACCGATTGATCCGACGCGATTGCTGGAACTCATGGACTACTTTATCCAGGAGATGGGAATTGCGCCGCGATCAAGAGCGACTCCTACGGTAGCGATACCCGTTCCCGAGTCGAAGCCGACCGTCCGCGTTCTCGTCATTGATAGCAATGTGGACAACGTTGCGATCATGAAAGACATCTTGAATGATCCGACGGATGGGGAGTGGGAGACACTCTGGTCCGAGGAGCCGAGAGTTGCCCTTGGGCAATTGGGACGGCTTCAGCCCGACCTGATTCTTTATAACCCACGCCAAAAGGTGATGGAAGGCGCGGCGTTTGTGCAATTTCTACAATTGAAAAAAATGTTGGGACAGTTCGAGATCGCATTTATCGGCAAAGATTTTCTTCCCTCCGACGTCGAATACAGCAAGCACGAGCTAAGCCGACCGGTTATTAGTTTGAGCCAACCCGTCGGCGCAATACGCCTGATGCTCAAGGAGCCGTTGCGCGCCGCCGCAGTGAAATCGAAGCCGAAGCGATTTACGATTGCGCAGATCAAGGCTGGCGGCGACGGAACGGAAAGCAAAGAACACAGTGCGGGTGATCACCTCCGCGAAGAGCGCGAACGGATGCGCGAAAAGTATCGAAAGATTCAGGCGGAAATAGATAAGCAGCGGTGGTGATTGAGTCGCGGTGTGACTAAATGGCACAAGTACTTGATGAGTTACTAACTCCCGCTCGGGAGCAGAGATTGATCGAACTTGCGGGAGAATTGTGTTCAAGCTATCGGGCTGCTGATCCGTTTCCCCATGCCGTGATAGATGGTTTTCTACCCGAAACGATCTTAGACGAAGTTCTTCGAGCATACCCTCGACCCGGTGATATTGAGTGGACACATTGGATTAGCAAGCACGACCACAAGCTCGCGTTTGACAAAGTTGAAAGACTATCCGCTTCGATACGCGACGTGCTTTATTTTATGAACTCCGCTCCCGTCATCCGTTTTCTCGAAGAGTTGACTGGAATTCAAGGACTGCTACCCGATCCATATTTTCATGGTGGCGGGTTGCATCAAATCGAACCGGGAGGACGGCTGGAAGTTCACGCCGATTTCAACGTTTTTCCGCAATTGAACCTGCATCGCCGTTTGAACGCGCTCATTTATCTGAATAAAGATTGGAAAGACGAATACGGCGGACACTTAGAACTTTGGGACGCTCAAATGACTTCATGTCGAAAGCGAATCTCGCCACTCTTCAATCGTTGCGTGATTTTTAATACGGATCAAGATTCGTTTCACGGGCATCCCCATCCTCTAAATTGTCCTGAAGGAATGACGCGCAAGTCTTTGGCTACGTATTATTATACGGCAACACCAATTGACCCTGCAAAAACACCGATGCACACTACTCTTTTCCAAGAGCGACCCGAGGCACCACCGCCTGCAGCGAGATGGAAAAAAGGGCTAAAAAAGATTCTGCCACCCGTCGTCGTGGATATTTATAAGACTTTTCGAAGGTGGGTATGAACCTTGTAAATCCTCATGTGTCAAAGTGATAGGTTGATCCGTAACCTTAAAACGAAGGCGGTGTATTTAGCTGTAATTCGCAAAATGAGAAATTTTTCTCTTTCTCTCATTTTTGTTGTTGACAGTGATTGTCATCGTGCTATAAATGTTGCGTGTAGAAGGTCAGAAGTGTGACGAAAGACAGGATTTTTATGAAGCAAAGTTTTTTCAAGCAACTGCAAAAGGAGGGCGTTAACCACTCGCCGCTTAAGGCGAAATATTTTTTGACCTAAAGGGAAAAGTCCGGTTGATCCGGGCGCCCATTAAACGATAGAGAGGAGGGAGAAAAATATTATGGTTAACAAAAAAGGGTTAGTCGTAACCCTTTCAGCAGTTGCTTTTTCAGCTATTGGCATGATCGGTTCAGCGATGGCTCCGGTGATCACCGACCCCGGTGATTACATTGTGGGCGATCTCGAAGACGGCGCGGCCAACAACGTGTTCGGATTTCCGGACGCGATTGATTTGGACGCCAACGTCACGGATGAGTCGGCTGACAGTGCGATTCTTTGGTCGTATGCGCAAGGTCCTGGTGCGCGGTATTCGCTTAACGGCGTCGCCGCGATGAACATCGGTCCGGACGATCCGAACGCTCCTGGAGCGAAGGAGGTCCGTGGCAACGACAATGACAACGCGCCTTTGCTTAAGTCGGGTGCCGTTCCTCAAGATGCTTCGGGTGCTACCGCCACGATCCGCGACACAATCGCGAGTCCTGGTAACAGCAGCCTTGGTCCCTATCCGGACCCGGGTCCGGGTGTTTTCGCGAGCGATCCGGTGACGCTTTTTGCTTCGGACGGTGCGACTTACAGCCAGCAATCAATCGTCGTTTATAGCCAAAATGAAACCTCGGACAGCCTTTCGGGCGGCATGGAGAATCTTTTCGACTTTGACTTCGAAAACGATCCTAACAAGCGCACGGGATGGATGCCCGAGCTTCTTCCCAGCGCGGCGGCTGGAACCACGGGCACGGGCACGGGCTTCTGCATGTGGGTTCCTCTGACGAACGTCGCGGCGGCTGGTGTGTATTGGTACAGCCCGCACAACCGTCTTATCGCCAACGGCGCTACTCCGGGCTACATCACCTTGGTGGATAGCACGGTTTATCGCACTCGCCTTACGATGCAGACCGATCAGACGGGTGTTGGACGTATTCCTTTCTGGACGCACGGCTACAACAACAACTTCTACGTTACCCCGCCCAGCCTGACTTCGAACATCTACGGTGGTGACACCACGATTCTCGACGTCGCGGGTGGCGCGAACGGTATCGGTCGTACGCAAGGTCGTACTGACTTCGATTTCTGGTTCTGCCCGAACGCCATGCTCACGCGGCAATGGCGCGGTCAGGACGCTTGGAATGCGACGTTCAGTCCGTTCAATCCGACGGTGGATAACCGGAATGACATCAACCTGAGTGTCCGTATCCTTGACGGCGCGCAGGGTGGCACGACCATCCGTAACGAAAATGATACCGGCTACGTATGCCTTAAACGCATGCGTGGTGATCGCGTCTTGTATTCCAAGCTCGTCATGACTCCGTTACAGACGGGACCGATCAATACGGCGACACACGTGATCCAATCGGGCACGGGCGTGCTGGATACAACTCAGATCAGCAATGCTAATGCGGAAGCGTCGTTTGCGTTGGGTCCGAATATTTCGACCAACGCCAACACGGGACGCAAGAAGTTGCTCTTCTGGAATCCGGCGGGTGCGGATGCGACGCTGCAAGGCTGGCCATTCGCGAACAACTGGCAGAACGACGAAATTTTGGTTCTCAAGACCAAGATTCGTTCGTCAGTCGGCGCTCCGGCTGGTACGGTTGAAGGCACGGATCCGGTCAACCTGATCTCACATACGTGGGATACGGTGACGTTCGAATTGACGAACACGCAGTTCACCCAAAAGGGAACGGCGGGTAACATGAAATGGGCGGCTTCACCTCGGTTGCTTTCCACCACGGGAAGCGCAGATGGTGAGGAATACGTCAGCTTCATGTATTCGCAGAACCACATGAAGACGATTCCCTCGCCTGTTGTCGCCAATGGCGACCGCATTCGTGGGTTTGCGGACTTCATCAACTCGACGGGTGTCGGTAACTCGACGGACGGACTCAATCCGTTTGTCGTCGAAACCTTGGAGTTGCACAAGGTCACGGGCGGCTTCTAAGCTGCTTGGGTCTTACGTCTCTCTGAATATTGACAAAGGGAAACGCCTTTCATGGCGTTTCCCTTTTTTTTTATTTCACTCCGTTGACTCCATGGATTCATCAAAGGTATAAAAGGGAGACTCTGGGGGTTCGCCAAGCTGGTAAGGCATCGGTCTTTGGAGCCGACATGCGAAGGTTCGAATCCTTCACCCCCAGCCAGTTTTTTTCTCATCGTTACTTC
>CAZPIK010000197.1:6906-7813 GCA_964586185.1 uncultured Candidatus Sumerlaeota bacterium | reverse complement strand
GTTGCTTCGCGTCAACCTCTGACGGCGCTTCGGTCATTTGACATGATCCACTTTGCGTTTTCGGGAATGGAATCACGTCGCGGATCGAATCCTGTCCTTGAAGAATCATCATCATTCGATCCACGCCGAACGCGATGCCCCCGTGCGGCGGCGCGCCGAACGAAAGCGCCTGAAGCAAGAATCCAAATTTGTTTTTCGCCTGTTCGGGCGTGATTCCGAGGACGCCAAAGACGCGGCTCTGCACGTCGGAGCGGTGAATACGAATCGAGCCGCCGCCGATCTCCTCGCCGTTCAGGCTCAGGTCATAGGCCAGCGCGCGGACTTTTCCGGGATCGCTTTCCAAGTATTCCAAGTGCTCCGGCTTCGGCGAAGTGAACGGATGGTGCATCGCGTTCCAACGCTTTTCTTCCTTATCCCATTCGAGGACCGGAAACTCGGTGATCCAGCAAAGTTCAATCGCGTCGGGCTTGATTAGACCAAGGTCGCGTCCCAATTTCAGCCGGAGTTGCCCCATCGCCGTCGCCGCCGTCAGCGGTTCATCCACGACGATCAGCACCAGATCGCCGACCTTCGCTTCGAGCTTCGCCGCGAGCGCATCCAAACAAACCGGCTGGAAAAATTTCGCGATGTTGGAATTGAGCGCGGTCTTGCCCCCTTCGCCCGCTTCGGCGCGGAACCACGCAAGCCCCTTGGCTCCGTAACGCCCCGCGTGTTCGGGCAATTCGCCACCGGGTTTCAATTGAGTGTTCGAGAATTTTTCAGCTCCGCCGGGAACGCAAAGCGCCCGCGCGACGCCACCCGCTTCGATGACTGAATTGAACGCCTTGAAATCGCAGCCGGTCCTGAACGCGTCGGTGACGTCGCGAATTTCCAAACCGAATCGCAGGTCGGGCTTGTCGCTGCCATA
>CAZPIK010000197.1:0-6896 GCA_964586185.1 uncultured Candidatus Sumerlaeota bacterium | reverse complement strand
GTCAGCATCGCGTCGTCGTAGCTCATCCGGCGGAACGGCGCGACCAGCTCGATTCCCTTCAGCTCGCGATAAATCGCCTTCATCATCCCTTCGATCAGCGCGTAAATGTCCTCGGGCGTGATGAATGAAAGCTCAATGTCAATTTGCGTGAACTCCGGCTGACGATTGAATCGCAAGTCCTCATCACGGAAGCAACGCGCGATTTGGTAATACTTGTCGAATCCCGACACCATCAGGATTTGCTTGAAGAGCTGCGGCGATTGCGGCAGCGCGTAAAACGTCCCCGGATTGAGACGACTCGGAACCAAGAAATCGCGCGCGCCTTCCGGAGTCGAGCGGGTCAGGATCGGCGTCTCGAATTCAAGCAATCCTTGGTCGTCCAAATACCGCCGCACCGCGCGGATAAACTTGGATCGAGCGATCATGTTCGACTGCATCTGCGGACGGCGCAAATCGAGGTAGCGATACTTGAGCCGGATGTCCTCGCTCACGTTCGCGTGCTCGTCCACCTTGAATGGAATCACATCACTATGCGCCAAGATTTCAAAATCGGAAACGACAACTTCGATCTTGCCTGTTTTGAGGTTCGCGTTTTCGGTTCCTTCGGGGCGAGGCCTAACTTTCCCTTTAATCGCCAGCACGTCCTCGCTGCGGATTCCGTGCGCGGCCTCGAACGCCTCGGCGGAAATCGCGGCGGGATCGAACACCGTCTGAACCAGTCCTTCGCGGTCGCGGAGGTCAATAAAAATGAGGCCGCCGTGATCGCGACGATAATGCGCCCAACCTTTAAGGATGAGCTCCTCGCCCACGCGGTTTTCGAGGACTTCGCCGCAGTAGCAGGATCGGGAAAGGGTGTTGAAATTCAGGCTCATGAGATTCGTCCGTCAGGTAGTTTCGACTTTCCCTGCGTCGCAAATCACGCTCTCCGGGAAATAAACTCCCCTTATACCTGAAGATAAACGCTATCTCAAAAGGTTTAACGAGGTTGCTAGGGCAAAGTTCGATCCGCGGAATGTTGCGTGGCGGTTTTATTGAAACGGAATCGCGCGGAGAGCCATTCTTGTGCTTCGAGCGCGGAGGCCATAAGCAGCGGAATCAGGATGAGCGTGAAGATCGTCGAGAGGGTCATGCCGCCGACGACCGCCGCGCCGAGCCCGCGATAAAGTTCGGTTCCCGCGCCTTTGCTGACGACGAGCGGAACCATGCCGAGGACGGTCGTCGCGGAGGTCATGAAAACAGGTCGCAATCGCACCCTGAGCGCGCTCAAAATCGCCGAGTGGGCGTCGGAATTCGGATTCTCGCGATAGTCCTTCAGCGCGAACTCGACGACGAGGATCGCGTTCTTGACGACGATTCCCGCGAGCAGGATGAATCCGAGCATCGTGATGACGTTGAAATCCGATCCCGTGATCCAGACGCCGATGAAAGCGCCCGTTGCCGCGAGCGGAACCGAGAACATAATGATGAGCGGATGGAGGAACGATTCGAAGAGGGCGGCGAGAAGCAGGTAGGTGATGACGACCGCCAAAATGAACGAATAGGAGAGCGCAGAAACGGTGCGCTTCAAATCGTCGGCGGTTCCCGAAAGCCGCGCGACGTATCCGCCGGGCATGGACTTTCGGAACGGTTCCATCACGTCCTTCTCGGCGGCGTTGATGAAAGTTTCGAGCGGCATCGCGGGATCGAGTGAGACGTTCAGCGTGATGACCCGTTCCTGTTCGAGCCGTTCGATGGTGACCGGTCCTAATTTGCGTTCGACCGTTGCGATTTCTCCCAAGCGCACGTCGCGTCCCGAAGGCGTTTTGATCATGATCTCGCGCAAACGGTCGGGATCCAAGATTTGGCCGCCGCGCGCTTCAAGGACGAGATCGAATTCCTTTCCGCCTTCGCGATAGTGCGACATGCGCGTTCCTTCGAGCAGCGTCTCGACCACAAGCGCAAGATCGCGTGTCGTAAGTCCCAAGTCCGCGAGCCGTTCGCGATCGGGCACAACTTGAAGTTCGGGGTTGGCGAGATTCAGGGAACTGATGACCGCTTTGACACCGCGAACGGAGGAGAGACGATTTTCAAGATCGCCGCTGAGTCGTTGGAGTTCGTCCATATCCGGTCCGCGAAGATCCACGCTGACTCGTTTGCCTCCGCCGCTGCGCCAACCGAAATCGGAGCCGCGATCCACCATCACGCGCACGTCCGAAGGGAGCACCTTTTGCGCGTGAGCCTCGACGGCAAGCACGGCTGCGTCAACATCTTCGCTCTGGGCTTCCTCTTTCTTTAGGAAGATTCCGAATTGAACCCGTTCGCGCGTGGCGATAAAGAAGGCGCGGAAAAGTTTCGGCAGCTTCAGCACGAATTCCTCGACCTTCGCCATTTCGCGGTCGGCTCCCTCGAGGCTCATCCCGGTCGGCATGACCAGCCCGCCAAAGATAAAATAGCTTTTGCTTTCGGGGAGATACTCAGCGGGAGGAACAAGATAAAGGCTCGCAAAAAAACCGACGGCGATGGAAGCGATGATGGCGTATCGCGCGACGCGATTCACAAGACCGATCCGGACGATGTTGGTAAAGAAGGCTATCGTCGGCGCGCCGATCATGCGATCCATCCATGACCACTTACCGCCATTGGAAACTCCGGTAGTTGAGGCGGGCGGCATCACGCGTCTGCCGAGCCGACTCATGACCATCGGAACAACCGTGATCGAAGCGATAAGCGATAGCGCCACGGCGAATGAAATCGAATAGGCGATATCGCGGAAAAGCTGTCCTGCTTCTTCTTGGATAAAAAGAACGGGGATGAAAACGGCGAGGGTCGTAAGCGTCGAGGCAAGAACAGGACCCCACACTTCGATGGTGGCTTCTCGAGCGGCGCGAACTCGATCCGTTCCATACTCCGCGCGATGACGGAAGATATTTTCAACCACGACGATGCCGTCATCCACGACCATGCCCGTCGCAAAGGCCAGACCCGCCAGCGAGATAACGTTGACTGAACGACCAAACGCCGCGAGGAGCACGAACGTTCCGATCGTGCAAAGCGGAAGCGTGAGCGCGATAGCGAGAGTTCCCGAAGCGGAACGAAGGAAAACGAGCAGCACGGCGATGGCGAGAATCGAACCGTAAATCAAGTCCTTCTGAACGTGCCGCACCGAGTCCCAAATATAATCGGCGACATCGTAGGTGATCCAAAGCTTGATATCCTGCGCGGCCAGTTCCTGATTGATCTTCTCGACCTCTTCGTGGAGACCGCGCGTCACCTCGAGCGTGTTGGTTCCGGTTTTTTTCGAGATGCCGACGCCGACCGCCGGCTTGCCATTCGTTCGCCCAACGCGTTCCTGATCCTTGTAACCATCCACAACTTGGGCAATGTCAGCGACACGGATGGGACCATTGGGCCCGTTCTTGACAATGGTCTGTTCGATGGCCGCGAGCGAATCGAATTGCCCGACCGTGCGGACAAGCATCCGCGTATTGCCTTCTTCGATTTTTCCGCCTCGTTGATTCTGGTTCTCGCGCGCAATGGCCTGCATGACCTCGGTGATGGAGAGTTTGCGCGAATCGAGCGCGGCAAGATCCATCTGAACCTTGATCTCCCGCCGCGAGCCGCCGTGCCAATTGACGCGACTCACGCCTTTCACGCGCTCAAGCCTCGGTCCGACCCGGTCTTCGAGCAACTCGCGCACTTCGTTGATGGGGCGGTCGCTCTGCACCGTGATGCGCATGATGTAGGCGCTTTCATCGGACGACGCGGCGTAAATTTGGGGCTTCTGTGCGTCCTCCGGAAGATCGCCGACCTGTTCAAGTTTCTGGACGACGTCCATGACGGCGAGGTCTTTATTGACCCCCCAATCAAATTCGAGAATCACTTCGCCTTCACCCTCGCGGCAAAAAGCCCGGATGCGTCGGAGATTCTCGACGGCGGCCAGACGCTCTTCTTGCGACCGAATGATCTCGGATTCGATTTCCGCCGGAGCCGCGCCCGGATAATCGGTCTCGATCGTGATGATCGGCTGATCCACGGTCGGGTTGAGCTGGATCGGTATATTGCGATACGCCAGCGCGCCGAAAAGGATGACGAGGATCATTCCGACGACGACGGCGGTTCCATTCTTGACGCTGGCTTCGATGAGGTTCATGCGGGCGCGCGCTTCCTTTTCCATTCATACCAAGCCCGCATAGCAGCCGCAAGATATGCCGCCAACGTCACGCCGGATAAGAGGTAAAAGAGTCCCGTGAAGCGATGGTCGGCGTGAAGTTCTTTGACGCTTTCGGGTCGAAAGGCGGTGCGTTCATACACGGGCGCGACGGGATCGGCAAAGGCGAGTTTCCATGTGTTGGGGGGTTCTGTTGCGGCAAGGCGGTAACCTTGAGCGGGAAAATAGACGATTAAATCGCTTCGCGTGAGCCGCCATGACACGCGCTTGGCATGAAGCGGACGGCCAAAATCAATTGTCGCGCGATAATTGGTTCGTGTTCGCTGATAGTTACTTTCGCGATGAGGAGAATTTTCCTGCCATCGCATGTTGACCTGCGCCTTTGTTTGCGCGACCACGTTCTCCGAATCGGAAACATGCCCGGATTCGATTCCGTACCGGAGCGGAAATTCGAATGTTCCTTCATTAGCTTCGATGACGAGTCTTGCAATTTCTTCGCCCGGCCGAATCGAACCGGCGCCATCAATAAGCGATACGAAACGCCAACCAGCGATTTCAGGATGGGCTACCCATCGGGTGCTCGAAGGAACCTCCGAGATCGGTTGCTGGGCATGGAGGAACTGCGGCTGGGTCGTCCATCGCCGGTCGCGCGGATCACCGATTAGAAACCGCACGCCGAGCATTTCGAACAATTGTTCGCTCGGCTCGTTGAATTCGAGATTACGAATCGGATCGTTATAGGGCGCGCGTCCGGCAAGTTTCGTGACAACCTCGGCATGATTGCGAGGGATCAGCGGATCAAATCCGCGAATATCTTCAAGTCCGTAGAGCGTCGCGAGGTTCGGCATCAGAAATGAAAACTTGTGGAGGCTGTCCCATTGCGTGTCGGTGTATTGGAGAACATCAAGCGCGGCGATACGGAATCTTTCGCCTTGCGCATGAGACTTTTCATTTTCCTCCATGAGAAATCGAACATTTGCGGGCGGATCAAAGAAATGTTTCTCCGCCGTATGCGGCGCAACGCGCGGCGCGAAATGCCAGAGTTGAAACAGGATCAATCCGCCGAAACCCCAAACGCGGAATTGTGCCAATCTAGCGGGCAGGCAGAGGAATAGAATCGCCGGTATAAGTGTGAGAACCAGATCGAGAGGGGCAAATGCGTGTCCAATAACTGCCCCCGGAGCGACGAGCCAACCCATGATTAGAGCTTGAGCCGAATCGAATCCGTCCAAGCGGAGAGGAATAAGGATCGCTGTCACTAATAGAAATGCAATGCCGATGGCCGCGGTTCGTAAACGCCAAATTGGGCCATTCGCAGCCGCATCCTGCAAAAGTCTTTCAATTCTTATCGCAGCCAACCATGCCATTCCGAAGGCCGTGAGAACCAACGCGCGGGCGGGACCTTCGAGCATCTTGAGTCCCGGAATATACGGCATGATCCATTGCCAACCGATATTCTTGCCGAGCGCGAGGATCAATCCGGCAAGCGTCAGCGCCACGCCAGCGCGACATCTCCAATCGCGCCAAGCCGCGCGATGAACCGTTCCAATAAGGACTAACAAGATCGCCGCGCCGCCAATGTAAATGCATTTGTCGTTGACCTCGGGCGTGATCGCTCCGCCCGCTCCGCCTAAAAGGGCAAAGGGGATTTCATCCCATCCCAGCGAATCGGCAAGGTTATTTTCGATATTGGTCTTCGTGCGGAGCGAGCCAAGAACTTGCAGCATTCCCGGAACGAGCGCGACCAACCCAGCAATAAAGCCCAGCATGTAATAGGTGAGCCGAATCCACGGCGTCCAATCGCGTATTAACAAAATGCCGGGAGCGCGCGTGACCTCACGCGCAAAAGCCGACGAGGACGTCGGCGCTCCCAGAAGCGAACAAATCCACACGATGGCAAATCCGATGGTTCCATAAATCATCAGATGCGGCGAACCGATCAGCATGATCATCGAGATTGCAAGCGTCAGGATCGGGCCACCGCGCGTCCGCCGCTCGACCGCGCCCCAGACGAGCCACGGAAACCAACAGGTCGCGAGGAAGATCGTCGTATTGATAATTCGCGACGAGACGTAACCGCCGCAGCCGAACACAATTGCGCCGACGAGCGAGGCGGGACGCGACATCCCGCTCGCGCGGAACGCTCCGAACGCGCCGACGAGCGCGATCACGTAATGCACAAACATATAGGGACCAAAGTAGGTTCGCCAATCGTCCATGAAGTAGAAAGGAAATCGGAGCGGATAGAGCGCGCTGTATTGCAGATTACCCTCCATTCCCATTCCGCACGCGAGGTGGGGATTCCAGAGAGGAATTCCGAAAATCCCGCCTTCCCATTTCAGCGAATAGAACGGCGCATACATCATCGTCATGTCGGTGCTGACGGGAATTTGGAACAGCGTCGTCGGAGCGTAAAGCAACAACGCCGCGCCAAGCAATGCGAGCATCGCAAGCACGCGCGGACGAGAGTTTGTGGGAGTGGAATCCATCGGGCGAATAATCCGAAGGAGATTTAACCGCAATGGATGCGACCTAGCAAAGAGAACTCTATTCGAAGCGAGGAGCTGAAGCAGCCAACTCCATGCATTTGCGAAGCCAGAGTTTGTCGCCTTAACTTCAAACACAATATCGAAATCGTACTGATCAAAACTACTTGCGTTGCTATAAACCAAAATGCACACTCGATTAGATCACTGAAGTTATCGAGGCACAACGATGGCATCGTCCAATGTTGGATTTACCAAAGTGG
>CAZPIK010000196.1:0-7821 GCA_964586185.1 uncultured Candidatus Sumerlaeota bacterium | reverse complement strand
GTTTGATACTTGGCGCGGGAGTTCCAAACGGGCATTCTGATACTGTTCCCGGGCTATGATTGCGGGACGAAATGTATGGATTTTTTCGATCAATCCGAAAAACAGTCTCCAACTACGCGGAAACCTGCGGGCGAGAAATCGCGCTCCTCCGCGCCGCTGGCCGAGCGTATGCGCCCGCGCGAATTTGGAGACGTGGTCGGCCAGGAGGACATTCTCGGATCGGATTCGTTCCTGCTCCGGCTGATGGAGAATCGGTCGCTGCCGTCGCTGGTCTTTTGGGGACCGCCGGGATGCGGCAAGACAACTCTGGCTTCACTGATCGCCGCAAAGTCGGGGCTGGCTTTCGAGACGCTGAGCGCCGTGACGACCGGGATCAAGGAGGTCAAGGAGATCATCGAGGCGGCGCGCGCGCGACTGGACGCGACTGGCAAACGCACAATCCTATTCGTGGATGAAATCCACCGATTCAACAAGGCGCAACAGGACGCGTTTCTTCCGCACGTCGAATCGGGCGTAATCGTCCTTTTCGGCGCGACGACGGAAAATCCCTCCTTCTCGATCATCGCGCCGCTTCTCTCGCGATCACGCGTAGTTGTTTTGAAAGCGCACACGCCCGACGGATTACTGCGGATCATGCGCCGGGCGTTGTCCGATGCCGAAACCGGATTGGGGAAGATGAACGCCGTCGCCGAAGATGATACGCTCGCGCTCATTTCTCGGATGTGCGATGGCGACGCTCGGCGCGCGCTGAATCTTCTCGATCAATCGGTCGGAGCCGCGAAGCCGGACGCCGAAGGACGTCGTGTTTTGGATCGCGCGCTCGTCGAGAAGGTCTCTCAGCGGTCGCATCTGGTCTATGACAAATCGGGCGAAGAGCATTTCAATCTCATTTCCGCACTCCACAAGAGCCTTCGCGCTTCGGACGCACAGGCCGCGCTCTATTGGCTCGCGCGGATGCTGGCGTCGGGCGAGGAGCCGCTTTACGTTGCGCGTCGGCTCGTGCGTTTCGCGGTCGAGGATGTCGGCCTTGCCGATCCGCAAGCGGTGATTCAGGCGCAGGCGGGGATGCAGTTTTATCATTCGCTCGGTTCGCCCGAAGGGGAACTTGGACTCGCGCAGGCGACGCTTTATCTTGCGACGTGTCCCAAAAGCAACTCCGTTTACGCCGCCTATAACGCAGCACATGAGGAAATCAAATCCACTGGCGCGCTACCGGCTCCGCTCCATATTCGCAACGCCCCGACTCCCCTGATGAAGGAAGTGGGCTACGGAAAAAACTACAGTTACGACCATGACGCGCCGGATCATTTTTCAGGACAGGAATGCTTGCCGGATGATCTGCTGGGCAAATCGTATTACGTTCCGGGTGAGTTCGGTTACGAACGCGAAATCGCCAAACGGCTTGATTGGTGGAAGAAGAAACGGGAGGAACGAAAACAGGCCGGGAGCGGCGCGAAGTGAAACATTGGCGCGCGATCAAATCTTGGTTTTTCGATGCCGAGCAGGAAGTTTTGCGACGCGAATTGCAATACAGCCTCAAGGTCATGAGGAAACCGGGGCTCAAGGCGTTCTTTCTCGCGTATCCGATTGTAAGTTTCTTTGGCGGGATAGTACGCAATTGGGTGCTCGCCAATGTTTCAATTCCACTCATGCATGGCTCGCGGTTTGAACAAGGGCTTTACGCAGTATTTCGTCCCATCGAAATGCTGGTCAATCCAGCCACTTGGATACTGCTTGCAATGTGGATTTATCTAATCCGATCAGAGACTTTCCGATATTTTCGGGGCGCTGATTCGTCGGTGTCGCTCACAACCATGAACTCGCGCAATCCTTGGCCCGCCATGCTTATGATACCGCTCGTATTCTTAGTATGTAGCGAGATCGTCCAGCAATTGTTCTACCGAGTTCTTGCTGTCTTTTCCTTCTTTGAAATCAACTTATTTTCCGGGGCATTCCAAAGATTGAATGACATTTTTGTTACCTTTCCTTCGAACGTGACTTCGAGTTCATTTGAAAATTCCGATAAGGGACCAACTTCATTCCGCCCAGCGGAGATTATTCTTTTTTTATTGAAATCGGTTCTTCGTCCGGTACTTACAGACTTTTGGGACGTGATCGAGTTCAGTGTGCCACTGTTTTTGATAACAGCGATTGTCGTTCGGAAAACTTTTCCGTACGGGCGATACAGATATCTACTGATTTGGATAGCGATTGCTTATTTCTTCACCATTTATGCGCCAGTTGCCTGCGGAACAACCCTTCTATTCGATTTCATGATGAATTCAAAACTGCAACCGTCTACTTATATTCTTTTGGGCAATAGCATAAGAGTCGCATACGTCATTGCATGCGTGTTTGCATTCCGCGCTCAGCTAATTCGATTGCGTTCCCTCAAACCCGCATTTCCTGCCGTTGAGGTATTGGTGCGGAGGCAAAACGCGGCTTAAACGGGGATTGCTTTCTACTGCACCGCGCCTTTGGTGATCCGCATGAAAATGTCTTCCAAGTCCACTTCGAGTTCGCGGAATGAGCCGACCTTGACCCCCGCCTTGATAAGCGCCTCAGTCAGGATGCTGGTGTCCTCCATGTCGAAGGCCACGTTGACGCGGAGGACATCTCCCTCAATCTCAACCTTCTGAACTCCGGGCTGCGCGGAGAGAATATCCTGCGCTTTGTTAACATCGTTCTTCACTTGAACTTCAATAACTCGGCCGCCGTGCATTTTTTGGGTGATCTCGGAAACGGGACCGGAAACGAGCAACTTCCCCTGCTCGATAATCCCGATCGTGTTACAGAAGTCCGCCAACTCGGTAAGAATGTGCGACGAAATCAAAATCGTCTTGCCCATCCGGCGAAGCTCTTTCAGCAATTCGCGCATTTCGATCCGCGCGCGGGGATCGAGTCCGCTCGCGGGTTCGTCCAGCAAAAGCACCTTCGGATCGTGGACGAGCGTCTTGGCAAGGCAAAGCCGCTGTTTCATGCCGCGCGAAAGGGCTTCGACGTAATCGTCTTTCTTAACGGTGAGGTCGGTCAGTTCGAGCACGTCGTCAATGATCTTGGGTCGTTGTGCGGGATGGATTTTGTAGGCCATCGCGAAGAAATCCAAGTATTCCCAAACCTTCATATCGTCATACACGCCGAAGAAGTCGGGCATGTAGCCGATGACCCGCTTGACCTCATCCACGTCCTTGACGACGTTGAATCCGCAGATTTCAGCGAATCCTTCGCTCGGGCGGATGAGCGTCGCGAGCATCTTAATCGTCGTCGTTTTCCCGGCGCCGTTGGGACCGATGAAACCAAAGATGTCACCGGTGTTGATCTCGAGGTTAAGGTCGCTGACCGCCGTCAGCTTTTCGTACCGCTTCGTGAGTCCATGCGTCTTGATCATCGGTCATTCCCTTTCGCCTATTACGGTCTCATATTGCCGGAGAAGTTAGCATTTTTCAATTCGGACCATTTTTATCATTAGCCCCAATTTTGGAGTGCGGCGGCTTGACGCCGCTTTTCTCCGGATCGGCTTGACGATCCGCGCGGCGTCGAGCCGCCGCGAAGAATAGCGCGGTCAAGCCCGCGCACTCCAAATTACCGCGACTCCATATCGGTAAAATAGAGTCTCGCCGTGATCCCGTGAATGTTCAAAAACGGCGACGATTCATTCGCAAACATCCCCTTCTTCTTCTCGTCGGTCGCGGGAAGCTCGCGCGATTCCAAACGAACACGAATGAAATGGCCGTAGGGATTGACGTTGCCCGCAGTAATCGGAAGCTCGTTCGTCGGCTTGCGCTCGACGCCGACCGCTGTATCTCCCGCATATAGAACGCCCCAGTCGCCTGAATCATAGTTAAAAATCTTTAGAACAAATCGCTCCGGCGCGCCTGTGAAATTGACGCCGATCTTCCCCTGAACGAATTGAACGGGATGAGCAAGCGCAGGCGGCGCAAAAACCACTTCCACCGAACCATTATTGAGCGTGCAGAAATCGCCGGGGTTATCGAAGAAGGCAACAGCATCCGGGTCGTAATCCGCCACGCGCATTCGCAAACGATTCCGAGTCATATTTGGAGACGAACTAAAAGCGACCTCTCCCTTGATTTCAAGCGGCAGTTCGATTTCGATCATCCCCGCCGTCTTGTATTCCTCCGGTTCGGGATCAATTTTAACACCGCTGAGCCACTCCGTTTGCCGCGCGATGAGCCGACAGCGACGTTGCGGGTTCAGCATCGGATAAAGCGGATACCGATTGATCGCCCCATCCCGCACGTTCTCCGAAACCGAGAGGGAAAACTTGTCCTTGTAATAATCCGCCGCGGGTTTAGCTTTAGCATCTTGTAATTTGGGTTGAGCGGCGGTCATATCGCCTTCCAATTTCCGCTGTAATTCCTTAAGGCCTTGCTGCATCTGCTGCTGTCGTTCCTGAGGATCAGGAGTTGGTCCCATCGAGACTGCGGACGCGGCTGACGGTATTGTTGGTTGAGTCGTTGTGTCGGGTGCTTCGCCCTGTTTCCACTGCGAGCGCGATTCAATCACGCCTCCTTCATTATTATAGGAGAGTGAAAGTTCCGCACCCGGTGCGATATCGCCCAATCGATATGAAACTTGGCCGACGAAAGCTTCGGCGTTTTCGAGCTTAGCGGCGGTCGCGTTCTTGATGTGAACCGTGGTGACGTCCCCCTCATCGCCATCGCCCGCTTCGATGCGGACGCCCCCTTCGATCTTCCCCTCAATCTCCAGCGGTCGCTCACCGTGATAGAATTCCATCTCCCACTGACCAACCGGATTGACGAGATCATAACCCGCTTCGCGATTCCGAATTGCGCTGCCTGGCTTATCAGGATCGGCGGTGATTCCGAACGCCGACGCGCCGATATTGGCAAACATCCCTCCATAATTGGGGATGCTGTAATTTTCGGAGTACGGCAGAACGGTTCCGCCCGATGGAGACGAAAGACGGTAGCCTCGCGAAGATGGGGAAAACTGGCTGCCCATCCAGACGAGCAACCCCTTGGATCGCCCGGCGGTCAAATGCAAGATTTCCGCCGACGCAAAAAATTGGCGGCTACCTTTGGTCGCGAGGCCGAAGATATAAACGGCGACGAAGAAGAAAATCGAAAGCGCGGGAATCGTGAACCATGCGAGTTCAAGCCTTCGCATCCGACGAAGTATATAGAAATTGAGCGGCCCCACGACGACGACGAAAAACACCATGAGCATCGCGACGATCATCCGGTTGGGAAGCATGTCCACGCGAAAATTCGGTTCGACGTTCGCCGTCGAAACGATGTGCCTTGCGCGCACGTCTTCGATTCGCGGCATCGCAAGGAGCGCATCGTGGAGCGCGCGAACCTGCAATCCCTCCGGCGAGTGCGCGGCTAATCCGGTCAGCGCCGCCGTATCCATCCCGATGGCGTAAACCGCGCCCAACCCAACCGCGCGTTTCAATAGAACGGGACCCGCGTCATTCCCCCAAAGAATCGCCGCACCCTCTGCTAGATCGCCCCACACCGTTTGAAGTGTCTTGTCCTTGATTTTTTTATCTCCGCCTTCGAGGGTCGCTTCGTTTGCTGTTTCGGGAATCGCGGGGAGTCGCGGTTTCAGCCATGCGTCCAGTTTGATCTCATCTACGCTCCGTGCCGTGGCAACGACAAGCTGGCCTCCCTCATCAAGCCACCCCTCGAACGCGGCAAGTTGATCGTCTTTAAGCTTCCCCGAAAGCCGTCCGTGAATGAATACGACCCGCACAGCCTGATAGCCCAGTGCGTCGTGGGGGAATTCTTCAAGCGGCAACTGTTGAATGTTTGCGCTCGCGGCCATAGACGTTGGAAAACTTACGGCCTGATTCGGATCGGACTGCACAAGCACGGTGGGTCGAATAAAAAACTGATCGCGTTTATCCGAGGACGAACTTCCTCCACCCGCGAATTTAACCTCTGCGCGCGCGTTCTCGCGTCCTTTCGCATCCACCAAATAGACCAAGATGGGGTTTTGGTTATGCGGAACTTGAATCGGCAGTTCGACAATCTTTCGCGAATGCGCGGGCATTTCGAGCGGCTGAACAAACTGAATCGCCTGACCGTCGCTGCCGATGACCTTCGCCCGAATTTCTCCCGTAAAATCCTTGACCGCTGCTTCGGGTCGCGTCGGATCGGGCATGTTCTGGATCAGCGCGCGCATCGGAATCCACGCGCCCGAAACAAAGGTGCCGCCAAAACCGGCCTCGGCTTCGAGTTCGAGTTTGGCGTATGCCGACGTTGCCGCCACCATCCATACGGCCACACATACAAACCTCATGATGTTGGAGATGCGGTTGATGCGCGGCAAATCGAAAACTCCGTGAGAAAATACCACTCACTACTCTACGGGATGCGTCGGATTGCGATCAAGCAAATCCATATTCACGCCTCATTCGCTCTTCCTCGATGCAGGACGAATCGGTTTCAAATCTTCAACATGAGCCTCGAACTCTTTGGCCGCCTCCGCAATCAGCCGCTCGCGCTCCTTCAAAGAAACCACACTCGTCTCGTGCAAGTCGCGGATCGCAAGGATCAAAAGGAGAACTCCCACACAAAGACAAACGCCGTACCAAATGAAGTCAAAGCGAATGGAGAGAGAATCGGGCTTGAAGTAGAGCATGAAGAGAATGAACACAACCAGAATATTAATCCCCACGCGTCGGCTGAACTGTCGCCGCGAATAAGCCAACCCCTCGCCCAGTTGCGCTACTTTGAACTTCCAATATTCGTGGAGCGTAAGCAAAAAAGTAACGCCGATCACTAATGCGATGAATGCTAAATGAGTGACCATAGCCCTGCTCGCTCTTTTATGACACCGGTAATATTACACGAAATGTCGTTGGCCCGCCCGGGGCTGAAGTTGCTTCTATCGAACCCTTCATGTCGGCGACGATCAAGCGGCTAATCGCAAGTCCAAGACCTGTCCCGCCCGATTCGCCCTTGGTCGTAAAAAATGGTTCAAAGATTGTTTGAAGCGTCTCCGGAGACATACCCGGACCGTCATCAGTAATTCTCACTTCGATCCCGACTTCGCGCTTGAGAGTCTGAAGCGTAAGCGTCCCCTTGCCTTGCATCGCTTGATACGCATTCAAAACAAGGTTCGAAAAGACCTGGATCAACCGATACGGCTGAGCCAAGACAGGCGGTAAATCGTCCGCCATCTGCTCGACAATCTGAATGTTTTCTCGCTCATAATGAACAAGTCGGACGGACGCGCGAAGTGTTTCATTCACGTCCACATATTCTTCCTGCATCTTGTCGGAGCGGACAAATTTTTCCAGATTGGTGTCGCCCAGCATCTGAAAATAAAGATCAGTCAGATTTTTTATTTCTCCGCCGATTTCACGTTCGCTCAAATCCTCGGCGCGATTGCGAATGTTCAAGACCGGCTTTTTCAAATCGTGCAAGAGATTGGCGGTTAGTTGACCCGCGAGCGCAAGCCGCTCCAAGCGAACAAGCTCTCGCGTTCGTTGATCGAGTTCCGTCCCGACTTTACGAATTTCGGTCTGTTGAAAAAAAAGCCGACCAATGAGCAAGAGTAGCGTCGCGCCGAGCGAAATCGAAGTCGCCAAAATTGCCGTGCCCACGCTCTCAATCGCCGAACGGTCGAGATCGAGATAGAGCCGCCCATACTCCCGACCCTCACGTTCCAGCGTGATTTGCCGCATTGAAAACAGCCGCGATCTCCAGCTCGCACCTTCCCGCGCAGCGAGATCATACGGCGAAATCGGCGCTTCGCGAACTGCGCCCGAACCTTCTGAAATCGTCTTGGTGACAATCACGTCGCGAATGAACGGGAATCTTTTTGCCG
>CAZPIK010000195.1:7501-7846 GCA_964586185.1 uncultured Candidatus Sumerlaeota bacterium | reverse complement strand
AAGTCCACGACTTCCAAGAAGCCCTCGACTTCAAAAAAGAAATCAACCAAGGCTCCCGCAAAGTCTTCGACCCGAACCGTTCAAGCCAACTCCGGCGATCCGGACTCCATCGAGGATTGGTATGACACGCTTCGTTCCGCCGAATCGCGCTACGGCGAAAGCTGGTCGTGTTTCGCCAAAGATCTCGACACGGGTGAAATGATCCTCAACTTTCGCGGCGATCAGCGCGTTATTCCCGCCTCGAACCGAAAGATCATGACGCTGGCATTGGCGCTCACCTATCTTGGAGCGGATTTTGTTTTCAAAACCGATATAAACGTGATTCCAGCAGCGCGGGTCGAAGGC
>CAZPIK010000195.1:0-7491 GCA_964586185.1 uncultured Candidatus Sumerlaeota bacterium | reverse complement strand
CTGGCGGCCGAAGGGTCCGACGAATACCGCTGTTTTGTTTTCAAAACCGATTTTGGTCTCACGCGCGCGCTCAATCGCGAAGGCGGCACGGTGACGGCCGCCGCGGTGCTACGGGGATCGGGCGATCCGACTCTCCATCCGCGCTATTTGAATCAGCGCAATCCCGCCACGGTCCTTCGCGAGTGGATTAAGAAACTCAGATTTTCTGGCATAACCCGACTCCAAGGCGATTTCATTCTGGACGCTTCGGCTTTTGGTTCCGAACAAGACACACATCCATCGGCATGGGGCACCGATCACATCGGCGATTCCTATGCGCCCTATCCCTCGGCGCTCGCGCTCAATGATAATCTGCTGTTGATCACCGTACATCGCTCGGCATCGGCCCGGGGAAGCGTCAATTTGTTTCCTTCGCTCGAAGGAATTCGGATTTCCAATTCCATGAACACCGGAAGTGGCCCCTCGGGTCTCGGCGCAAAATTTGTGGATGGCACGCTCACGCTTTCGCTGACGGGTCGCGTAGATCGCCGGACGGGTGAGACTGGAGCACAAGTCCCCGTCGTCAAGCCGCTTGCTTATATCGCAGCCATCATCGAAGACGAGCTAAAATTGTCGGGCGTCGAACTCGCCGGAAAAATGAAAATTATCACCGATCCTGCCGAAGCCAAAGCCTACGAAATCATGACGCTGCTCGAACATCATGAGTCGCCCCCCTTGGGTGAACTCCTCAAGATCATGACGAAGGAAAGCGATAACTTTCTTGCAGAACAGATTTGGCGGGCAACGGCTTATCGCGCATCGGGTAAAGGTGACATCGAAAGCGCTCGCCGACTTGAAAAGGCGTGGTACGCCGAACGCAAAATTGGGATGATCGAACCGGGCTGGGATGGAAGCGGCCTCTCCCGACGCAATAGCGTTTCGGCCTCCGAACAGGTTGCCGTGCTTGATGCGATCTATCGCTCCCCTCTGCGCGAATCGGCCATCGAATGCTTGGCTGTTTCGGGTCGAAGCGGCACACTTCGAGGCCGTAATTTTGGCGGCTCGGCGGGACGGGTCGTCGGCAAAACGGGAACGCTCTCGGGAGTCGGCGCACTCTCCGGTTACATTCGCGACAATTCGGGACGCGAGCGGTACGTCTTCTCGCTCGTCGGAAATGCGCCCACAAACACGAGAGGACGCTTGACGACGCGGCAGAATCAAATTATGAACATCCTGTTGAGACGAATGGATTCCGAGCAAAATGAAGCGGGTTCCGTCGCTTCTCATGGGGGGTAGGCAGAGCCGTGCAAGCTTGCTCCACCAACTAGAAAGGCCTCTCGTGAGTCCGTCCGCACCTTTTGAAATCATCTCCCTCGGGGTTGGTAATTTTTTCTCCGTCCATCGCTATTGCACGTCGTTCCTCCTGCGCGCGGGCACGGCGATGGTTCTCGTGGATTGTCCCGATCCGCTTTTCCACATGTTTCATAACGCGGGTAAAAAATTGAAAATTAAACTCGATCCCGCGAGAATTGATGACGTCATCCTGACTCACCTACACGGCGACCACAGCAACGGCCTTGAAAGTTTCGGGTTTTGGAAGAAATTTCTGATTGGACATAAGACACGTCCCCGAATCCACACATCGCGCGACGTTGCCCGCGTGCTTTGGACCAAACTTTCGCCCGCCATGGAGGAAGCCCATATTCCCATGCTTGGACTCGACGAACGCTACGAACTCAGCGATTTCTTTGATGTTCGCGCGCGTGAGTTCGGCGAAACATTCACAGTCAAGGGAATCAAAATTGAAACGCGCCAGACGCAACATTCGGTTCCAACTTTCGGATTCCGCGCGACGTTTGCGGGGCGCAGGTTCGGCTATAGTTGCGATACGACCTACGACGAGGAGTTGATTGATTTCCTGGAGCCTTGCGACTTGATTTTCCACGAATGCGACAAGGGCTTTCATACGTCGCTGGAACAGCTGGAAAAACTCCCCGCGGCTTTGCGAAAGAAAATGCGATTGGTTCACTTGAACGATGAATTCCCCGGCAGCCGGAAGCTACAGCCCGCCAAAGAGGGCGCGATTTACCGAGTGTGAAGTCACTTTGTTTCCTCATCATTTGTGAGAAGCAACCGAAGCGATTGTCCGGAGTCCGCCCGTATGACGAGCGGTCGGGAAAGCGGTGGAAAGAACCAGGTTGCTCCCAGTGGCAGACTTCCAGTTTCTTGGGCGATGGTCCCCTCGATGCGCCATGATCCGCTGCCGCCTACCACATTGACAATTGCATTGCGGCGCAAATTACCAAATGTAATTTCTTTCTCTTCCCCTGCTGAGACGCAGAGATAGCGCACCGTAAAATGCGAATTCCGCGTGAGGATGATCTCGCCCGATTCGTCCGAAGTCTGGATGACGTCCGGCGCATTGCCGGAACCGAATCGCGCGACTCTCATCGCCTGATCCAAATGAAGCGGACGCTTGGGCTCGCGCCCCCAATCCCAAATTCGATAGGTCGCGTTTGAGGTCTGCTGGATTTCGCAGAGTAGCGTCTTATCGAGAATGGCATGAACCACGCCCGGTGGAACGTCAAGAAACGCGCCGGGGCGAATCGTGCACCGCCGAACCAATCCATTTAACCTCGCGGTGATTTCGTGTGTAGCGCCGCCACCTTCGATGGCCGTGCGAAGTTCTCCCGCGCTCACATTTTCACGCATTCCATAAATGATCTGAGCATCCGCGGCACAATCCATAATGTACCAACACTCGGATTTGCCTCGTTCGCCAATAGGACGCACGGATTCGTCATCGGGATGCACTTGAATCGAAAGCGCTTCCTCAGCATCAATATATTTGACCAGCACGGGAAAGCGTTCGGGAGCAGTATCCAATCCCAACCAAGCCTTTGGATTCTCGCGAATGACATCCCCAAAAAATTCTCCTGCGCGTTCGCCATTCGCAATTCGCGATCGCGCCTCGGGATAATCCGAAAGCTCCCACGATTCACCGAATCGTTCGCTCGAGGCATCGGATTTACCCAATTGCTTTGCAAGTCGTGCCCCGCCCCACGGTCGAGGAATCAGTTGAGGTGTGAATTGGAGAGGATACGGTTTTGAAGCGGCCATTGCGGAGCGACAATCGGAAAGAGCCACGAATCACTTGAATCGCCTGAGCACACCCATCACCCCCGGCATGTAGCTCAGGCCGAACAGATACAGATGGTTCATTAAATGATACAGATTGTAAATGTCCCTTCTCTCCTCATAACCGTCATCCAATGGAAAAGATTCCTTATACGCGCCATAAAATTCGGGAGCGAACCGCCCGAAAAGCTCCGTCATCGCAATATCGGCTTCGCGGTCGGCGTAGTGAACGGCGGGATCAATCAAGACGGGAGCGCCCGATTCGTCGCTCATAATATTTCCCGACCAAAGATCGCCATGTATGAGCGAGGGACGAATCTCCCGTCCGCCCAGAAGATCATCAATTCGCGCGAGCAGTTTATCCGCGCCTGCGCGAAGTTCCGCCGTTGCATAGCCCTTTCGTTCGAGCAACTTCAGCATGAAACCGATACGCGCCTCGACAAAAAACTCCGGCCACGAAGCCTTCCATGGATTCACCTGCGGCGTCGCGCCAATGTAATTATCCGATTCGAAACCGAACTGATCTGCAGTTGTTCGGTGTAATGCGGCAAGCGCATTGCCCAGTTTTGAAAAATGATCCGATGCAGGGGCCGCCGATTCAATCCATTCGAGAATCAGGAATGGCGGCGATCCGGGATCGTCACTCCCGACTCCCCCACCCGATCCAATGACGCGCGGCGAGCGAATCACTCCCGTTTTCTCCAGCGCCTCAAGCCCTTCGATCTCGGCTTCGAAAAATCCCTCGGGCGCGTCCGGTCGCGACTTCACAAAAAACCGCGATCCATCTTCCAACTCAATTCTCTTCGCGCCGTTGATGCAACCCCCTTCCACTTCTTTCTCACGCGCGATGACGACTTCGCGTTCCAAAGCAGCGGCCAAACGGCGCACCAAGGCGGAGCGTAAATTCGCGTTCATGCGCGTTCCGGATTCGCCTCGGTGAAAATCAAGGTTTGTCCGCCGCCGGAAAAACCGCTTTAATTTCTTTGAGTCCCGCCTCGAAATCCGCTCGCGCTTGAGCAATGCGTCCTTCTTCCATTAGGTCGCCAAAGTCGTGCAAGTTAAGCGCTCCGAGCGTCGTTTGAGTAATCGCTTTTCTGAGTCGCCCGCGCGTCTGGGCATCTAAACCCGCTTCCTTTTCCTTCAAGGCCTGAGCAAGATCGGCCGCTTCAAGGCAAGGGATGTGCAGATTGAGCCAGTCCTTCGAATCAATAATCCGAGTAATAATTTCGCTTCGTTTGACGATCTCGGCGATTATTTCCTTCGCTTCCTTCGGAACGTAAAGTGGCGGACGAACGATATGGGTGTGAGCGCGAACGACACCCTTACCTTGACCCGGCGCGGGTTCCTTGCTCAATTCTTTGAACGCAAAACTGAATAGCGTCTCTTTGCCAGCCAAGAAAACCTTCGCATTGAAATCCACGGGGAACTCTGAAACCGCCGGAATCTTGGCCGTGAGGAATCCATCCTCCGATTTAGCCTGAACCAATTCGATCTCCTGTTGTTTCACTTCCTCTGTCTTTTCATCAAATGTTTCAAACACGACCTTTCCCGCGAAGTTGCGCGGATCAAGCGGTTTCTTCCAGTCGTCATAAAAATAGATTCGGAATTCATCGGCAGCGGGAAGCGTTCCCTCGACATGGTGATATAGATTTTCCGCCATGATGAGCTGGCCGCCGTGGACGGGCGTATGATCCATATGCCCCATCGGCTCGACCGGTTGCAAACATTCAGGACACTGACCGGGCGTGTAAAACACGGTCGTCATCCCTTTGCTCTCGTCGTAATGAAGCGAACATCCCGTGTTCGTGCAGGCAAAAGTTTTCGGATTCTTAAATTGCGATTTATGGAGAAACTGCGAACCGCATACATCGCACTTAACCGGCGCGACGTAATCACGCAATATATGGTCCTCGCGCCCACGATTCGGACACCAATACACGGCCTCCGTCCCTTCGGGAGTTAATTCCCAAGTCCCTTGTTTCGAAGCCATTTGATCTTTCGGAACTTTTTCAAAAAACGAAGCCTTGGGTTTCAGCTTCATCCCGCATTTTTCGCATTCGCCCGGCCCGTGATAATCCTTAAGGCCGCACGAACCCGGTTTCGTGCCTCGCATAGGACACCAATAAGTATCGTCTGCCGGTTGTTGCTCAATGCTTCCAAGAACATCGGCAACATTCGGCACACTCGAAATATCAACGTTCATCGTGGTTCCAGTGTCCGATGCGAAATCGTCGCCAAATAGCACGCTATCGCGAACGATCCCTTCGGTCACGAGCATGCCGGAACCCTGCGCGATCTTCGGCGAAGGCGGCGGCGTCGGCGTGACCACGATCAAGTGATCATCGAGATAGTAGTCCGCGTAGATTCCAAACCGCAGTGAACCTTCTTTGCCTGGGTTCTTATATCGCGCATGGGCGTCAATTCGCGTCCCCTTGGGAACCGGTATGGGAGATTCGAAGACAAAGGATGATTCCCATTTCTCCTGCGCGTTTGGCACATATAGAAGCGTCTGCGTTTTGCCGTCGGGATGAGTCGCCGTCACCTCAAGACTCTTTCCAAAACTCCCCAATTGCGGATTGAGCCCAATCAAATGTACGGCTTCCTCCATCGCGTGAGAGGTCTTAACCTCCGCGTCAAGATTACCGTCGGCAGGGACGACGAACCCCTTGTCCGGAAGCATCTCGAACGATTCAACCAGCAAATCAACCGGACGTTTTGCAAAATGGATTCCGAGTTTTGAGCGGTCGCGCGTTTCGGCCTGCGCCCCCTCGACCCCTTGCTTGCGATAAAAAACATTCACACTAATCGTCGAGCCGCCTCTAAGTTTCATCCCCGCCTCTTCGGGAAGAATGACAGGCGCGTCGCCGCGTTTATATTGGCCGAGGAAGCGGATTCCCAGCGGCATCTTGCGCGCACGTTTCTCTTCGAGCGCATCCTCATCGGCAAGCGGGTCGTACGGTTTCTGAACTTCGACCTCGATAGTCTCCTCTTTAATTTCCATCGGATCATGAATATACGCGGAAATGGATTGAACGCTTTTGGGATCGCCCGGCATGAACTCAAACGCCGTAATCCACTCGGCCGTTTTGTCCTTCCCCGTCTGATCCGTGCCAAAAGTTTTTGGGACATTGAACTTGAATGAGAATTCGCCTTCTCGCTTGCCGGAAGGAATAACGAATTCTTCCGGCATCTCGATCTCAAGGTCAGGCTTTCCAAGTGTCCAATCGCGCTTCGCAAATTCAGCTGGCGGTGGCAAATCGCGCCGAGGACCCTGAGGCCCGCCACCTTGAATCCATCCGATAATCGTATCCTTTTCCGCTTTGGTCAGCCGTCGGTCGTTCGCAAATTCACCGAACCGCGGATCGGCGGGCCAAGGCGGCATCCGACCAGTCAAGATTTCTTCTTCAATCGCCTTCGCCCAATCGCGCGCGCCGCTTTGTCCCGGCTTGTTTCCATAGGTCGTCAGATTAACGTATTCGGGCGCGATGCCATTCGGATTATGGCAGGTCATGCACTTCTGCTTGAAAATCGGCTGCACGTCCTCCGACCACGTAAGATCGGTGGTAATTTTGACGTGCGCCTGCGCGTAAAAAACAGTCAGAGTTAGCCACGCCGAGACAATCCCGGCGGCAACAATTGAAATGAAACGACGGCTCACGGTGAACCCACCTCCACGACGCAAAATGAGTTTCATGGGCGACAAGCCTTCTGCCCCTCATTTAATATGACTCGCTCGCGTCACTCAAGGATTGGAAGCGCATCGGCCACTCCTTATTTCCACGCACCTGACTCAATTTCCCGTGCTTCATCAAAACGCTGCAATCCGCCCAAATCGGACGGTTCGGTCGCGGTGATGAAAACCTGCATTTTCCCACGAAGATCGGAAAGCGTGGCATCTCGGCGGCTCGCGTCCAGTTCCGAACCGAAATCGTCCAAGAGCAGAATCGGCGGCTCGTCCAGTTTCCGTGCGAGCCAATCTGCCGTGGCTAAAGTCAACGCGAGAGCGGCGAGGCGGTTCTGCCCCTGCGAGCCATATTTCGCCAAATCCCGCTTATCGAGCGCGGCCCGAAAATCGTCCCGATGCGCGCCTAATCTAACATAACCCGCCACATCGCTTGCGTCGTGCGCCTCCATCAGCGATTGCGTGAGCTTATCGGAGCTAAAGCGTTCATTTTCAAATTTATCCACTTCATCATTTCGCGGTGACTCCGAATGGCGCGGCCACCCCGAACGATAGTGAATCGTGAGATTTCCGCGTCCAGCCAATCGGGAATATTGCTCCCCCGCGAGTCCCAAAATGGCAGCCAGAAATTCCGCGCGAAATTGCCCGAGCACCTCCCCCGCACGACCCAAAATCCGATAGTCCCCCTCGGC
>CAZPIK010000194.1:0-7850 GCA_964586185.1 uncultured Candidatus Sumerlaeota bacterium | reverse complement strand
AGGTTGGCGACGGTTTTGCCATTCGCGGTGAAGGGCAGGTCGAGCACGGCGCGGGTATCGGATTCGCCGGAAAGCGTCGTGTAGTAAGGAGAGAGTTCGAGTTTTCGCATCGGATACGGAACCCACGCGTATTCGATCAGAATCCAAATTCCGAGAGCAAGAAATGGTGCGTTTTGCAGCGAAATTCTGAGAGCGCGCGTGTCCCCACGCGCAAAAGCCGACGAGGACGTCGGCGCTCCCGGATTCATGTCAAAGGTTTCATTATACTGTGTTAGCGCTTTCCATCCCATTCCCGTGAGGGCCGCAAGCGCAAGCGCGGCGGGAATCATGAATCGGTTGGCAACTCGCATGAGACTGAGGAGCGGCAAACTTTCCAACGCGGCAAAAGGTAACGAAATATTCTCATGCAATGTCCCGCGCCAATAAGGATGACGTCCCAGCGCGAGAACAATCGAAATCAGAAAACATCCCAGCCAAAACCAAGAGCCTCGAACTCTCTTAAGGACCGCAATTCCGGCCAGCACAAGCGGCACAAATCCAAGGAAGCAAGTAAACCCGGCGGCCTCATACGCGCGGTGATCGCGATACTCGGCGAGCGTCAAACGGCCAAAAGCAAAATTATTGAAGTGAGGCAAGAACATGAAGAAGGGATCCACACCGCGGTCTTCGGCAGGTTTTTGGAAGTAGGTTTCGCCCCGCGTCATCGCCGAGATAAGCGGAACAACAGCAGGAAGTAGGAGCACTGTCGCGATTAATCCGGCAATAGCAAGCTTCATCGCGATTTGCGCTCTGGGCCGCTCGCATCGCCAAATTTCAAACGCGAGATATGGAATGAGAAGCAGCGTCAGTTTAATTCCCAAATGCCAATCGGCGAGCGCGTTTAAGGCATAGGCGGCTCCAAGACCAAGGGCATACACTTTCTTTTCTTCGCGAACAAGCCGCGCGGCAAAGTAGAGCGCGAGAGGGATGAACTGCGTGGAGAAAAGATTCAGGTGCTCGAGCTTCTGCTCCTGATGCTGTGGAAAAAAGGCGAAGACAAGTCCGCCGAGGAAGGCGCCTTGCGAATGGCCCGTAATCTCACGAATCCAAACGAACGCAAAATATCCGGAAAGCCAGATCGCGAGAATGATGCAGAAGTTATACGCCGCGACCTCCCCGAAAATGAGATTCACGGGCATTGAAACGAGCATGTTGAAAACGGAATGAGTGTAGAAAACAAGCTCCGCGCCAGATGGATGAAACAACCGATCGGTCCAATAAGGGTGCTGATGAAGTTCGAAAAGAGCCGTTTTCCACCACCAAAAGTTCCAGTGGTTTTGCCAAAGGTCCACCGCTCCCGCAGGGACATGAGTTGAAAAACGAAAAGCCAGCGGGAAGGTCATGACGACCGAAAGCGCGAGATAAATAATGGCAATGCCGCCATCTGTGTAGAATCGTGAGCGTTGAAATCGGGTATCGGTGTTGGACATCAGGCGTAAATCACACATTACGTCGGATCAGTCTAGGCGGAACACGGTGATATCATCATCCTCAAAATAAGGTGTTCCCAATTTCATTTTGAGTTCAGCGCGAATGCGTCGCCATGTATTCGCGGGCATGCCGCTGCGTCGTTTCATAATCTTAATGTGATAGAGATCGGTCGGATCGGGAAGTGGATCGGGCATTCGTGCGAGTCCTGTCGCGCGGTCGCGGTGAAGGACTATAAATGCAAAGCCCAATTCGCGCAGTCGTTCAGTGGCGATGGGATGACGAAGCGGCGGATCAAGACCCAAAAGATCGAGCATGGCGGATTCATTTCGGAAATCGTCCTCGGGTAATCGCGTGATCGTTGCAAGATAACCTCCGACAATGGCGCGTTTATGAATCGTTTGAGACGGCATATTCGCGACCTGATGCGGATCAGATTGGTTGGGCAAATCCAGCACGGCGCCTTTAATGGGGTCGAGGGACATCCGAGTGTACCCCGGCGAGAAGCGAAGGGATTGAATGGGATACTTGCCCCAAGAGTAATCGAGCAGAATGGCCAACACGAAGGCCATCCAGAGGCGATTTGTTTTGCGCTGGAGCGACATCCATCCGATGGCAGCCAGCAAAGACCATGCGAGTATGCTGAGGATAAAAAAGCGGCTCGATACTCTTAACATGCTAAGAATCGGCAAGTGTTCAAAAGCTGCGAACGGAAACGGAAACAGAGTGAACTAGTATCCCAGCACGTGGGGCGCGCGTCCGAGGGCCAAGACGAGTGTCGCCGCGAACACGGCGATCCATTTCCATGCGCGTCGCGGACTTTTCGCCGCTCCAACAATAGCCAGTCCGGCAGCTACCCATCCGAGGTAACAACCCAAACCGGGCGCGGCGAACATCGCCTGATACCGATACCGATCCGAAAACCACGATCCCCAAGCCGGGTGTTCAAAGTGGGGGAAGAACAGAAAGGCCGCGTCAATCTCCTTATTCACCTGTTGCTTTTGAAAATAGATTTCACCCCGCGCCATTTCGAGAATCATAGGAAAAAGCACGGGGGACAAAATGAGCGTGGCCATTGCGCCTGCGATCATCCAATCGCGCAGGAGTAGCCAAACGGGTCTTGGAGGAACGGCAAGATAGTAGGTTACTGCGCACATGAGCAAAAGCGTGAGTTGGAGTGCGTTGTGCCAATCCGCCAAACCGTTCAGAGCATAAGACGCTCCAAATCCGAGAATAGAAACGACGCGACCATCCCGCGAGGCTCGTCGAAAATAAAGCAGCGTTAGAGGAACGAATTGACTCGAAAGAATATTGAGTTGTTCCATCGAGAATTCCAGACGTTGCGGATGGGCGGCGTAGATCAAGCCCGCCAGAAACGCCGCCTGATTGTCGCCCGTCAACTCGCGCGCCAAGAGAAACGCAAAGAATCCCGAAGATGCGATAGCGAAAAGGATGCAGAAGTTGTAGGCGGCCGCCTCGCCCAAAAGCAGATTGATGGGAGCGGAGAAAAACATGTTGAAGAAGGAATGTGTGTGGAAGATGGCATCCGTTCCATATGGAAAATAGAGAAGGTTGCATCGGAAGGGATTTTCACGCAATCCCCAGAGGCAATATTTCCACCACCAGAAAGTCCAATAGTTCGACCAGACATCCATGGATCCGGCTGGAAGCGTAGAAGCCGGAGCAAGAATAAGCGGATAGGTTAGAATGATCGCGAGGAGAGCGTAAGCCGCCGCGACATAATAGAGCGGCCAACGCGGTGAAGGGCAATCGGTTCCCGAAGTCATGCAGGAGGATAGTTCAGTCGGGCGAGCGTTTCCGCGAGAATCTTTTGGACGGTCGCTTGCTCCGCCGGTGAAAGGTTTTCGCGCCATCGCCCAATTCGGCGCACGTGATCTGCGGTGTTCCAGCGCTTACTATAGTTGTCGGCAAGATAGCTCCCCTCGGTTGTGTCCTGAATTTTCGAGGCGAAGGCTTCGACTTCGGGTGAGGGCGGGAGGTCTAGAAATGTGAGCAGACGCTGGGCAACGGGAAGGGGATTCGTGACGAGTTCTTCATAACGGACTTCAAAGTGATTGACGCCCGCGAGATCGCGCTCGGCGACTTCAATGACTTCCTTCCACGCGCGGGCGCATCGCTCAATGGAAGGCAGCGCAAAAAGTTCGCGCCAGTTTTCGGGTTTCAAGTGTCGCCATTCGTCGCCGCCGATACCGGGACGGAGCGAGCAGACGTTGTCGCGTCCGTCGCGAATGATGTTGACGATGCGGGCTTCCGGAAAGATCGCGCGAATATAGGGAACGCGGAGCGAATTGCGGGGGCACTTTTCGACGATCATCTTGCCATCCGATTCCTTCTCGAACCAATCGCGAATGGCGCGTTTCACTTCGGGCGTGGCGTGCTCTTTGGTTAGGCGATGGGATTCGTTCTTCCCCATCCCTCCGAGTTCCCAGACTTCGTGCGCTTCGTAAATATATTTAACGCCGGGATGCGCGGCGATGAGTTCGCCAAGGATGCTCGTCCCCGAACGCGCACAGCCGATGATGAGCCCGATTTTTAAGGTAGGTGACATCGGAATATCATTTCACCACAGAGACACAGAGGCACGGAGAATATAGAACAAGAAAATATGATGTGGTTAGATTTCATAACCGCACTTCGCGCGAGTTGTCCCGGCAATACGGAGTATTGCCTCAATCTCCGACTCACTCAAACGTGATTTCCAAATTTCGGGCATGGCATTGGGCGGCAATCCCGTTCCTTTGCCGGAGGGATCGTGCTCCTTTTCGGATTCGGCGAGGTGCCGTATCGCAGCGTCCCGAATTTGCGGCGGAAACTCCACTTTCAGAAAATCCGCAATACGAGTCAGTTCGGGAATCGGATCGGAACAGATCGTTTCATATCGCGCGATGATCATTCGGTCGGATTTTAGAATCCGAACGAATGACTCATTTAGAGTCCAAATAAGCGCGTATCGCTCGATATCATTAAGTAAATCCAGGCGATCAAGAAGTTCAAGATGCGGAACCCCTTTGGCCGCAAGACGCTCGCGCTTAAATGACCACGCGACGAGCGCGGCGTCCCAAATTGCACGGTGCCGTTCCATCCAATCGGGCGCGCCCGGACGCCGATGCGAACTCCACACGCCCAAG
The DNA here is from genome assembly GCA_964586185.1 of uncultured Candidatus Sumerlaeota bacterium. Classification (GTDB taxonomy): domain Bacteria; phylum Sumerlaeota; class Sumerlaeia; order MVZB01; family JAJFLK01; genus CAZPIK01. The sequence continues at coordinate 3,234 of CAZPIK010000194.1, read as the reverse complement.
ATGTCGCGTGTCAAATGAACTATCCTCAAATTGGGATCGCGGGCGAGAAGCCAATCTTGTTTCAGGGCGAGTCGGATTTCCTTCCAAAAAATGTTTCGGCTTTTCGCGCTCGATTCGAGATGACGCAGGTATTCATCAAGCGGCGGATCCGCATCCCCAGGAACAAGAATGCGCCGGATCGAATCCTTCCATCCTTCGAAGAGTCCCGCGGGCGTCGGATGATGGAACGGCTCGTAAAAGTATTCAAAGCCCGCCGGTTCGAGCAGGAGGTTCATCAGCCTGCCGACGAGGCTGGTTCCCGAACGCGCCATGCCGTCCAGAAGGATCATGGCTTGGCTCCGGTCAATATCAGGTAATGGCCATTTTTAAATTCGACGCGCGAGGAATCGAGTTTGCGCTTCGTCATCATTTGCGGATGCAACTCATCCAGCGGATGATCGAGCGCGAGCAGCTTATCGGTCTCGATCAGACCGAAGTATCCACTCTCAATGCCTTGGATAATCGCCGCCCGAATTGGCTCCACATCGCGAAATCGAGGGAAACCAACAAAACAAAAAAACCACCGAGCGGCGTCGGAGAGAGGAATTAGGCCGCGATAAATTCCGGAGGCGTCGTTGCGGCCAAGACCGAGTTGATCGGCAAGTTCCTCGGGCGAGATTTCGCGTCGCACGATTTCATTCAAACGGCTTCGCGGTACTTCCTCGAAACTCACATCGCCATGATAGTCGCCCGCAACGGTTGGAGCTTCAAACGTCGGATAAAGCAATTCGGGCTGAGCGCGCATGGACCACGCCGTCTCATCGGGTCGTGCAAAGAGGAGCGCATTGCGGAATTGCCGACGCGTCTGTCCAAAAAGCCGATGCCACGACGCCATTTGATTTTGCGCGTCGGTTGGCGAAAGTTCCAGCCATTCAGGTCCTAGATAAACAATTCGAAGATGCGAAGAATCGTCCGGTATATCGTCGGGCGATTGCGGCCAGAGAAGCGCGTAGGGAAACCGCATGGGATCGGAGAGAATACTCTTCCGCGTCGCTTCCATAAATTCGAGATCGCCGAGCGCATCGGGGTTCATGCGATCCCCTCCCACGGCTCAAGATAATACGGCGTGCCGGGAATCGCGCACTCCCAAACGACGCGGCGCGATTTTTTCTCGATCTCGACGACGCGACGATTGCCCGTGTCCGCGACGATGATGTTGCCATCCTCCAGCAGGTCGGCATATTTGGGGAACTTGAACCCATCCATACTCCAAACTTCGCGACCTTTCAGATCAACCTCCATAATCCGATTCTCCTCCGAGGCGGAGATGAGAAGCGTTTCGGATTTGCCAAGGTAACGGGGAGCGTGACACTTTGCGCTGGCGGGAACGGTGAGCGTTGGCTTGCCGTAGTTGAAGAAGATAATCTCCCCTTGAATAAAGCAGGAAAGCATCGTGCCGAGCGGCGTTTGTTCGGCCCAGTTGACGTGGCAGCTCTCGCGCGCCCAATCGAGCGGCATGAGCCGCAGGTCGCCGCCGCGCTTCTCGCGGATCACCGCAAGATCATGCTCCATCCACGGGGTCGCGGGGAACCAGCGGTGCAAGTCAATGGACTCCAAAATATCGCCGTTCCAATTGCACCAAAGCACCTGATCCGCGCCGGTATTGGTAATGAGGAGCACGTCCTCGCCGATGGGGGTCGCGTCGTGGATGTCGGTGAAGCGCGGAATCGATAGGTAACGGATAATCTCGAATCGGTCGTTCAAAAGATAAACGCCAAATACGTCGCAGAGGACAAAACCGCCGGGGACGCGACGCAAGGTTTTGAGTCCGCGATTCCACTTTCGCGCGTCATCGGTCAGCGAGGTTTCGAGCGATGGTTCCATACGCTGATCGAGCCGCGCGACTTCACGGCATGGCGACTCACCGCGCGTGACGGCAAATATTGTCCGGCAATCACGATCCACGGTGACGAGAAATGTCGAGGCGGAACTCAAGTTGGGAAAAACCGGACGCGGACAAGTGATCGAGGCGGGCAACTCTGCGTCATTGAAAACGCGGCGCACGCCCTCCTATTGTAAACATTGACTGACGGGAATTCGATCAAGATTGCCGTAGGGAATCCAAAATTTCTTCCATCGCGACCGGACGGCGCTCGTCCACCGCCTTGCGGACGAGGAGGCCGACCAGCGTGGCGTCGAGCGCGGTGTCGAGATTGGCGTCGGGGGAACGTCCTTCACGAATCGCAGAAAAGAAATCATCCAGCGCGAGCGCGGTCATTTCCTTGGAGTCGGGTTCAAGTGAGTAGGGCGCGCGTCCATCCGAATAGGAAACCCGTCCCGCGCTCAAATCCACGCCGCCGCGCGAGCCGCAGACGCGTTCGTAAACTCCGCTGAACGCGCCGTTGTCGCCTTTGGGAGCGATCCATGAGTGAGTGAAATTGACCGTCATTCCGCCGGGATACTCGATCATCGCGACGTAGTAATCGGTGACGTTGCGAAAGGGTTGCTCATTTTTGAAAACGTCGCGGCGGCCAAATCCCGTCGCGCGGAGGGGGAGCGCGCCCGCGACCCAATTGAACACGTCCCACGTGTGGCTGGCTTGTTCGATCATCCAATCGCCCGAACGCTCACGATGAGCCAGCCATTCGCGATCACCGGGGCGTCCCATAACGGCGCGCGGCATGGCGCAAGCGGCACGGGCGTCCATCGGTTCGCCGATTTCGCCCGCCGCGATAAGGTTCACCCCTTGGGCATATCGGGGACTCGAGCGGCGTTGCAATCCGATCTGAACGAGTGAAGTCGAAGCCGAGCGCGCCGCGCGAAGCCGGATGATTTCGCTCGGCGAAATGCAGGCGGGCTTTTCGCAATAGATCGGTTTACCTGCGGTCATCGCGGATTCCAAAATTGACGCGTGGAGATCGCACGGCGTCGCGCAAAGAATCGCTTGGACGTTTTCATCCCGCGCCGCCGCGAGCGCGTCTGCTTCGTTTGTTAGGCCAATGACGCTCGAACCGTGGGTACGTTCGATTCGCGAAAGGGTGGCGTTCAGATTTCTGGGGTTGGGATCGGCGCAAATGGTGATCCGAACATCGCTACGTTTAAGCAAGTGCGGTAGGAGACCATGGGTCATTCGGTTTCCCGCGCCGATGATCGCCACGCGCAGGGGATCGTCATCGGAAAACGGAATCGGCGTTGGAAGCGTATTGGTATGGGCTTGTGCCGATCCGCCAAGCGCACCCGCGCCCGCAACCGCCG
>CAZPIK010000193.1:0-7922 GCA_964586185.1 uncultured Candidatus Sumerlaeota bacterium | reverse complement strand
TCAGATTATTTGGCGCGCGAATAATGGTCTGTTGCTTTCTGCTCAGCATGTTTTGTTTAGCTGCCTACTACTACGATCGGACAATCCTCTACCCCAAGAGGGCAAAGGCGGCCATTGAGAAACAGGCAATAGCGGAAGCCTGCCTGACAAACATCAATGAAATCTACGGGGCAAAAATGGTTTGGCAGAGTAAGCACGGACTACCCAGCAACCATCCGGTTACTTGGGATGATATCGGGCGAAAGTTGCGATGTCCGCTTGGCTTTGATTATGAACTCAATGGGCCGCCAGAATTACTAAGCCATAGTGACTGGCCGAAATGCCTATCCGGCGAACACAATCTCCCACCGGGATCGGTTTTTTGCCACTTTTGAGATTCCGGAAATTCCGTGACGCTTACCAAAAAATAATGCGTCCGAAGCCAGAACCCATCGGCGTTCATCCGCGTCCATCGGCGGTCGCAATTTTTCGGTACTTCCCTCAAGTTCCCACGGCGGTCAGAACCCGCTTTGCGGCCTCGGGTAGTTTGATCTGCGCAAACATGGCCGCAGGGTAGAGATAACCGTCCGGCTCCGACAAATCCTCGTCTATCACGCGAAGCATGTTGTGCGATTTCCCGTCCCGATCCGGTCGAACGCGATAGACCTTGCCCAAAATGAGGCTGGCGGGGTTGCCTTTATTGTTAATGCAAATCACAAAAGTACTCATCGTTCTCTTGTCAACCAACGGTAACCTTGCCCGCCTCGATGGTCGGCTTGGGAATGGATTCTCCGCGCAGGCGCAATCCTTCCAGATGAAATTCGATGGCTTCCCGAATCATCCGCCCGATCTCACGTCGGGTCTTTCCCGTCGCGATGCAACCGGGCAAATACGCGCATCCAAACTTGCGCCCGCGCGCCAATGTCTCTATTGTGGTAGTCAATGGGTCGCCACCGCGATTGTCCCATGCGCCGTAACTCATCACTCGAAAGGTAAATCATCATGAAATTTAAGAATCGCCTGAAATCCTTCGCCGTTCTGGCCTTATCTCTCGTTCTCGTCGGAGTAGCGTTTGGGGCATCGGCTGCCGACGACGCCAAGCCTGAGGCCAAGGCGGGCGCGAATAAAAAGCCCGTCGTCAACAAAGCCAAGAAGGCGGAACTGGCCAAAAAGCCGCTCAGCGATGCGCTCGGCTCGATGGGACATTATAAGACACTCGCGGAACTCATCAAGCTTGCGGGACTTGATGAAACGCTTAAAGGAAAAGGGCCATTCACCATTTTTGCGCCAAATGACGAAGCATTTAAAAAGATGCCGCAGGACCAACTTGATGCGCTCAAGAAAGATCCGGAGAAGTTGAAGAAGTTCCTGAGTCTGCATATCGTCAGCGCACAGGTGACGCTCGCCGAACTTTCGGTCAAGAAGAGCTTGAAGTCGCTCGAAGGAACGGAAATCCCGGTCAAAGCGGGAGAAAAGGGAGCGGTTCTACTCAACAACCATAAGGTGATGGGCGAGATCAAGACGAGCAATGGCCTAATCCACAACGTTGAAAATGTCTTCCTGCCCAAGGGCTGAGTTTCTTTGTCCGGTTCAGATCAATCCTTTGTTGATTATGTTCGCATCACCGTCAAGGCGGGCGATGGCGGCGATGGCTGCATGTCGTTTCGACGGGAGAAGCACGTCCCGCATGGCGGACCCGATGGAGGCGACGGCGGCAAAGGGGGCGACGTTTGGCTTGTTGCCGATCCGCATCTGACAACTCTGCTCGATCTCAAGTTTAATCCTTATGTCGTCGCCAAGCGTGGCAAACACGGCAAAGGAAAAAACATGAGCGGTAAATCGGGTGAAGATCAATTCATCTACGTACCGCTTGGAACTCACGTCAGTAGCGACGACGGTCCTTTGGGCGATCTGACGGAACCGGGCAGTCGTTTTCTTGCGGCGGCTGGAGGATTGGGCGGCGCGGGGAATCAACACTATCCGACCTCGACGAATCAGGCTCCGCGTAAACACAAGGAAGGTCATCCGGGTCAGCAACGGAGACTCACGCTCGAACTTAAGATCATTGCCGACGCGGGCTTGGTCGGTTTGCCGAACGCGGGAAAATCCACGCTGCTAAAAAGTCTGACTCACGCGACGCCTAAGATTGCGCCTTATCCTTTCACGACGATCCATCCGAATCTCGGCATGATGGAGATCAGTGGATTTCGGAGTGTGACTCTTGCTGATATTCCGGGATTGATTGAAGGGGCGAGCCGTGGAGTCGGTCTTGGGGATCGGTTCCTCCGGCATATCGAGCGCACGGCCGTGCTGGTTCACGTCGTCGCGCCCGATCCGAGTTACACCGAAGCAGAGCGAGATGACCAAGATGAAAGCGAGGAGGCTGAAATTGCCGCGCAGGTTTCGCTCGACGCATATCATCTTGTCCGCCGAGAACTTGAAGCTTACTCCGCAGAAATTTTGAAGAAGCCGGAGATCGTGGTCATAAGCAAGTGCGAATTGCTCTCCGAAAAGGCTCGCGAGATTTTCGTTGCGGCTTTCAAGCGCGAAGGAATCGAAGCGCTTCCAATTTCCGCACACGAAGGGATTAACTTGGAAAGATTGCGAAGCGAAATTGAATCGCGTCTGGAGGCAAGCGGTCGTTTGGCGAAGGATTCCTCCCCTACACTGCCCGCGTCTTCCGCAGTTGCTGTGGGGTGTGTGCCATCATGATCCGTATCGAGGACATGGCCGGAAGCAAGAACAGTTTCGAGTGCCGGAAAATCGTCGTAAAACTCGGATCGAACGTCGTCATGGGGAGTGACGGCGCGGTTGATTTGACGGTGATCGAAGGTCTGGCCGATACTCTCGTCGAGTTTCGCAAGAAGGGAATTCAAGTCATTGTCGTCACAAGCGGGGCAATTGGTCTCGCGTGCGGGCAACTCAAACGCCCGCGTCCCAAAGTCATCCCAGAGAAGCAGGCCTTTGCAGCGATTGGCCAGATCGGACTCATGCACATCTATCAATCCGCGCTGGCCTCGCGATCTTTGACCGCCGCGCAGTTGTTACTTACGCGAAGTGAACTCGAAGACCGACGCTCGTATTTGAATGTTCGTCACGCCATCGAGCGATTGCTTGAACTCGGTGCGGTTCCGATCATCAACGAGAACGACACGATCTCGACGGATGAATTGGGTTTCGGCGACAACGATGTCCTCTCGGCGTATGTCGCTGTCACACTAAAAGCCGATTTGCTCGTGATCCTCTCGACTGTAGCCGGAGTATTGAAAACGCCGCCGGGTGGAGCTGGAAAAAAATCTAAGCCGGGCGAGATCATTCCTTTTATTCCCAAGATTAACGCCGCTGCGTTCTCATCAGTGGACGACAGCCGTTCGGGTCACGGCATGGGCGGGATGACTTCAAAATTGAACGCGGCAAAAACCGCCAGCGACGCGGGAGTGCATACGGTCATTGCCGGAGGCAAAACGCCGCGAATTCTTGAGCAGATTGTGACGGGGAATTTTCCGGGGACTTATATTCCAGCTGCGCGCGACTCGTCTTCGATTTCCGCGCGAGAACGTTGGATCGGCTTCGGGCGTTCGACCAAAGGGAATCGCATCATGCTGGATCGTGGAGCGGTAGAGGCATTGGTGCGCAAAAAATCGAGCCTGCTTCCGGTCGGGATTAGCAGCGTCGCGGGAAACTTTGCTCAGGGTGACATCGTCGAGGTATGCGATCCCGACGGAACATGCGTCGCGCGAGGATTGGTCAACTATTCATCATCCGAAATTGAAAAAATCAAAGGTCGAAAGACTTCAGATATCGAGTCCATCCTCGGCTCACGCGCGTATGACGAAGTGATTCATCGCGATCATCTGCTCATTTTGAACGCCAGTTAATCTCATTCGACTTTCGCTGTTTTTGCTTCGCGCGCTTCGTTAATATCGAACCGCCATAACCGCTCTTCGCCCCAAAGGAGCAACGTATCGTCGTCCCAAAAGGCAATCCGCCTGAACGGCGATTGGATGAAACCATGAAAGAGGTGCCTTGGCGTCGGCGGATCGGGCAATTCAAAATTCCTGATCATGGGCGAACCGTCCGGCGTGGAATTCATTTGCGCAAGCGTGAGCTGTCGTCCCATAAGGCATGCCAATTCCCCTTTATCCGACCACGCCGTCATCAGGTGCGACGTGTCCCATGCAAGATCACGTATATCATCACCTGTCGTCGAAAGAATCTTCTCCGTACCGTCGCGCAAGTCGAGCACGCCGCATTCGACGCGGGTGTACGTGTAAACCTTTGAACCGTTGCCATGAACATCAATCTGCTTCGCCTGAGTTGCCTTGGTAAACGCCAACCAATTCCCATCCGGAGAAACCGAAAGCACGCGATGCAATGGACCCAACAAGAACGCTTCGTCCACATCCGTTGACGAGGGAACAATTCCCCACCGTTGGGGAGCGACTCGAACCTCTCCATCCTCGGCTGTCAATGTATAGGTCGTTGTGTGATCCGTATTGTAGATTGAGATTTCGCGATAACGCTCCGGCCAACGCGAATACCATTTCACGTCGCGCGAGACGCAATAATCGCGAACATCGCCCGTATAAGTCATTACATCACGTTCAATGAGTCGTGCTGTCATGTGGTCTTGCGAACCGGTTATGAGAGAAATGTCATACTCTTTCGTGGCGCCGTTGTATCCGGCATCCTTCCATACGTACGGCACCGATCGAAAGTAATCGTAGGTTTGACGCGAGATCGCCGACCTAGAGAGAAGAGCTTCGGGAGGAACGTATTGCGCTCGCTTCGGCGGCGCGGTTTCGAGAAAAAGCCCCATGAACTTTCCAATCCAGCGTGGGTAGGCGGGCCACGCCCATGATCGCCCTAAGAATGCGTGCGCATTAAACGACCACGGATCACCCACGCTAAAATACACTCCCTTCGGATCAATCCATGCAACCTGCCCCCAAAGGTTTTCGTGCTGAAACACATCTCCCGTAGGGACGTTAACTTCGACGAGGGTCATGGGAGCTATCTCGCCACCGCTCTGATAAAAAGAGAGACCCTTGGCTGTCCGATCGAGTTGATCGCGAGTTGCAAGGTTGACCATGAGTTTTTCCGAATCAGGAATCCTATAAATGGACCCAATATACTTGTCCGTGGAACCAATCAGCGCCTCCACTCCGGGCGTTTTGGATTCGAATGGCCTGACCCATTCCGATTCGTGGAATTCCCATTTTAATGCCGCGAACGCGAGGGCGTTAATTGCGACGATCCAAACCGCATAAACCGCTAAAACTTCGCGCCACCGCGGCAATTCGAACCGAAAATAGACACCTGCCCACAACAATAAAGCCAATGCCGCCAAGGCAAATCGAGCATAATGAATTTCGTGGCGGAGGTAATACTTGGGATAAAACAATACCTTGGGAACCAACATCCACATAGGATCCACAATCCGCTCGGGAAGGAATAACAAAGCGGCGAGCGGCGTAATTCCAATCAGTAATACATAACCCGATCTGAACATCGTTCCCGCAACTGCCCCTAAACCCAAAACAAGAGGCATCAAGGTCGCAGGATAGAGATCGTTAATCTTGAGCGCCCCGAAGAATTTTCCATCGTCCCTAAAGATGGATCCGCCGCCATGCGATTCCAAGATTCTCATCAAGAGTCCATCAAGCGCGGTGTAAGCTATGCCAAATCCCAGCGTGAGTCCCAGCGCAACCAACGCCTTGATCCACCAAAGCCGATGCTGCGAGATGGGCAAACTCAAATTCCAATCAAGTACGCCCCATTGTCGCTCACGTCCCATCATGACGGCCCCCATCAGGATCGGCAGCAAGACCAGAAACATGGGTGTTATGACGCCAAATTGCAGATACTGGACGAGATCGCCCATTTGCAAGCGAATGGCTCCCATCACGCGCGAGGAGTCGAACGCCATGATCATGAGCAGAAACTCGAACGCAACGAGAGTACACCCCATCCCAATGTTCGTGGATTGGAGATGGAGTTCCTTGCGAAGGATAGGAGCGATTTTCATGTTAGCTTATCTTCCTACTGTCCGAGTTCGTAATGTAGGTCGGCTCTCCTGAGCCGACGTCGGGTCTGTAGACCCGACCTGCACCACAAAGTTTGTGGTACCAACCTAAACCTCCAACTTGAGAAATTTTCGGTGCGATAGGAACAAACAGAGAACGCACCACAACGGGGCGAGGACCCAAAACACCATTTGATCTCGTTTTGGGCCGAGTGATTTGAAAAACGCCGGAATAAAAGCGGGTCCGTAACGAAGGATTATCTGTTCGTAAGCAATGGCTCCTAGAATGAATACGGCCAGCGGAAGAAGTATCCCCGCCCAAAACGCAGTATGGGTTTGACGCGAATAGAGAACAATCAAAGTCGGAGTCGTGAGGCCGATGGCAAGAATACCCATGCCGACGGCAAATTCGTCGTAACGACGTAACAATCCCGAGCTAAAAGAAGCTAACCATAGAAAATAAATATGATCGGCGATGATGCACAAAAGGCCAATGCCCAATAAGACGGAAATCTTTTCGCGCCAAATATTCCTGCGAGGAATGGGGTTGGATAACAGTCGCTCAATCGTCTTTTCGCCGAACTCGAAACCAAACGTAAGTGCGCCCATGAGCGCAAAAACCATGAATTGCAAGCAGATAACAAACGCCAGACTGCCGCTTTCACCCTGCTGGGCCAAGAATCGGTACGGCTCAATCCCAAGAATGATCGCGAGTGCCGCCACTCCGTAGGGAAACAAGAGCAGGAACTCTTTTCGTATTCGGGGACTCATGACATGTTTCCCTTGGACTTCCCAATCGCCACGAAAATCTCTTCGAGAGTAAGGTGTTCAATGATCACTGATTCCGGCGAGTACGCGCGAATGTTCGCGTGATCCTTCTCGGAGTAGCTGTGCGTGAGAAGATCGAGTTCACGTTCGGAGCGGCGCAGAACAACCCAACCCTCCTCCTTGATCTCCGGCGGATCGGAGGCGAAGACGAGTTTGATTTTTTTGAACTTCTCCCGCGCGGCGTCCGATTCCAAGGTCATCATCGCCTTGCCGTGATTGATGATCGTGAACTCATCTATCAGTCCCTCGAATTCGTTGATGAGGTGGGTCGAAACGAAAACCGTCCGGCGGTCGGGTGCGGCTTCCTGATACGCGCCGATCACCGTCTCGATGAATTCGCGACGGACAATCGGATCGAGTCCGGAAGTCGGCTCGTCGAGCAGCAGCAAATCGGGATCAGGACAAACCGCGCAGATGAGTCCCACCTGCGAACGCATCCCTTTCGAGAGCGCCTTGATTTTTTTCGTCTCCTCCAATTCAAACCGACGCAGAAGGTCCATTTCCAAATCTTTGTTCCAATGTTTACGAAACGACGCCGCGTATTCGAGCGTCCCGCGGATCGTCATCCACGGATAAAACGCGACGACTTCCGGCACGTAACCGATCATCGCTTTCACGGCGACCTCGTCCTTGCGCGGATCAATTCCGAAAACGCGCACTTCGCCGGAGGTCGGTCGGAGATGATTGAGCAGGCATTTGATCGTCGTGCTTTTGCCCGCGCCGTTGCGCCCGAGGAATCCGTGAACCCTTCCCGGCCTCACGTTCAGGCAGAGGCCATTCACGGCGTCGAGCTTTCCGTAGCGTCGCACCAAATTTTTGATCTCAATTGCGTATTCCGCACCGTTCCCGCTCATGAGTTATTCTCCTTTCGATCTTCAAACGCTTCGTATCGTTGTTCCAAAAGTCGGATGAGCTCCTCGCGCCCCACCTTGAAGTGATGAGCCTGCACGATGGCCGCGTCGAGCGCCTCGCCGAGCAACGCGGATCGGGCGTTCTTGCCGAGCGGTGAAACCTGCCCGGTGATAAAAACGCCCTTGCCCTGCTCCATCCGCACGACCCCTTCGTGCTCGAGTTCGGAGTAAGCCTTGGC